>DASXMA010000469.1:0-2456 GCA_036495965.1 Mycobacterium sp.
CAGCTCGGGCTTGATGGTGCGGTGCAGGGTGGCGAGCTTCATCAGTGTCCACGCCATCGCGGTGAATTGTTCGGCGAGTTCGTCGTCGGTCAGCGGCGCGAGCGGACAGGGATCGAGGGCTTTGATTCGCAGGGTGGCCAACTTTTCGGAGCCGCGATCACCGAGGTACTCCCGGACGACGACCGATGATGCGTCATCGGGGATCTGCTCCCACTTCGCACCGGCGAGATCGGAGGGCTCGTCAGCTGAGAGGACGAGCGCGAATTCGCCTGAGGTCAGCGCCAGGTCGGTGTCGCTGACGTAATTGGACATCCGGCGGGGAGTTAGTCCGGTGCCGGCCAGGACCTGGAACCCGAGGTAGGCACTTGTGCCCCGGGCACCGGTGATCCAGTAGCGCCGGTCGCCGCGGATCATCGCCAGGTAGTAGTTGCCGTCGGGATTGGGGCCGCCGATCATCCGATTCTCCGAGCACATGTCGAAGAATGACGGCTGGTCGAGGTCGGCCTCGACGGATAGTTGGGAGCACAGCGACGACACCCGGGCAATGACCCGAAGCCCCTCGAGGAGTTCTTGCTCGGATTCGGCGTCCTGGATCACCACCTTGGTGACGTCGGCGAGCATCTGCTGGAAGTACTGCCACGCGGCAAGCGTCTTCGGGGCGACTTGATCGGACGGCTCCGGCGTGTGATTTTGTGTCATAGCTTCATACCTAGACCATGCATTCCGCTCATGCTGTCGATTCGCGTTCTCAGTGTTGGCCTGACCGGCGGGTACTCAGCGTCGGCGGGCCAGCGCCTCGACGATTATTCGGGTCGTTAGTTCGGCCCGCCGCCGCGAATATGGTTATGCGCCAGAGAGGATCGGATACACGACCCCGCCCACGATGGCATCCGAGGCGGAGTCGGCGGTTACCTGACTATCCCGAACACGACGTCACGATGCTGCGTTACGAACCCGCCGGCTGACGCGGGCAATACATCTGCGCCGACCCGGCGAACATAAACCTGGCTGCACGCTGGGTCGCGAACGTGAAGTCAGTCTCACGTTCGCGGAGGCTTTACATCTGGGCCCAAACGATTTTCGTCTGCAGGTAGGTGTCGAGGCCGGCTTTGCCGGACTCATAGCCCCAACCGGACTGCTTGTACCCGCCAAAGGGCATGGAGTGATCGAACTGCATCTGACAGTTCAGCCCCACGGTTCCGGCCTTGAGCCGCTTGGCAATTCGGTGGGCGCGGCCCAGGTCTTTGGTCCAGGCGGTGGCGGCCAACCCGTAGGTGCTGTCGTTGGCCAGAGCCACCGCTTCCTCCTCGTCGTCGAAGGGGACGACCGCGACCACCGGTCCGAAGATCTCCTCCTGGAAGAGTCGGCTCGTCGACGCGACGTTGGTGAGCACGGTGGGGCGGACGAAGTAACCCTTCCGGTCCACCCGGTGCCCGCCGGTCACGACTTCGACGCCGTCGGACCTGCCCTGGTCGAGGTAACCCAGCACGCGGGTCAGCTGCTTCTGGCTGATCAGCGGACCGATCAAGCTGCCCTCGTCCTTGGGGCCGCCTTGTGGCAGTCCGTCCGCAACCTTCGCCAGGCCCTCCACGAACTGGTCGTAGACACCGCGCTGCACGAAGATGCGAGACCCGCACACACATGCCTGTCCGGAGTGGATGAAGGTGCCAAATGCCGACATCGGGATGGCCTTCTGCAGTTCGGCGTCATCGAAGACCACCACCGGCGATTTCCCGCCGAGCTCCAGCGTGACCTTCTTCAGGTTGCTTGCTCCGGCCGCGTGCGCGATTTCCCTGCCCACCTCGGTTGATCCGGTGAAGGCAACCTTCTCGACGTCGGGGTGCGCGGTGATCGCGGCACCCGCGGTGTGCCCGTAGCCCAACAGCAGGTTTGCGACTCCCTCGGGCACACCCGCCTCGTGCAGGATGTTGTCCAACACCAGCGCCGACAGCGGGGTCTCCTCGGCCGGCTTGACCACGCTGCTACAGCCTGCCGCGAGCGCCGGCGCAAGCTTGCAGCAGAAATTGAAGACCGGCCCGTTCCACGGAAATATCAGCCCCACCACGCCGTAGGGTTCTTTGAGGGTGTAGGCGTGCTGATGTGAGTCGATGCCCGTGAGACCGCCGGTGTGGACGTCGGCCGCGATGCCCTCGATCTTGGTGCACCAGCCGGCGTAGTAGCGGAAAAATTCGGAGCCGACCGTTACGGTTCCCTGCGCTTGCAGTGGGGTCATGCCGGCGTTGAGCGATTCGAGTTCGGCCAGCAGCTCCGCGTTCTGGTCAATCAGTTCGCCGACCCGCCATAGGATTTTGGCTCGTTCGCTGGGAGGCTTATCCCGCCAGACACCCGACTCAAAGGACGCCTTCGCCCGCGCGACCGCGTCGTTGACGGCTTCTGGCCCGCAATCTTTGAACTCGGCGACCTGCTCCTCGGTGGCGGGATCGACAACTGTAATC
>DASXMA010000470.1:0-2194 GCA_036495965.1 Mycobacterium sp.
AACACCGGCACGATCCCGTCGAAGACGCTGCGCGAGGCGGTGCTCTACCTGACTGGCATCACTCAGCGCGAGCTGTACGGCGCGAGTTACCGCGTCAAAGAAGACATCACCCCCGCCGACCTGTTGGCCCGCACCCAGCACGTTATTGGCAAGGACCAAGAGGTGGTTCGCTCCCAGCTGATGCGCAACCGCATCGAGCTCTACACCGGCCACGGCCGCTTTATCGACGAACACACCGTACTGGTCGAAGACCAGCATCGGGCTGAGCGGGTCGCGGTCAGCGCGAGCTACATCGTCATCGCCAGCGGCACCAGGCCAGCGCGACCGCCGGGCGTCGAGTTCGACGAAGAAAAGGTGCTGGACTCCGACGGCATCCTCAACCTGAGATTCGTGCCGGCATCCATGGTGGTGGTCGGCGCCGGCGTGATCGGCATCGAATACGCCTCGATGTTCGCCGCCCTCGGCACCAAGGTGACCGTCGTCGAAAAACGCCACACCATGCTGGATTTCTGTGATCCCGAGATCGTCGAGGCCCTGCAGTTTCACCTGCGCGATCTGGCCGTCACCTTCCGGTTCGGCGAGGAAGTGACCGCCGTCGACGTTGGGGCCTCCGGCACGGTCACCACCCTGGCCAGCGGCAAGCAGATCCCCGCCGAGGCGGTAATGTATTCGGCTGGGCGGCAGGGCCAGACCGAGCATCTGGACCTGTCCAACGCCGGGTTGGAAGCCGACAGCCATGGAAGGATTTCCGTCGACGGCAACTTCCGCACCCAGGTCGACCATATCTATGCGGTCGGCGATGTGATCGGGTTCCCGGCGCTGGCCGCCACATCGACGGAGCAGGGCCGACTGGCCGCCTACCACGCCTTCGGCGAGCCGACGGCCGGCATGCTTCAGTTGCAGCCGATCGGCATCTACACGATTCCGGAGGTGTCCTACGTCGGCGCCACCGAAATCGAGCTCACCAACGACTCGATTGCCTACGAGGTCGGCGTGTCCCGCTACCGCGAGCTGGCCCGCGGGCAGATCGCCGGCGCCTGTCACGGCATGCTCAAACTGCTAGTGTCCCCCGATGACCTGAGGCTGCTGGGGGTGCACGTCTTCGGTAGCAATGCGACCGAACTCGTGCACATCGGGCAGGCGGTGATGGGCTGTGGCGGCACGCTTGAGTATCTGGTGGATGCGGTGTTCAACTACCCGACGTTCGCGGAGGCCTACAAGGTCGCCGCGTTGGACGTGATGAACAAGATTCGCACGCTCAGCCGGTTCCGCGCGTAACACCGACGCTCACATCCGTTGCAAAACCAAACCGATGACATTGTGCCGCGCTGCGACGCGAAATCGCTAGTCTGCTTAGCAAGAGGAGATACCCATACCCCCAAGGCGATCCCCGAATCGGTAGCTCCGGGACGACCGCCTGGCTGGCACACGGGTGGCCCGTATGGTTGCCGGGGACCGGATCACGTATGGAATCAATGATTCCTCGATGAGGCGACGAAGGTACCGTTCGTCCTCGTACCCGCCATATGCGTCCAACCACGTTCTGCACTGTTGCAGCAGATCGGGTCCCAGTGGGATGCGTTTGATCCCAACCAATCTGAACAGTTGGCGAATCGCTGCGAATGTCTCCCCCGCACCGAGCGCCACAAAGACGACGTTACGTTCAACGGCGCTCAGGTACGGCTTGGCGGCTTCAGCGACCGCCCAGGCCAAGTTGGCTTCGCGCACGGGTCTCTCCACGATCACGACCCATTCCCAGTTCGCTCTGGCTCAAACTCGCAGCCGCCCCTCGTGACAGCGACGGATTCTCACCACTTCCCACGGGCAGGCCATGCGGAAGCCACCGTCATTCGTCTTGACCTGAATTAGTACGGTGCCGATGTCGGTGATCCTGCCGACGCGCGTACCCACTTGCACCGTGTCGCCTATTTCGAATTTCACTTACCTACCTCCAAGGCTTTCTAAGGCATCGCCATCACGGGTGCTCGTTGCCACGGGGTTCGTCATGGCCATCCCCGTCCGTAGTCGAGTCGTGGGACGGTCAACTCGGCGCGGCATGCCAAGAAAGTTCATCTGGCCCATTACGCCAATAGACTCTGTACCTAATCGCGTCCGTGTCGACGATGGTGCCGATACCCTGGCGTTTCTCGGCCCGCAACAGCACCGTGTCGCCGATAACTGGATTGCGCGGGCT
>DASXMA010000471.1:0-6085 GCA_036495965.1 Mycobacterium sp.
GTGACCGAGTTGGACCGGCGCAGCTTGCCTGACGGCGTCTTCGGAATGGTCCCCGGACCGAGCACCACCACATTGCGTGGCCGCACGTCGACTTCGCTGATGACCTCGTGCGCGACCTGATGCTCGATGCGGCGCACTTCGGCCGGGTCTTGCCAGGCATTGGACTCGACGGCGACGGCGAACGTCTCGCGCGAGTGGCCGGCATCAAGCCGCACGGCGACGGCGCAGCCGGGCCGGACACCGTCGACGCGGCTGGCGGCCCGTTCGATGTCGGTCGGATAGATGTTGCGGCCGGCCATGATGATGACGTCCTTGACGCGGCCGCACACCACGATGTGGCCTTCCTCGGTGATGTAGCCGAGGTCACCGGTGTCGTACCAACCGTGCTCGTCCTGAGCCGGGATGAAGCCGCCCATGGTGAGGTAGCCGGGCGTCAGCGACTCGCCACGCAGCTCGATGACACCGACGCCGCGCGGGGGCATCGCATCGCCGTGCTCGTCGATAATGCGGGCTTCGAGGTCCTGCAGCAGCGGACCCAGCGTGGCCAGCCTGCGGACGTTGCCCCTGGTGGCGGGCACTGCCCGGCGCAGGGCAGCCAGCAGATCTGCGTCGACCTCGTCAACGACGAGGCCGGCGTCGCACTCCGAGAACGACACCGCCAGGGTCGTCTCGGCCATGCCGTAGGCCGGCAGTATCGCCGAGGGGTTGAGCCCGAACGGCTTGCCCGCGTCGAGCAGGTCCTCGACGTCGGCGGGTTCGACGGACTCGGCACCGGACAGCGCGAAGCGCAGCGTCGACAGGTCGAAGTCGCCGGGCTTGGCGTTGCGACGCAACCGCTTGGCGAGCAGCGCGTAGGCGAAGTTGGGCGCCGCGGTCATGGTGCCGTTGTACTTGTCGATGAGCTTGGCCCACAGCAGCGTGTCGCGCAGGAAGTCCATCGGTGTGACCTTGACCAGCTCTGCGCCGAAGTACATCGGGATGGTGAGGAAGCCGACCATGCCCATGTCGTGGAAGCAGGGCAGCCAGCTGACCATGACATCCTTGTCGACGTCGTACTGGGCGCCGATGAACATCGCCTCGGCGTTGGAATAGATGTTGCGGTGGGTGATCTGGACCGCCTTGGGAGACCCAGTGGAGCCGCTAGTCAATTGCATCAGCGCCAAGTCGTCCTCGTCGACCTCGACGGGGTCGATCGGATCCGACGCCAGCAGGTCGGTGACGGTGAGGACCTTGATGCCTTTCTCCTCGAGCACCGGGATGGCCACCAGGAATGGCTCGGAGACGATGACGACCTTGGCCTCGATCATGCCGATGATGGTCATGGTGTCCTCGGCCCATACCTCCAGGTCGGTGCGTGGTGTGGGCTGGTGCAGCATGGTCAGGCTGGCACCGCGCATCCACAGGCCCTGCGCCGTCGGGGCGATCTCCACCGGGAAGCCGGCGAGCACACCAACCGCGTCGCCGAGGCCGATGCCCGCGGCGGCCAGGCCGCCCGCAACGCACCGAGCGCGCTCGTGGACCTCTCCCCAGGTGTGGCGGACGGGTTCGTGCGGTTCACCGGTGACCATGCCCGTGCTTGCGGTGCGGGCGTTGTGGTACATCTTCTCGGTAAACCTGCTCACAAAGGCCTCCTCGGTCCGGGCACTTTCCCCAACGCCCGAAACCTCATATTCCGCCTGCTGGGGGCTACTTTGAAGCAGGCGCGCGAGCACAGTTGGGGAGCGGTTAGGTCTCGGAACAGCGATGAGCCGGCAACCCCGCGCTCGGTTACCTGGTTAGCAGAAAACTGGCACACCAAGCCCGGCCGGTGTCGATCCGTCGGCCGTCCACCGCAGCGCCCGGCAGACGACGAAATCGAGTGGTCCTGCTTACCGCTACTCGTCACCGCGAGTCATCTTAAACTTTTCTTAAGTAGCCGCCAAACTCTGACGCGCCCTGAGTTGTATTTCACATCCCGTTCAGACTTCAGTCATCGGTGCCGGCACTACCCGGGCACCGGGTACCGGTCCGCTGGCAACCCGGACCGTGCGGCAGACACCCGCTCCGGACAGCTGGGTGCCGATATCGACCGCCGCAGACGCTGAGGTGCACAGAAAGGCGCACGTCGGACCCGAGCCGGACACGATGCCCGCCAGGGCACCGGCCTCCATACCGGCGCGCAGAGTACGCCGTAGTGCCGGGTCCAGGCTCACCGCGGCCGCTTGCATTTCATTGCCCAGCAGCGGCGCCAGCTGCGCTGGATCGCCCGCGGCAAGGGCCGCCAGCACCGGCCTGGGCTCAGCCAGCCGCGGCGGGTCTCCGCTGTCCCTGAGCCGGTCGAGCTCGGTGAACACCGCCGGAGTAAGTAGCCCGCGCTCAGCGAACGTCAGCACCCAGTGGAAGGTGTTTCGGGACAGGACGGTGGCCAACTCCTCGCCACGACCGGTTCCCAGGGCGGTGCCGCCGTGTAGAGCGAATGGCACGTCGCTGCCCAGTTGCGCGGCGAGCATGCGGAGATCGCGGCGAGGCACATTGAGTTCCCACAGTGCGTTTATGCCAACCAGCACCGCTGCCGCATCCACGCTGCCACCTGCCATACCGCCGGCCACCGGAATGGACTTGTCGATCATGATCGAGACATCGGGCGCGCGGCCGACGTGGTCGGCCATCAACTCGGCAGCCTGCCAGGCAAGGTTGCGTTCATCGGTGGGCAGTGTGTCGGAGCCCTCGCCGACGAGCTCGAGCGACAACACATCGGCATTGCGCACCGTCACCTCGTCGAGCAACGAGACGGCTTGAAACACCGTCGTCAGCTCGTGATAGCCGTCCTCGCGGCGATCGCCGACCGCCAGGTACAGGTTGACTTTTCCGGGCGCTCGAACGGTGACGGACCCGGTGGGTACCCACTGCGCAGCGGTGTTGCCGTCAGACGCGGACACCGCAGCAGACTATCGCTGCGGCAGGCGAACTACACGCAGCGGCACCTAACGGCGGCGCAATCAGCCGGCAGAAGCCTGCCTTGAAACGTGCCGCAGCGCGGTATCCGGGCTCGCCGGGATGGTGCTCTCGTCCGGATCACCGGAACGTCGCAACAGCCGCACGAAGTCGTCGATGGACAGCGTCTCACCGCGACGGGCGGGATCGATGCTGGCGGCGAGCAATCGATTCGCCGACTCGTTGCCCGATCCCGCCCAGTCGGCGAACGCGTTGCGAGATGTCTTGCGGCGCTGAGCAAACGCGATGTCAACCAGTTCGAATACCTGCTGCCGGAAAGCTGCGTCGGGTGGCCACGGCGAGGTCGCGTACCGGTCGATGCGAACCAATCCGGAATAGACACGGGGAATGGGCCAGAAGACCGTTGGCGAAACCATTCCGCAGCGGCGAACCTGTCCGAAGAAACGCACCTTGACGCTGGGCACACCGTAGTCCTTGCCGCCCGGCTCGGCGGCAAGTCGTTCGGCGACCTCGGCCTGCACCATCACCGTCACGACCTGAATCGACGGAAATTCGGCAAGCAGGTGCAACAGCGCTGGGACCGCAACGTTGTAGGGCAGATTGGCGACTAAGGCTGTCGGGCCTGGGGCAAGATCGTCGCGACGAAGGGTCAAGACGTCGCGATTGAGCACCGTCAGCCGCTGGATTTCACTATGCGAATGCTCGGCAACGGTCTGAGGTAGCCGAGCGGCCAATACCGGGTCGATTTCGACGGCGGTGATGGCGGCGCCGCGGTCGAGCAGCGCGAGTGTGAGCGACCCGAGACCGGGACCGACCTCCAAGACATGGTCGGAGCGGCTGACCCCCGAGGTCGTAACCACTCGTCGCACGGTGTTGGCGTCGTGCACGAAATTCTGGCCGAGTGCCTTCCGCGGCCGGAATTCAAGTTCGCTAGCCAGCCGCCTGATGTCGGTGCGCCCGAGCAGCCGGATGGTCAGCGTGCACCAGCTCTTCCGCTGCACACTGGCCACGCGCCCCACCCCTGGCGGTCCCGCGTCACCTGGGCAATGGTGATCTGCTCTTCCCGGGTCGCGAGGTCGGCCCGAGAGGCGAACCTCAGCCCGCCGCTACGTTCCCAGGTGCCCTGGTCGAATTGCACACCACCGTAGTACCCGTTACCGGTGTTGATCGCCCAGTTTCCGCCGGCCTCGCAGCCCGCGATGGCGTCCCAGATGGATCCGTCGCTCACCGGGGGCACATCGGTGCCGGGCTTGGTGCCCACGCGCACCACGGATTCGCGGGCCGGTGTGAGCACGACGTTGGCGACGGGGATCCGGCCGGTCTCCACACCATTGACGGTGGCCACCGCGTACGTCACGTCCTGCGTGCCCGGGCTACCCGGATCTTCGACTACCTGCCGACTCATGTTCATGTCCGGGTCCTCCACCCGGCGTGCGTTCGGCGGCAGCGGAATTCGCTCAGTGACCCGCTGGATGCGGTTACGGGTCACCTGGATCTCCATACCGTCGACGATCGGTGATGTCGCGGCGGGCACCACCTGGTCGCTGTCGAGCAGCGGTGCGCCGGCGGCGCTCAGCAGTCCCGCGACGTTGGGCGCCGGCACGTGCACCATGCGGGTCGCGCCCCCGTCGTTGAGCTTGACGGCCTTAGCGCTGACGACGGGCAGAGCCATCCCCGCCAGCGGAACGCGACTGCCGCGAGAGGCCGCAGCGGGAGCGGTGTCGGTCATCGCGAGTTGAGCCAACGCCTCGTCCACGGTGGATGCCGTGGTCCACACCTGCTTGGCGTCATGGCCGTCCAGCGAGATCTGCAACGGCCGGCTGCGCCGCAGCACGATGTTGGAAGCGTCGTGCACCTGCACATCACCGGCGGGATACAGATCGTCGCGCTCGTCGACCGCGAAGCCGTTCTCCTCGACGATGTCGATCACCCGCGATTTCATGGTTGTCACCCGCATCGCGATGCCGTCGACGGTCAGCGTCACCGTCTTGGATGCAGAGACGGCCAAGCCACCGGCCAACGTCAGTACTAAAAGCAGGCCTGCGACGACGAGTCGCAACATGGGTGATGGGGATTGATGAAGTTTCGTTAATACACTCAACGCCCGTTTACCCCGACCTCAGCAATAACTTCAACGACCAACTCAGCAGAAAATGACAAAAGGGCCCACAGGCCCAACCGTTCGATCACAAGACGGTAACGAACTGGCCAATGTTCAGCAACTCCGACGCGAAGGTGTTATTGAAATCACCCGCCCGGCGAGGCCAGTCCATAGACCCGGCGAGCATTACTCGTGGTGATCTCCGCCAACTCTTCGGGCGGCCGACGGACCAGTTCAGCGATCGCCCGAACAGTATAGGGAAGGCAGTACGGCTCGTTCGCTGCGCCACGGTAAGGATGGGGGGTCAAATACGGCGCATCGGTCTCCACCAGAAGCTGCTCTGCGGGTATCAACGGCACGGCTTCGCGCAGGGCGCGCGCGTTACGGAAGCTCACTGTCCCCGCCAGGCTGAGCAACCACCCGGCGTCGACGCAGCGGCGGGCCATCGCACCGTCCGACGAAAAGCAGTGGAAGATCACGACGTCGGGCGCACCCTCAGCCCGCAACACGTCGAGCACCTCCGCGTCGGCCTCCCGGTTGTGGATCATCAGCGGTTTCCCGCACCGTTTGGCGAGGTCGATATGCCACGCGAACGCTTCTCGCTGCACGCCCACCTGCGCGCAGCCGTCCAGGCGCCCGGGCCAATACAGATCCATGCCGGTTTCACCGACGGCCACCACCCTGGGGTGGGCCGCCAGCCGCTCGATCTCGGCCCGAGCAGCATCGTTCAGCGCGTCCGCGCGTGTGGGATGCAACGCCACAGCGGCATAAACCCGCCAATCCCACTCGGCCGCCCGCGTCACCCAGCGCGCCGATTCCAGATCGTCGGCGATGGTGACCACCGCGCCCACTCCGACCGCCGCCGCGCGCTCAACGATGGCGACCACGTCCGCACTGTCTTGCGCGCCACACGCGTCGAGGTGGGTGTGCGCGTCGACGAGCGGGCTCAATGCCTCGGGCGCAGGCGGCGGCGGACGTTTCGACCTCACGCGCACACAATAGGGTGCCCCACAAATAAGGTTGGGGTCGATGAGGCCCTACTACGTCACC
>DASXMA010000472.1:0-12094 GCA_036495965.1 Mycobacterium sp.
ATCCTTGGGATCGACGTTGGTAACGTCACGGTCGCCGATCCGGATAAGCCCGGAGTCCACCGCTTCCAGCCCGGCCACCATCCGCAGCGAGGTCGTCTTTCCGCATCCGGATGGTCCAACCAGAACGACGAACTCCCCGTCGCCGACGTCCAGATCCAGGCCGTCCAGTGCGGGCCGCTCGGCACCCGGATAGCGTCGCGTCGCCTGCTCGAAAGTCACTGAGGCCATGTCTTACCCGTTGAGTCCCGTGACGGCGATACCCCGGACAAAGGAACGTTGGGCGATCGCGTAAATGATGACCAGCGGCAGCATGATCAGCATCGAGGTCGCCATGATTATCGGCCAGCGCGCGACGTATTCGCCGCGCAGCCGGACCAGCCCGAGCGTCAGCGTGGCCAGGCTGTTGCGCTGCAGCATCAGCAGCGGCCACAGGAAGTCGTTCCAGACGTTGACCCAGGTGAGCACCGCGAGCACCATCACCGCGGGCCGCGCATGCGGCAGCAGGATCCGCCAGTAGATCTGCCAGGGCGAACAACCGTCGAGTATCGCCGCCTCCTCGAGGTCGGTCGGTAGCGTCGAAAAGAACTGGCGCATCAGGTAAGTGCCAAAAGCGCTGCCGAACAAGCCCGGCACAATCATCGCCCATGGAGTGTCGACCCACCCGACGGTCCGCATCAAGATGAACTGCGGGATCACGGTCACGGTCAGCGGCACCATCAGGGTGCCCAGGTACAAAACGAACAGCGTGTCACGGCCGCGAAATTGCAGTCGCGCGAATGCATATCCGGCCAATGAGCAGAAGAAGACCTGGCCGGCCGTGATGCATCCGGCGTACAGCACGGTGTTGAAGAACATGCGCCAGAACGGCATCAGCGCAAACACCTCGGTGTAGTTCGACCACCGCGGGTGAGCCGGCAACAGCCTTGGCTCGGTCACCTCACCTTCCCGTTTCAACGAGCCGGACACCGCCCAGGCAATCGGGAACAGCCAGCACCACGCGATGCTGATCAGCGCGGTGTAGACCAGAACACCACGAATGACATTGCGCGTGAACACGCGCTCAGCTGAGACCACGAGAAGTCTCCCAAGACCGCTGTCGCGTGAGTCGCAATTGAAACACGGTCAGCACCAGCAAGATGGCGAACATCACCCATGCCAGTGCGGACGCGTAGCCGAATTCCAGGAAGGAGAACGCATGCTGGAACAGCATGATGCCCAGAACATACGTCGCGGTTTCCGGGCCGCCATTCGCGCCGTTGAGGACGTAGACCATGTCAAATGCCTGGAACGCGTGGATGATCGAAATGATCCCCACAAACGATATCGACCCCCGGATCAGCGGCACGGTGATGAACACGAACTGCCGTATCTCGCCCGCGCCATCGATTTTGGCCGCTTCGTAGACGGTCTCCGGCACCCCCTGCATCGCCGCCAGCAAGATGACCGTCGCGAATGGCACACTGCGCCACACGCTGACGATGCATAGCGAGACCATGGCCCATCTGGGGTCGACCAGCCATGGGATCGGGCCGATCCCGACCCAGCCCAACATGATGTTGAGCAGCCCATTGTCGGTGTTGAAGACGAACTGCCACACGACCGCCATTACCACCGACGAGATAGCCAGCGGCAGAAAGACAATGGTGCGAAAAACACCGATGCCCCTGACTTTCCGGTTCAGCACGCCGGCCACGACGAGGCTGATGGCGATAGTCGGCACGACCGTCCCGAGGGTGAAGATCACGGTGTTGCGGATGGCGATGAGGAAGAGCGGGTCGGACGTGAAAAGCGCTTCGAAGTTCTTCAGGCCCACGAACTTTGGCGGTCTGAACACGTCCCACTGCTGAAAGCTCATGTACAGCGAGAATCCGAGCGGAAACAGCATGAACACCGCGACCGCCGCCAGGTTCGGTGCGACGAAAAGTCGGCCGGTCCAGGCGCGCCGTCGCCAAGGACCGGCGCCCTTGGAGCGATTGCGGGTAACCCGCCCGGGCACGGCGGGCGTATCGATCGATGTCATGGGGTGCGCAGCACCTCGTCGAGAGCCGGCGACAGCCCCGTCAGCGATGTCGCCGGCCGGGATCCGCGCAGCACAGGTCCAAAATTGCGGTCCATCAGGGCGACGATCTTTTCCCACGCCGGGGTGACCGGCAGTCCCTCGGAATATGCCGGCCCTTGAGTGAGCACCGCGAGGTTGCCGACATTCTGGTGGGCTTTGGCGAATCCGGTCGAGTTGAGGGCAGACCGCAGCACCGGCACGAAAAGACTGGATTCGGCGATCAGCGCCTGGCCGACGGGACCGGTCGCGAACTTTACGAATTCCCATGCCTGCTGCTTGCGCTGACTGCTCGCTGAGATGGCCAGTCCCGTGGAACCGATATCGGAGTGGGCGGGCTGTCCCTGCCGGCGTGGCCCTACTGGCAATGGAGCGACATCGAAATCCAGGCCGTCGGCTCGAATGAAAGTCTGGTAACGCCAGTGGCCGCCCATCGCGATCGCCGCTTTGCCCGCCGCGAACAGATCGGGTGTAGACATCGACTGCACCTCGGATGCGTTGGGCGCCACCTTGTGCTTGTTAGCCAGGTCGGCGTAGAACTGCACCGCCTCAATGAACGCGTCGTTATCGAAGTTGAAGTGGGTTGGGTTCTTCAGTGGGGTGGACCACGGTGCCCCGTTGTTCATGGCGAACAGCCCAGCCGAGTAGTACGAAAACCACATGTTGACGAAACCCCATTGGGTGGCCCGTCCAGAACGGTTCCGCTTGGTGAGAGCAATGGCCGTGTCCAGGAATTCCCCGAAAGTCCACGGCTGCTCCCACATTCTGGGCGGCGCCGGCACTCCGGCCTCGGCAAAAAGCCGTTTGTTGTAGAACAGGTAGTTTCCCGACCATTGCTCCGGGAGTGCGTACTGGCCTCCGTTGAACGTGAAGGTGTCATACAGGGCTCCGATGCCGTCTGACTTCAGTTCCGCTGCGAAGGCTTGATCGCGAGCCAAAAACGTGTTCAGGTCTAGCAACACCCCTCGGGCGGCGAGTTCGGCGTAGGTCAATTCCCACGCCATCAGCACATCCGGGCACTTACCGCCCGCACAGAACGTCGCTAGCTGCTGCATGACGCCCGGCGCGGACAACACCGCGCGAACTTTGATGTCGGGATGGCGGCGCTGAAATTCGTCGACGATGCCCATCCTGGCATCGCGCTCGTCCGGGTTGGCCGCAAAGAAAAACGTCAACGCGTCGTCGTCGGAAGCACAGCCGGCGCCCGACGGTACCAGCGACGCTGCGGCGAGCGCACCGGCGCCCCGCAGCAGACTCCGCCGTCCGAACGGCTTATCGAGCATGATGCTCCCGATCTTGCCCCCAAGCCGGCCGCCCCGCCGACTGTGTCTGATGTCCTTGGTACCCGATGGGCCTGTGGTGTGCCTGGGATGGCAGGAGTGGCAGAGCGAGAACTGCCCGGCGCAGGCGCTGGGCGTCACCAGTGATGTCGAGCGTGTGAATGCGGTTGTCGGATCCAATGCCGATCTGCAGCATGATCTGCGCGCGCCCGCGCGGCGCGATCACTATGCCCGGCGCGCCGTCGATGAGCATGACGACCCCGACCCGCGCCCGCTGGGCGAATCGACGGGTCTCCTCGGCGACCTCACCGACCCCACGCAGCTCGATCGGCACATCGGCAGGAACCAGCGTCCGATCGACCCGGCGCACCACCTCGGGAGCGAGCAGCTCCAGCAAAGTCGCGATATCACCGCCGCGGGAGGCCGCCAGGAATGCTTCCACGATCTCGAGGTGATCGGCTGCGCGGCGAGGTTGGGCAGGAGTGGTGCCCAGCAGCCGCGCGCGGGCCCGGCTCGCGAGCTTCTTTGCCGCCGCCGGCGACCGATCCAACACGCCTGCGATCGTCTCGAACGGCACAGCGAATACATCGTGCAGCACAAAAGCAACGCGCTGGGCAGGCGAGAGCCGGTCGAGCACGACCAGCAGCGCGCGACTGACCGAATCGGCCAGCAGCGCGTCCTCGTCCGCTGGCGCCGACCCGGTTCCCGCCGGCCGGTCCAGTTCGCCGGCGTCGGCCAGCGGTAGTTCGGCGCGCCGTTTGCGCGTCCGAAGCTGATCGAAAGCCTCGTGTGCGGTGATTGTGGTGAACCAGCCGGTGAGATTTTCGATGGCCTCGAAATCCGAACGACTGGCTTTCAGCCAGGCTGACTGCACCGCGTCGTCGGCGTCGGCTGCGGAGCCGAGCAGCTGAAACGCGACCGACCTCAGGTGTCGGCGATCCGCGTCAAACCGTTGCGCCAGATCATCGAGTTTTTCCGGAGCGCTCAAAGGGTCACCTTTTCCGCACGGGAGTCGTCAAGAAGATGACCACATCCATCGAACTCTCAGTCGCAAAGGAGACCAGCACCATGACCCTACCGATTGTGCGCCGCAACTGCCGCTGCGGCCATGCGGCTCGCCGCTGCGGAAATAGCTGCACCACAAGGGATTGACCCATGAGCACCGCATTCATCGTGGTCACGGTGACCACCGCCCTCGCCACCGCAGCAATCGCGGTTGCCGACCTCATCCCCGCCGGATTCGTACTGGCAAACTCGGCCGAGGTCGGTGTACCGCGTTCTTGGTTACCGGCATTGGGGGCGTTGAAGCTGGCCGGGGCCGCCGGGCTAATTGTCGGACTGCTGGGCCTGCGGGCCTTGGGAATTGCCGCGGCCGTCGGCCTGGTCCTGTTCTTTGTTGGCGCGGTGGCCACGCACCTTCGGGCCCAAGTCCTGTACAACATCGCGTTTCCCGGCGCCTTCTTGTGTCTGTCGGCCGCATCGCTGGCGCTGATGGTTGTGCACTGAATAAACGCAACGGTCAGGCGGGAAAGTACCGGATCTGGTTGATCGCGTTGGCTCGCCAGGCCAGATCGGCGAATATGATGCCGCGCCCATGACCGGAGTTGAGCGAGACGGCGACCGTTCTGCCCGCGCTGACCACCTTGGTCCAGCTGGCCCCGTTGAGTTGGTCGACGAGTTCGGCGAGGTCGAGCGGATCGTTGTCACCCAAAGTTATTGGGGCAGTGGGTGATAGTGCCCGCAGAGCGGCGGGCTGGTCTCTTCGTGCGACGGCGCCGAGGAACGTCTCCACTAGTTTCTTGTGGCGCGCCCCGACCCGCCGAAAGCCGGCCATGAAGCCGGCGGTCCCTCGCAATCCCTGATTTACTACCAAGCCACGCGACAGCCGCAGGGCGGGCGACGCCGCTCGCGACCCGGTTCGCAGGAACTGCAGCATCATCGCCTGCAATTCCCAGTAGGCTCGCAGTTCGGCAATTCGCCAGTGGCCGTTGGCTTCTTGGAGGTCGTAGCGCAAGAATGCGGGAACGTACATCGTCACCGTCGATCCCATCGACACTTCGAGCTCGAGGTCACGCAGAACGACGGTATCGAAGACGATGTCGAGGTCGCGATGAAACTTGATGTCACGCGGACCGATGAAAGTGTCGTAGAAGCGGTAGATCTGCCCGTACCCCGCGTGCGGCTGCGAGCCAACCGGATCTTCAACCCGGGCGTCAGTGGTGAAGACTCCCACCCAGCCGTCGCGGTCGTGCACGCTAACCGCCTGCGGTGACCGCTCCACCGCGGCAAGTAGATCTTCCCGTTGCGGTGGAGCCATCAACGGCCCTTCACCAACTCGATGTTGGCGGATCTCATCTCGGCCAGGGCTGCCGCAGCCGAATCCGGCGCCACCGCCGCTGTCAGGTCTACGAGCACCCTAGTGGTCAAATCGGCGCGTGCCGCATCCTCGGCGGTGCGCCGGACACATTGATCGGTGGCAATTCCGACCACGTCGACCTCGTCGACGCCGTGCTGCCGCAACCAGTCGAGCAGCCGCGTCCCGTTCTCGTCGACACCCTCGAAGCCGCTGTACGCCGCGGCGTGGGCACCTTTGCGGAATACCGCCTCAATCGGGCTGGTGTCGAGATCAGGATGAAAATCCGCGCCGAAGCTTCCCGCGATGCAGTGCGGCGGCCAGGACAATGAATAATCCGGTTCTTCGGAGAAGTGGTCGCCCGGGTCGATGTGGAAGTCCTGTGTGGCCACGACATGCTGGTAGCCGGTCTCGCCGGCCAGATAGTCATTGATGGCAGGGGCCAGGGCGGCGCCGCCGGTTACCGCCAGCGAGCCGCCCGCGCAGAAGTCGTTTTGCACGTCGACGATGATCAACGCTCGCACGCGCTCCACCATATCGTCGTCGGGCCGGCGCGACCGCGGATAGCTGGGGCGATAGGTCTGTCGGTTTGTTTGCCGGAACGTCGGGTAATCCACCTGCCATGTTGATCCGTAGAATCGCACGGCCCCTGTTGTCGGTCGCGTTTATCGGCCAAGGCGTCGAATCGCTACTCAATCCCAAGTCAGCCGCGGAAGCCGCAGCCCCCGCGGTGGACAGTCTGCAGGCGCTGCCGGATCCGGTGGGCAGCAAAATTCCCAGCGACCCCCAGGCGTTCGCGCAAATCAATGCGGCCGTTCAGATCGGGGGCGGTCTGCTGCTGGCCACTGGCAAAATGCCGCGCGTCGCGTCGGCTGCCCTGGCGTTTACGGTGCTACCGGCCAACCTCGGAACGCACATGTTCTGGACTGAGACCGACCCGCAGCGCAAAGCCGAGTTGCGGCAAGCGTTCCTGAAAGATCTGAGTCTGTTGGGCGGACTGATCATCGCGTCCGCCGATACAGCGGGCAAGCCGTCGCTGGGATGGCGCGGCCGCCGGGCGGCCGAACGTCTCTCTGAGCGGGTGTCCTCGGCGCTGCCCGGATCGCAGGACACGCTTGACGCCGACTTCTCCGAACTCGGCGAGAAAATCGTGCATGGCCTACAGGTTGGCGCCGAACGTGGCCGCGAACTGGCCGGCACCGCGGCCGAAAGAAGCGCACCATATGCCGAAGCCGCGCTCGAACGTGGCCGCGAACTGGCCGGCACCGCGGCCGAAAGAAGCGCACCACTCGCGAAGAGGGCACGCAAACGCGGTGAAGAGCTGGCGAGCACCGCGGCTGACAAGAGCGCACCACTGGCGAAGAAGGCGCGCAAACGTGGCGAAAAACTGGCCGATACCGCACGGGAGCGCGGGGTGGAGTTCGCCGAATCCGCCCGCGAGCGCGGCAGCGAGCTCTCCGACACGGCATGGACGCGCGGCAGTCAGTGGGCCGACACCGCGCGCGACCGAGCAGGTGGCCGCGTCAAGGCTCGTCGTCGCAAGCGTCCCTGGTAATCGCGCGGTCGTGTCGGCGCCTATTGACATGGCGCCGGAGGTACAGCGCCCATGACCCAGCGACGACCGCGAACGAGACGAGCTGGACGCCGACTCCCCAACCCACGGGATAGATCACCCCGGTGATGTAATGGGCGATGAATCCGTCCGGCGGTAGTGGCGCCAGTCCGGCACGCGCGCGAGCCCAACGTTCCAACCAGGTCAACGGGCAGTCGACACGTTTGGCGGCAATGGCGATTCCCCAGATCACCGCCGCAACGTGCAGCCAGATGGTGCGTCGCAAGCGAAGCGCGAGAAAACCGCCCATGACGACGTAACCGATGAACACGAAGTGCACAACGACGACGAGCCCGACCACGGATTGATACATGGCTCAGCTGCCCGAGTGCTGCTGCGGCGCGGAGCCTTTCAGGAAGGTGTCGATGATGGCGTCGACATCGTGTCCGATATCGACGGTGACACCACGCTCGTCGGCGCCAAGCGGTTCCAAAGTGTCGAATTGCGACCGTAGCAATGCGGCCGGCATGAAATGGCCGGTCCTGGCCGACATCCAACGGTCAATCAATTCCGGTGAACCGCTCAGGTGCAAGAACTCGACACGAGGGCAGTGCACGCGCAGCTGGTCACGGTATTTGCGTTTGAGCGCCGAACAACTCACCACACCACCGGTGCAGTGGCCGGCCAGCCACTCGCCCACTTTCTCCAGCCACGGATAGCGATCGTCGTCGTTGAGTGGTTCACCGGTGGTCATCTTGGCGATGTTGGCCGGGGGGTGCAGCGTGTCAGCGTCCACGAAGGGCACCTGCAACCGTTGTGCCAGTGCGGAACCCACCGTCGACTTGCCCGATCCGGAGACACCCATCACCACGATGGGTGACGGCGCAGCATCCCGGACCGCGCTTATGTCTGATCCCCGAGGTTGCGGTTCCATTCCACCCACCCAACGCCGGTACGGCCGTCGGCTGTGTTGATGCTGGCCCAGGCGCGCGGGAACTGACTCACCCGTCCATCGGTGGCGGTCAGGCGTACCGGCGCGTGGCCGCGCACGTCGACCTCCGCGGCGATATCACCGGGATCGAGGCTCAATCTCGCGCTCAATGGTAACCCGTTGGCGCCGAATGGTTCCCGGGAGGTGACGGTCTGCACCTCGACCACCTTGCCGTCGACGCCCTGAACGTAGCCGATGCTAAAAGCTGGTGCGCCGGGAATTCGGATGTTCACGCCGTGCAGGTGAGTGCCGTCGTCAAGGTGCAGCGCACTCCATATCCAGTCCATGCCCCACCAATCCCGCACACCCCACGAGTGGTCACGCTGCCCGGGGGCGGAGTCGACACGGTAGCTGGTGTCGTTGACGGTGACGGTGCCCGAGACGGTGCACGGGATCTCATAACGCGTTGTGAGCCGGTACTTGTACGGGGTGCCGTCGGTGGCCCACACCAAATTCATCGTCATGTCGACAGGAGTTCCCGGCTCCCCGCGCAACAAGGCCGACGGGTCTGGGTATGCCTCGCCCCGTGCCTGCGCGTCGACACTGTAGGTCTGCAGCGGCGCGCTTGCGGAGTGGCCGACTTCGAAGGCGTCGGTGCGCAGCACCCATGGATCTGTCGGCAGCGGGACTTCGGCGTTGACGACAGCCACAGTCGGCATGTCGGGTCCGCACAGCAGCGCATGAACCCATGCCGTCTGCTGGTTGGCTACCAGGCCGACGCGGAACCAACCGCCCAATCCCTGGGCGGCATCGACGAAGTCGGCGTACCAGCTCTCACTCCACAACGGTTCGTCGGTTGGGGCGTGTGCGAGTTCATCTTCTTCCGACGGTCGCAGCGGCTCCGGCGCCGCCGCAGCGGGCAGCGTCGCCAACGCATCGGTATCGAGCACGTGATCGCAGTGCCGTTCCAGCATCGTCATGAACATCCGGTCTCCGCGCTCGGTGCGTTCCACCAGCATTGACGAGACGATCGCCATCATCACGCCAAAAAAGCTTTGGCGGCGAACACCGTCGGCAACGTCGTCGAAGGTGACGGGCGCAGCCGGTCCGAGCGCCTCGTGGTAGGCCCGCAACAATGCCTCGTACTCGGCACGACGATCCTGCGTCGACAGCGCACACCCGAGGAAGTAAGACAGGTCGGTCAGTGCCGGGCCCCAGGAGACTGTCTGCCAATCGACCACTGTCAGTGCGCGTTCGGCGTTGGCGGTGCCGAACAACATGTTGTCCAGTCGATAGTCGCCGTGCACCAGGCCCCGAATCCGGCCCGGTTCGGCTTCCTGGGCCAGGTAGCCGTCGAAGGTGGCTACCAGGTGTTCGCACACCATGCGGTGCTCCGCACCGATCTGGTCGCCGTAACGCTCGACGAAGCCGCCGTATAGCTGGGTGATCATCGCCTGGTTGAGCGGCGCCTCACGGTTGAGCCAGGTCGCTTCGGCCAGCGATGTGTCGCCGAGCAGCGGGCCGTGCAGCCGTCCTAGTTCGACGACCGCGAGTGCGGCCTGTTCAGTTGTGGCGCCTGCGATTTCATCGCCGACGACCGCCGGCCCCGCATCACCGAGCAGTAGATCGAACGCTCCCGTCGCGGTGTCGATTGCGGCGTGGTAGCAGGGCGCGATCGGCCCGCCCAGCTGTGGCGCGATGTCGCCGTAGAAGCGCACTTCGCGCTCGTAGAGGCCCAGTGCCAACCCGGTCTGCCGGCTCACCGGATCGGTCGCCGCGACCTTCAGCACCACCGACTCCGGGCCTTGCACGGGTGGGCAGCCGGCGTCGGCGTAGCTGAGCCGGATGCGGTAGCACTCGCTCATCTGGCCGGTCCCGATGCGCTCAACCGCGAAATCGGCAACAACTCCGGCGCCGATGGCCGCGGCCAGCCAGGAGGCCGTGAGGTCACTGGGTCGTTCGATGACTTGCTCGGTGTCGGCGTGCATGAAGTCCTCTATCGAGTTTTTCGCAGGCGGTTAGGGTGCCAGGTCAGCGTGCCAGGTCATTGCGCCAATGAGAAGCCGTCCCATGCCATCCGGCGTTGCGGATGCGGATCGAACTCGACACGACTCTTGCGGTCGATGACCATGACGGCCCGGTCGGCGGGCGTGTAGGCGGGCCAGTCGTCGCCCGGCACCCCGGTGCGGCTGAAGGAGCGCCAGCGTCGTTGTACCTGATTGCTGACCCGCAGCGCGGCGCGCTGATCGGCCGCAGCGGTCAGCAACGCGCCGAACCTGGTGCGATACAAGTCGAAGACGGCCAGCAACTCGGTGGCGTGGGTGGCTCCCAAACCCGACCAGCGCAATGTGCGTGGGGCGTAGTCGTAGCGGTACAGATAGGTGGGCGCGTGGCTAGCGTGGGCCTCGGCGATCTGCCAGGCCGCCGAGCTGAAGGCGAAGTCGCCGCCAAGCTGTATGCATGCCGACGACGACGGATAGTCCGGGTAGGCGGCGGTAATGCGTTCCCGGGCGGCCGGTTCCGCGTCGGCCAGCAGCTCTTCGACCATCGATTCGTTGGTCGGCAGCATTGTCAGGAAACGGGTGAACAAGCGACCCTCTTCGGCGTTGGTGCCCACAATGAGCGGTACCCGATGCGCGCGGCCGCACCGCATGGCCTCGACGGGGTCCATCGGCAGCATGTCGTCACCGACGACAGGACCGATTGGGAAGGCGCCCAGCCTGTTCTGCATGCCCTGGTCGATCAGCCGGTGTTGGGTGTCCACCAGTTGGGCCGCCGATGCCTGCATCAGTGCATTAGCGGCGTCCTGGACGCGGGTTCCGAGTAGGTTGGCGAATCGGCCCGCGAACTCGTCGGCAATCTCTTTCGACCGCACCAGGCCCGACGCCGGGCTTTCCGAGATCGCGCGGGCGAACAGGCCTTCTGCGGCGGGCACCGCCAACAACGTGGCGGTTATGCACGCGCCCGCGCTCTCGCCGAAGATGGTGACATTGCCAGGGTCGCCGCCGAACTCCGCGATGTTGTCGCGGACCCACTGCAATGCCTGCACCAGATCGCGTAGATACAAGTTGCTCTCGATGGTGATGTCCGGCCCAGACTTAGAAGACAGCGATGACAGATCCAGACATCCCAGCGCGCCCAGCCGGTAGTTCACCGATACGTACACGGAGCCGCGGCGCGCCAGCGCGGCACCGTCGTAAAGCGGCGTTGCCGAGCTGCCCAGGAAGTACCCGCCGCCGTGAATGAAGAGCATGACCGGCAGGGGTTCGTCACTGGCGACTTCGGGTGTGACGACATTGAGGGTGAGGCAGTCCTCGCTCATCGGCTGGTACTTGCCCACGCCCAGCATGGTGTAGCGACGCTGCTGGGGCGCACAGTTGGTGAAGCCATGACAGTGCCGCACACCTGACCACGGCTGGGCCGGCTGCGGCGCCCGGAAGCGCAGCCGCCCCACCGGCGGCCGGGCATACGGGATGGATCGCCAGCGGTTCACACCGTCGCGGGTGAAGCCTTCAACGATGCCGGTGGTGCTGTGTGCGCGGACAGTGCGCTCATGCATATCCCGACGGTAGCCGACACTACGTACGTAGGGCGCGCGCAGCGGCTAAATCCGGTGCGTGGCGGCTAGCCTGACGGAATGCGGATCGCCGCGCTGATCGCCCTGTCGTTGCTGGTCGTCGGATGCTCCCACACCGGCAGCAGCCACTCGGGGCAGCCGCAAACGACCGAAGCATCGCCGGGGCCGTCCTCGACGACAGCCGCGACACCCACAGCGAGCAAACCGCCCGCACCGTCGACCGCGCCGGCTGCCGGAGCGGCGATCTCAAACGTCATTGCGTGGATCGAGGCCGGTCACCCCGCTGATCCCGGCCGCTATCACACTGCGACGCGCGACGGCGTCACCACGCCGTTGGGTAACGAC
>DASXMA010000473.1:0-3630 GCA_036495965.1 Mycobacterium sp.
CAGCGCGGGCGCCCGGCCACCGAGCACCACCAGCGGCGACTGGTTCTGCTGCGCGGCCGCCATCGCGCTCATCCCGTTGGTGACGCCTGGGCCGGCGGTGAGCGCGGCCACGCCCGGCACCCTGGTCACCTTCGACCAGCCTTCGGCGGCGAAGGTCGCCGTCTGCTCGTGGCGGGTGTCGATCAGCCGGATACCCTCTTCACGGCAGCCGTCGTAAATGGAAAACAAGTGGCCGCCGGACAACGTGAAGATGGTGTCGATTCCGCTGGCCCTGAGCCGGCGTGCGATGAGCCGGCCGGCATGCACGGTCTGGCTGGACGGAGCGTCGGTGCTCATCCAGGCAGCCTATCCACAGCCCCTCGGGTACCTTCGCGGGGAAGTATCCACCACGAGGCTCCGCCGGATGCCTCGATAGCAAGGAGACGTCGAAGTTGGGGCCCACGCCGTTCAAGCCGTCCATCAACTGGTCGACGGCATTCATTGATTCCTTGCGGTGGCTCGCCATAGCCTGGGCGATCGGCGCTGTTTGTCTCCTGGCCGTGCTCATTGCTTTCAGGTACTTCACGCCCTGGGGGCGGCAGTTCTGGCGGATCAGTCGCGGCTACTTCGTTGGTCCGGCCAGCATCAAGGTGTGGCTGATGCTTAGCGTGCTGTTGCTGTCCGTGCTCCTCTCGGTGCGTCTCACCGTGTTACTCAGCTACCAGGGCAACGACCTGTACACGTCGGTGCAGAAAGCGGTCCAGGGCGTCGCGGCGGGCAATGACCACGTCAAAAACTCTGGGATCCACGGCTTTTGGATGTCACTCGTGATTTTCAGCGTGCTCGCGACCCTGTATGTCATCCGGTTCATGGCCGACATTTATCTGACGCAGCGGTTCATTATCGCCTGGCGCGTGTGGCTGACCGCCCACCTCACCGACGACTGGCTGGACGGCAGGGCTTACTACCGAGATCTGTTCATCGACAACACCATCGACAACCCGGACCAGCGCATCCAACAGGACGTCGACATCTTCACGGCCAATGCCGGCGGCACCCCGAACAACCCGGCCAACGGGACCGGAAGCACCTTGCTGTTTGGCGCCGTCAACGCGGTGGCCTCGGTGATCTCGTTCGCCGCGATCCTGTGGAACCTGTCGGGGAACCTGAATCTCTTTGGCGTTGACTTTCCGCGCGCGATGTTTTGGACCGTCGTGATCTACGTGCTGGTCGCGACGGTGGTTGCGATATGGCTGGGCCGTCCACTGATTTGGCTCAGCTTCAACAATGAGAAGCTCAACGCCGCATTTCGTTATGCGTTGGTGCGATTGCGCGACGCCGCGGAGGCGGTGGGCTTCTACCGCGGCGAGCGGGTGGAGCGGGCGCAATTGTGGCGGCGCTTCACCCCGATCATCGGCAACTACCGCAAGTTTGTGCGCCGAACCATCATCTTCAACGGGTGGAACTGGTCGGTGTCGCAGATGATTGTCCCGCTGCCGTGGGTAATCCAGGCGCCGCGGCTGTTCGCCGGCCGGATCGACTTCGGCGATGTCGGCCAGACCGCGACGGCATTCGGCAATATTCAGGACTCGCTGTCCTTCTTCCGCAACAACTACGACGCGTTTGCGTCCTTCCGCGCCGCGATCATCCGGTTGCACGGTCTTGTCGATGCCAACGCACAGGGCCGGGCGCTGCCGGCATTGCTGGTCAAGCCGAGTCAAGAAGTGGCCGTTGAACTGGCCAACGTCGAAGTGCGCACACCGGCTGGTGACCAATTGATCGATTCGCTCGACGTGCAGCTGGACACCGGTGACGCGCTGGTGATCACCGGGCGTTCCGGCGCCGGCAAGACCACGCTGCTGCGCAGTCTGGCCGAATTGTGGCCGTACGCCTCCGGGACGCTGTGCTGTCCGGACGGCGATAACGCGACGATGTTCTTGTCGCAGTTGCCGTATGTGCCACTGGGCACATTACGTGGCGTGGTGTGTTACCCGAACTCGCCGGACGCGATTTCGAATGATGAACTGCGCGACGTGCTGACCAAGGTCGCGCTCGCCCCGCTGTATGAGCGGATCGACGAGGAGCAGGATTGGGCCAAGGTGCTCTCGCCCGGTGAGCAGCAGCGCGTCGCCTTCGCACGCATCTTGCTGACCAGGCCGCAGGCGGTATTCCTCGACGAGGCCACCTCGGCGCTCGACGAAGGCCTGGAATTCGCGCTTTACCAGTTGTTGCGAAGTGAGTTGCCCGACTGCGTCGTGGTCAGCGTCAGCCATCGGCACACCGTGGAGCAGCACCACGAACAACAGCTCCAACTGCTCGGCGACGGCCAATGGCGGCTGGGGCCGGTCGAAAAGGAGCCCGCGCGGGTCTAGGAGTTTTGCGCCGGGTGCGCTCCGGCGCTGTGTTGCTACCGCCCCTGCGCTCCCGCTGCCGCGTGCGCCCCGGCGCGGCGGCCGAAAAACGAGCCTTCACCCAGCTGCGTCCCGCTGGCATAGCCCTTGCCATCCTGGGCGATGTTGGACGCGCACGCTCCGACCGCATACAAGCCCGGCACCATCGTGCCGTCTTCGCGCAGCACCTGACCGTCCACCGACACGGCCAGCCCGCCGACGGTGAACCCCGCATACATGGCCTTGCCCAGCGACATGTCGAACGCGCCCCAGGGTCCTTTGTCTTGCGCCGCAAGGAATTCCGGCTGCTTGTGGAAATCGGGATCCTCGCCGTGCGCGGCGTAGGTGTTGTACCGGTCCAGCGTTGCGGCCAGGTTCCCCTGCGGGATGCCCAGGGCGGCTTCCATCTCGGCGACGGTCTCCCAGCCGTCGATGAGCGGGACCAGCGGCATCTTCGGGTGCTCCAGATGCGCCTCGTCGACGATCAAGAACGCCGCGCTGTCGGGCTGGTCCATGATGAAACCCGAAGTCCTGGAATGGTAGGAGTCTTCGGCGACGAACCGCTGCCCGAGCTTGTTCACGATGATCCCGGTGAGCAGGATCGACGGCGGGTACGGCGGAGCCGTGATGAAGATCTTATCCATGTGCTGGGTTGCCCCGCCGGCCGATACGCCCATCCGGATACCCAGGCCGTCGTCATAGGTGTTGCCGAGCACGAACGGCTTCTCGGCCAGTTTCGGCGTGTACTTGGCTACCATGTCCGAGTTCATCACGAATCCCCCGGCAGCGATGATGACCGACTTTGCCTTGATCGCACCGGTTTCGGAGAAACGCTTCCACGTCACGCCGGCCATCGCGCCCGAACCGTGGACGATGAGCTGGGTGGCGCCCGTCTCGTAGCGGACCTGGACGCCCAGGCTGGCGGCACGCTTGTGGAGCAGGTCGATCACCATGCTGGCGCCGCCGGTGTCGCCCGGCACGGGCACTTTGTGCCCGCGCGGCGCCGGTGTGGCCTGCTCGCAAAAAGGCCACACCTTTTCGTTGCCGGTGTAGCTCAGGCCCTCGGTGCCCGGCGGAACGGTGATTTTGCCCGGGTAGTAGCTGCGTTCGAACTGAAAACCCAAGTCTTCCAGCCAGTTGAAATGCTCGACGCTGCCCTCGCAGGAGGCACGAATCTTGGCGTGGTCGGGCTGCCGTGACACGGCAACCAGGTATTTGTACATCTCCTCGGGCGAGTCGGGGTGCCCGGTCGCCTGCTGGA
>DASXMA010000474.1:0-3091 GCA_036495965.1 Mycobacterium sp.
TGGGCGCGCGCGGGCCAATCCGATAGCCTTAGCTGCCAACTCTCGTTTGGTCTTGTCCGAGTGGCGGAATGGCAGACGCGCTAGCTTGAGGTGCTAGTGCCCTACTAATGGGCGTGGGGGTTCAAGTCCCCCCTCGGACACATCTGCGGTGTCTCGGGACATCGTGCACATGTGTCTTGGGACATCGTTCACGGTTTTGTTTGTGGTTGGTAGTTTCTCGTCGGGTCGAGTTGAAGTTCTCGCAGTAGTTGGCCATCGGTGGTCGCGACCCGGATGTGTAGGTCGTGAATCAAGACCAGGACGCTAGTGCCGGCGTGTCTGCGGCCCATTCCTATGTGGTGGAGGCGGCTGTTGTGACGCAGTGTGAGCTTGCCGTTGCTGTCGATGCGGTCGTGGCGGATGCGGTAGGCGCCGGCGTGCAGTGGGGTGCCGGTCGGGGTTGCTTTAGGTCGGGCGAGATAGGCCTGTTGGGGGGTGCGACGGCTGAGCGCGCGGTGCGGGCGCACGGTGTTGTAGTAGGTGCGGAAGGCGTCGAGCTGGGCCTGTAGTTGGGCGGGGGTGTGGGCGGGGGTCTGGTGGGTGAGCCATTTCTTGAGGGTTTGGTGGAAGCGTTCTACCTTGCCGCAGGTCTGTGGATGGTAGGGGCGGCAGTGGCGGAAGCTGATGCCGCGGCTGTGCAGGGTGACTTCTAGGGCGACTCGGCCGGTGCCGCGGTAGCGGCCGGTGAAAACGGCCCCGTTGTCGCTGAGCAGGCTGGCCGGGTTGCCCTGGGCGACGGCGGCTTTGGCGAAGCTGTTATTGACGTCGCGGGCCTTAAACACCGGTAGGGTGTCGCTGCCCAGGCACAGCCGGGAGTGGTCGTCGAGGATGTTGAGGATCTCCACGTCGGTGCGGTCGGCTAGTTGCCAATGGGTGATGTCGAGCTGCCAGCGTTCGTTGGGCTGGGCGGCCTGGAAGCGGAGGTAGCTGCTTTTGGGGCGTTTGTGCGGTTGGGCGGTGACGAAGCCTCGTGCTGAAAGGATTCGCCAGATTGTGGATACCGCGGGACAGACACCGCGGCGTCGCTGAAGGTGAAACGCGATCGTCGCCGCGCCGGCCTCATGCCCATCGCGCTCAAGTTCCTTCCGTAACGCGATGACCTCGTCTTCGATGTCTTTGGCGGTGCGGTTGGGGCTGCGAAGCGGTCTTCGTGGGCGTGGTCGCAGACCCGCGTCGCCCTCGGCGAGGTAACGCTGGACGAGGGTAATCACCCACCGACGAGAGACCCCGTACTCGCGTGCAACCGCACTCTTACTACGCCCTTCGACCAGCACGGCCGTGACCACCAGCTGCGGCATTCCCATCGCTTAACCCTTGCCTTCGGGTGTAAACGATGTCCCGAGACAGGTGTGAACGATGTGCTGAACTCAAGCACCCCCTCGGACACATCCGGCCCCTCGGACACCCCTACTACGGCCCGGTATGGCGCTTCGGCGGTGGATAGACGGCTCGGGCGATCGTCGCGGACAGCCACCCGATCACCCACCCGCCAAAAACCAAAACGAACTTGTGCCTGGTGGCGCTGTCGGCCGCGGACAAGACCGCGGCCAAGATGACGGCCCAGACGATCGCGCAACCAACGCTGTAGGCCGTATAGGTGTGGAATCGCCGTCTCATCTCGTAGATCCTCCCGATCTTGTTCGCGCACAACGCTATTCAATTCCAAATAACCATCCAGGGTGGACGGCGTTTGTCGCAAGAGGCTGGTCGTCACCAAGACGCTTCTTCAAGCTTGCAGGCACACGTAGTCTGGATAGAGGCCAATAGCCGGGAGTGCAAACCAATGAACCCACCTAGTGGCTTTCTCCGGCGGACGGCGATGCGGACGTTCCGCGACCGCCGCGAAGCCGGTCGTGCGCTGGCCGAGGAGTTGACGTCCTACCGCGGCAAAGACAATGTGCTGGTCCTCGGGCTGGCTCGCGGCGGCGTTCCAGTCGCCTGGGAAATCGCCTCCGCACTGCAGGCCGCACTGGATGTGTTTCTGGTCCGCAAGCTCGGGGTGCCGCGCTGGTCCGAGCTGGCGATGGGCGCATTGGCCAGCGGTGGCGGCGTGGTGATGAACGACAACGTGATTTCCAGCCTGCACATCAGTGACGAGCAGGTGCGCGAGGTGATCGACAGCGAGACAGCCGAGCTCACCCGGCGCGAACGCGCGTACCGGGGTGGACGCCCGCTCACCGACCCGGAAGGCAAGATCGTGATCTTGGTCGACGACGGCATCGCCACCGGCGCCAGCATGATGGCGGCGGTCCGGGCGATTCGGGGCGGCAAACCGCAATCGATCGTCGTCGCGGTCCCGGTCGGGCCGGAGTCGGTCTGCCACGAGCTCGCGCGCGAAGCCGATGACGTGGTGTGTGCGACGATGCCACCCGCGTTCGAGGCCGTTGGACAGGTCTACGGCGATTTTCATCAGGTCAGTGACGATGAGGTGCGCGACCTGCTCACGACGCCAACCAGCTGAGTCTGGGCACGGCGCAGCACTGGGCGGCTAAAAGGCTGTCTACTTGGCGCGGTCGTCGCCGTGGCCTTCGGCGCGAACCGCCGAGTCCTCACCCGCCTCGGCGCCGGCGTCCTCCGCCGACTCATCGGTGGCGGCGGGCTCGCCGTCATCGGGGACTTCCTCCGGGTAGTCGACATAGGTGTCCTCGCCGTCCCCGGTCTCGTCTTCGGCAACGGCTTCCTCGCCCGCGTCGTGTCGCTGGCGCTCGCGCAATGCGTCGACGATCAGCAGCACCACGCCCAAGACGCTGGCACCAATGCACACCCAGGCCACCAGCTCGTTGCTGGTGACGACCGCGAACACCAACGCGACAAGTCCGATCAGAGCTAATACCAGCGCAATGATCAGCATCGGTCATCCTCCAGCCAACGGGCGGGACTGCCAGGTCTAGTGCAGGTCCAGTGTGCCAACCCGGCAGTCCGGCACGGTTGGCGGCTAGTTGTTACCCCGATTGAATTGGTCGAACCCGCCAGCATCCGCGCTGGAGTCGACGGGCGCCGCCGATCCGCGCTGGCCGAGTTCCTCGAGCTGAGATTCCAGGTAGGTCTTGAG
>DASXMA010000475.1:0-5404 GCA_036495965.1 Mycobacterium sp.
AGACACCCTCGGTGCGTTTGATGAATGCCGCCATCTCCCGACTCGACCAGTGCGACAGACCCGTCTCCACCGGCGGGCTGGTCCGTGTCGCAGCCAAAACCCGGGCCCGGATCGCCGCCGGAACCTGCTCACGCGCCGCCCCACGCCGCCGCTCGAGCAACCCGGCGATCCCCTCATCGCCGTAGCGCGACAACCACAGATCCACCGTCGGCCGCGACACCCCCGCCAGCTCGGCGATCTCCTTCTTCGCCCGACCCTCAGCACGCCACAACGCAATCCGCGCCAGCGTCGCCACCGTCGCAGCCACGTCCGAGCTGTTCACCAACGCGCCCAACTCGGCACGCTCATCCACCGTCAACTCCACCAGCCAAGCCAACACCAAGAACAGTTAGATCAACGTAAACTAATTAGAATCACGCGACACTAGATGATCTGTGAGTCTCGTTGCGGTGCTCCCGGGTGGAGGACCATCAGACTCGGTGCTGGTGGCTTCGACGTGACTCTTAGATGATCTGGCAGCTTCTGGATGATCTTGGAATCGACTTGTCCGTCGGGGTCGCCGGCACCGACCTGGCCCACCAGTTGGCTCGATTAGCCGCATGTCCGCGCGATCGTAAAAAACAAACCCTGGGTTCGTGTGAGGCCTGGTGGTCGGGTCCGGCCCTGGACCAGGGCCTTTCCGCTCGTTTGAGTGATCTTGCCGGTTCTGAGTGATCTTCACCTTTGGTGAGCCGTTGTCGATCATGTCGAGTGGTTGATGGTCCGGGTGAAGTCGGGGTGTTGCGGTGGGGTTGGCGGTGGTGCGGGATCTGCGCGAGAGGCGCGGGCTGGCGGGTCCGGAGGAGATCGAGCGGTTCGAGACCGATGTGGTTGCGGGGTTCGTGCTGGCTCGGGCGGCGGCGGGGTTGTCGGACCGCACGATCCGGACCGATGTCAGCCACCTGGAGCAGGTGCGGGCGTGGTTCGGTCGGCCGTTGTGGGAGATGACGCCGGCCGATGCGGATACCTATTTCGGCACGGTGCTGCGCGCCTCGCCGTCGGGCACTCGCTTGGGCCGCGCGCAGGCTGTGAAGACCTTTTTCGAGTTCGTCGAGCTGCGGCACAAGGTTGAAATTCACAATCTGACCGGGCGGGTGGTGGAGTGCCCGATCGATGAGATGAACCGGCCGCGTGGCCGGCGGGTGGCCCGGCTGCGGATCCCGCCATCGGCCGAGCAGGTCGGACAGTTGTTCACGGGTTGGCGTGACGAGCTGGCCACGTGTCGGAAGTTCGGTCCGACCGCACGGAACTATGCCAGTGCCCGATTGATGTCTGAGGTGGGACTGCGGATCAATGAGCTGCGACAGCTGGACTTGGTTGATATCAAGTGGGGCCTGGGCCGGTTCGGCAAGTTGCATGTCCGTCACGGCAAAGGGGCTCGTGGCTCGGGGCCTCGAGAGCGCATGGTGCCGTTGATCAACGATGCCGGCCGGACACTGCGCTGGTTCGTCGAAGACGTGTGGGGCCAACTTGACGACGATCCGCACCGGCCTGGTGCACCGCTGTTTTGCTCCGAGCGCCGCAACGCCGATGGTAGCGCGGCACGGGTGGGCAACGAGGTGCTGCGGGCGGGCCTGGTCGACGCCGCCGCCAAGCATCTGCCGGCCTGGTCGGACCGGTTGACCCCGCATGTTCTGCGGCATTTCTGCGCGAGTCAGCTCTATTTCAACGGAATGGACCTGATCGCTATTCAGGAAACACTCGGCCACGCCTGGATTGCCACTACCATGAATTATATTCATGTTCATCGGACGCATATCGAGGACGCCTGGCTGGCTGGCCACGATCGTTCCGCGGCACGGTTGAAGGGGCTGATGGTATGAGGTGGAACCTGCGTCTAGCCGCTGCTCACCGTAGCATTTGGAAGGCCAGTGAACTGCAGCAACGCCTCGCCGAGCACGGGCTGGTGATCAGCGCGGGGAAGATGTCTGGGTTGTGGTCGGGACAGCCGGCCAGTGTCAAACTCGACGATCTTGACGTCATCTGCGCGGTGTTGGGTTGCGGTATCGAAGAATTGCTGATCCCCGAGCCGGAAAAAGTTAGCAGACCAACCGGTGATAACCATGAGCAAAGGGCCGTAGCCAACGCTGGGATCACGGTCACGCCCAAGCGGCGTAATGGCCGAACTCTGCCACCGGCGTGACCCCAAGGGTGAGCAGCAGTGCGTGAGCTGGCCGTGCGGGCGTCGGCGTCGAGCTGCCCCACATGCCTGTCCTGGGGTGTGCTCTACGGCGGCTACTGCCGCGCCTGCTACGACTTCCAGCGGCGGCATGCCAGCGCCTCGTGCGCGGGCTGTCGGCGCGTGGTGCCATTGAAGAACAACTACTGCCGGTTGTGCTGGTTGCAGGCCGGGCTACTGGCCGAGGACCCTCTTGTCGTCACCGACGCCGACCTGGCCAAGGTCACCTGCCACCAGCTGGCCTTCGCCGGCATGACCAAGATGCGCGGCCCGCGCTCGGGAGTTCGCCAGCGCGCTCGGGCTCGTGTGCGCGCTCGGGCGTGCGCACCGCTCATCGAGCTCGCGTCCCCGCCACCGCGGCCCGCCGATGGCGGGCAACTGCAGCTGCACCTGCCCGGGCCTGGGCGTGCTTTCGACTGGGCACTGCACGCCGAGCTGGCCAACCCGGTGCTGCTGCGCGTGCGGCGGATCGCCAACCAGCTGGGGCAGGCCCACGGTTGGAACCCCAAGCTGGTCGCCGAGCTGGACCGGGCGCTGGTCATCCTGCTGTCTGGACATCCTGAGGGCGAACCCTTCCGCTACTGGCAGCTGGTCGACATCCTGAACCGCTACGGCGTCAGCATCGACCGCGTCGCCGACGTTCTGGATCGGGCCGGCCTGCTCGTCGATGATCGCGTCCCCGCATTCCAGTATTGGCTGGACGGCAAGCTCGCCGAACTCGCGCCCGGTATCGCCACCGACGTCCACGACTGGGTACGCACCCTGCGGCACGGCACATCGCGCAGCCACCCGCGCACCATGAACACGATCCGCCGCTATGTGCGCGCCGTCCACCCGGTCCTGGTCGGCTGGTCGGCCCGCTACCACCACCTGCGCGAGGTCACCACCGGTGACGTCGCCGCCATCATCGCGACCCTGCAGGGACATCGCCGTCGGCAAGCCGTCAACGGGTTGCGGTCGCTGATGCGGCACTGCACGAAGAACGGCACCATCTTCGCCAACCCCGCTGCCCGGATCCGAGACAGCCACAACCGCGACGACCCGGTCATCGTCCCGCTGACCCCCGGGCAGATCGACGACGCCACACAGGCCGCGACCACCCCCGCCGCACGGCTCGCCCTGTCGCTGGCCGCGGTGCACGCCGCACGCCCCGAGACGATCCGGATGCTCCGGCTCGACGACATCGACCTGGGCAACCACCGCCTGACCATCTCCGGGGTGGCCCGTCCACTAGACAAGCTGACCCGCCGACTCCTGCTCGAGTGGCTCTCCTACCGACACCAGCGTTGGCCCAACACCGCCAACCCGTACCTGATCATCAACAAGCAGTCCGCCTCCGCCACCCGCCCGGTCAACGTCAACGCGCTCACCGCGCCGTTTCGCCGGCAAGCCGCCACTCTCGAAGCGCTTCGCGTCGATCGCCAGCTCGACGAAGCCCTCACCCACGGGCCGGACCCGCTCCACCTCGCTGTCGTGTTCGGACTCGACGAGACCACCGCCATCCGATACAGCACCGCCGCCGAAAAACTCCTGATCACCGCCGCTGAACAACACCACCCACGCGGTTGACCACGAACCCAAGGACACAAACCACCGAAAACGCCCGAAGAACCTTGGGTTCCCCTCGACAAACCCTCAGTTTGGCTGAACTCCGGGGAAAGCGCGAGCCCCCTCCCGAACCCGGCGTGCTCATTACTGGGCACCGGGCTCTCCACGTGTCTTCCCGTTGGTCAGCTGCCAGTGATGGCCGCTGCCGGCTTCGGGGTCCATGGGGTCGGGATGGTGTTACCGCGGTAGCGGTAGCGGATCACGGTGACGCTGGATGCGCCAGCGAACACGGCCCCATTGTGGGCGAACCGCCAGCCCGAGTCGCAGAAGCGACGCCGCAGCTGGCTCATCCCGAGTGGGTGTTTACCCGCGTACTTGGCGCGTATCCAGCGCATCAGCCGCGCCCACGCGTGGGCATCGACCGCGCCGAACACTGCCTTGGACACCCCGTACCGGTGATAGTTCGCCCACCCCTTCAGCGTCCTGTTCAGGCTAATGATCAGCTTGTCCAGGTCTTGCTGGCGGGTGGCCCTGTACGTCTTGACCTTCACCTTGTCCCGGATCGCCTGAACGGCCTTCTTGGACGGCTTGGTGTAGACGTAATGCTTATTCGTCCCTCGCTTCCGCAAACGGCGGACCGTGTGGCCGAGGAAGTCGAAGCCCTCGTCGATGCTGACCGTGCGGGTCTTTTCCGGCGCCAGCCGCAGCCCCAACGGGGCCAACACGGCTGCCACCTCCTCACGCAGCGCCTCGGCATGGTGTCGATCACCCGACACCATCAAGACAAGATCATCCGCGTAGCGGATGAGTCTCCAATTGCCTTGTCCGTTTCTTCTGCGTTTGGCTCGCTGACCGCTGGTGCCCATCTGTTCATGCCATTGCCGGTCGAAATGATCGTCCAGCGCCGACAGGGCTATATTGGCGAGCAACGGGGAAAGTATTCCGCCTTATGAACAGCGCTGGATTATGCGGAGCGCCTGGCGGTTCGCGCTGGTGGGGGCGGTGGCGGCGTCCGGACGCTGCGCATAACCAGGGCGCGGTCAGAGGTTGGCGAGCCAGCTGAGCAGCTGGGGGTCTTGGTTCTATTCGGCCAGGTGAGCGGTGACGACCTCGGCGTAGACAGCTTCGAGAACCTTGCGTTTGGCCACGGTGAAGGCTCGCGCGTCAATCCCGGGTGGCGGATACGTCGACGTGGCCGAGGATGTCACGGATGTAGGGCAGCGGAACCGTGCGTCGTAGAGGTGCATGGCGGCTCTGCCGCACGACATGCGGACTGAAGTGGGCGAATGTGAGCGCCGGCCAGGCGATGCTGCCGCGTCTGAGTTCGGCCCGGTGTGCTGGTTCAAGAACACCGGATGGTCCTTATGACCGAGGCTGGCGTCGATCGGGAGGTGACGGGTCTCTTTCCGTGTGATCAGAATCTGCCCAGGATTATGCGCAGCGTCCGGCCGCTACCACCACGCCCGCCAGCGCCAACCCCCGAGTGCTGCGCATAATCCAGCGCTGTTCATAAGGCGGCTTATGTTCAGCTGCGCATAATCCGCCTTGCGGAGTCCCTTTCCTCCGAGGAACGAGGGTTCCATCCGGCATCCGCATGGGGGCGATCAGCCACCGTGCAATGTAGAGCAGAACCCAGCG
>DASXMA010000476.1:0-9918 GCA_036495965.1 Mycobacterium sp.
GAGGCGCTGGGGCTGGTGGTGATTCTCAAGGCCTTTTCGGCCGGATGCTCCTCGCTGACCGGGGTGGAGGCGATCGCCAATGCGGTGCCCGCGTTCCGGTCGCCGGCGGTGAGGCGTGCCCAGCACACTGAGGTCGCGCTCGGGGTCTTGCTGGGGGCCATGCTTTTGGGTCTGGCCACGCAAATTCGGTTACACCAGGTGGTGCCGCGCGGCAACGTCACCTTGCTGGCGCAGCTATCGGCGGGGGCGTTCGGAACCGGATGGCCGTTTTACGTGATCAACCTGACAGTGACCCTGGTGCTGGGCTTCGCGGCCAATACCAGCTTCGGCGGCCTGCCGGTGCTGATGCAGCTGCTGGCCAAGGATCACCGCCTGCCGCATCTGTTCGCGCTGCGCGCCGAACGGCCCGTGTTCCGGTACGGGGTCTCGACGTTGGCGGTGCTGGCCGCCATAGTGCTGTTCATCGTCGACGCCGACACCCAGCGGCTATTGCCGGTATTCGCGATCGGAGTATTCATCGGGTTCACCATCAGCCAAACCGGCCTGGTGGTGCACTGGCGCAAGGAACGCGGCCGTGGATGGCTGGGCAAGGCCGTCCTAAACGGCACCGGAGCGGTGCTCACGGCCGTGGCCGGGATTGTTTTGCTGGCAAGCAAATTCACCGAAGGCGCCTGGCTGCTGGTGATCGTCGTGCCCGCGCTGATCCTGCTTTTCGACCGGATCGAGCGCTACTACCGGCGCGCGGGTGAACAGTTGGGCCTGGGGCGCATACCCGCCAAACCGGTGCCCGGTGTCGACACGAAGGCCATGGTCGTTGTCCCGATCGTCGCGGTCAGCTCTGTGGCCGAGCGGGCGGTGCAGGCGGCGATGCGGCTTGGCGGCGAAGTGGTGCCGGTCACCGTCGAGGTCGACCCGGACTCGACTCGGCGGCTGTGCAAGCAGTGGAAAGAGTGGGATCCCGGGGTGGAGCTCAAGGTGCTGCCCAGCCCCCACCGCAGCCTGGTCGCGCCCACGGTCGGTTTCGTGCGAACCCAGATCGAAAAGGGCCGCGACGTCACCGTGCTGCTTGCCCAGGTCGAGCCCCGGCGCTGGCGCCACCGGTTGCTGTACAACCAGCGCGGCCCGGTCCTCGCGGCAGCGCTTCGCGCACGCACCAACGCGGTCGTTGCCACGCTGGCGATCCGGATCGACTGATGGCCCCTCGACGTGACAGCACTCGCTGGACACCAACCGCATGCGCAGTCGGCTGTGAATTGTGCGGTGTTGCCGGGTTTTTCAATCCCACCGCCTATTCAGCGAGGCAGTCCCCGCGGCGAGTGCTGATCCTGTAGCCCAGACCAAGTGCGGGTGACCAGATCGAGCAGCCGGACGACGGCGGGGTCCACGCGCGGACGGTGTACCGCGACGATTCTGGTGTTGAGGCTGGGCAGGTGGTCGGAAAGCGCGCGATACACGACCTCGGGGTGCCGCATAGCCACGATTTGCTCAGGAACAAGACAGACGGCAAGCCCGGCAATGGGGTAGGTCATCATTCCGGCTAACTCGTCCGTGTGGGCCGCGATGCGCGGAGCAACGCCGGCCTCGCGAAATGCGCTCTGTATCTGGGCAGCAACGCCGGGAAGCGACTGCTCTGACGGAAGCACGAGTGGCTCATCGCGCAGGTCGGCCAGCGCCACCGCACGTTTCTTGGCCAGCCGATGCCGTTTAGGCAGGACGACCACCGTCTTCTCGCGCCCCACTTCGCTGACGACCAATTCGTCGACGCTCTCGACAGGACCCCGAGTGAAGGCCACATCGAGTTGGCCGGACCGAACCGCATCGAACATGTGCATGGTGCGCGTTTGAACTAGATGCAACGTCAGCTCGGGAAGGGCGGCAGCGGCGGCGCGCAGCAAGTCGGGCGCGAACCGGTATGCCAGGCTGACCGCGAAACCAATGTCCACCACGCCCTCTAACCCCGCCGCGACCCGCCGGGTGCGCCGAATGGCTCCGTCGTGCGCGATGGTCAGGCGCTCGGCATCCTCACGAAAAGACCGCCCAGCCGCGGTCAGCTCGACCCCTCGCGCGGTGCGGTCGAACAACTTCACGCCCATGGCGCGTTCGAGTCGCTGGATCGCCTGGGTCAGCGGGGGTTGGGTCATGGAGAGCCGCTGAGCGGCGCGGCCAATATTGCGCTCGTCAGCCACCGCAAGAAACTGCTCGAGCAGCCGCTGAGTCAGTTCCATATGCAGCATCATATGGTTGTCGCCACCAAAATGTATTGGACGATATCGAGCTTCCGTCGTTGACTGGAGGCACCGGAGAACACGCCCTCCGCGTCACCGACCAAGGGAGCAAGAGCATGAGCGACACATCGGATTTCGGCACATTCGGCCGATTTGTCGAAACGCCGGTCGACGACATGCCGCCCGAAATGAAGCAGGCTTACGCCTTCACCCGTGAACTACGGGGATTGGTGCCGGGTCCGCACAAGATCTGGCTCGCCAACCCCACGCTGGCCAAGACGATCGTGCCGACTGGCGCGTACTTCCAGCGCGAGTCGACGTTGACCAAGGCCGAAATCGAGATCGCAACCAACATCGTCAACAGCCGGTGGCGCTCCCTCTACGCCAACTACGAACACGAGATCATCGGCGAGCGTGACGGGCATCTAGACCCGCGTCGTGTCGAAGCATTGATCGCCGGGCTGCCGACGTCGTTCGACGACCCACGCCAGCAAGTGGTCTACGAACTTGCATCGGCTTTGGTCGCCCCGCGCGTCGTGCCACTCGGCCTGTACCGACGCGCCAAGGAATTGCTTGGTGATGCCGGCATCGTGGACGTCGCGGTGCTGCTGGGCTGGTTCACCATGGTGTGCATGACGCTGGGCGCCTTCGACGTGCCTGCCAACGCCGAGGGACTGGACCAATGAGCGCCAGCGAGCAGGGGCTGGGCGGGCGGCTGTCCCTCCTCGAACCCGACGCGCTGAGCGCCGCCCAGCGCGAGCTGTTCGACCGCATCACCGCCACAGCGGTGCCGTGGGCGGATCGAAGCGGGTTTGTCGCCAACACCGCCGACGGACGCCTGATCGGACCGTTCAACCCGACCCTGCTCAGCCCCGAGATCGCCGCTGAGTTCTTGAAACTGCAAGCGACCGAGGAGCATTGCACCTCACTCGACGAGCGGGTACGCCAAGTGGTGATCCTCACCGTCGGTTCAGTGTGGCACGCTCCCTATGAGCTTTACGCACACTCCGCGGTCGCTCGGCATGTCTGCCTGTCCGAGCCAGTCATTGCCGAGCTGGTCGCCGGCGGCCTGCCCACTGACCTGACCGATGTGGAGAAGACGGCCCATCGGCTCGCCAAGGCGCTCTCCACCACCCATCACGTCGACGACGACCTTTACCATCAAGCTGAGAAAACATTAGGCGCCGCAGGTGTTTTCGAGGTCGCTGCGCTCACGGGTATCTATCACACCGTGTGCGGCATTCTCAACGTCTTTGACATACCCGCACCTTGACCCAAAGGATCATCATGGCCATTCTCCCGCTCCCCACCGTCACGATAAGTCCGGTCGCGTTCTTCCCGAAAAAGTACTTCCTGGAAAACCTCGCTGTGCGCGTTGACGAGTCCATCCTCATCACCGCAGTACTGCAAAAAGAACTCTGGTGGGTGCCGACTGCAAAGCACGGCGCGTTGGTCGAACCAGTTCTGGTGCACACCTTCGATCACCCGATCACCGGTATCGCCGAGGTCGCCCCCGACGTGTTCGTCATCAGCCTCACCGAGGGCTACACGACCCATGAATCACACCTGTTACGAGTCGATTTCAACGGATGGGAACCGGGGTCACCGGTGTCGCCAGACGTCATCTACACCTTCGACGAGCGTGTCCGTGGCCTCAACGGCAGTTGCCTGCTCGGACCGAACGTGTTGGCAATCGCAGACTGCTTCGCTGGACTCATCTGGCGCATCGACCTCGCCGACGACGCCCGCAGCGCAACGGCCCGGGTGTGGCTTGCCGAAGACACGATGGCCGATGATCCCGACAGCGGTGTGCCGCCCCCACCGCAGCCCGGCGTCAACGGAGTGCGCTACGGGCCGCAGACGGGCTACCTGTACTACACCTCGACAGCGCAGAAAGTGTTCATGCGCGTGCCCGTCGATCCATCCACCCTCGACCCGGCCGGCCCGGCGCAGTTCGTCGCCGCCATCGACAATGCCGACGACTTCTGCATCGACGAAGATGCCGGATTTGCCTATGTCACAAGGCATCGCGCCAACACGTTTGACCGGGTACCGCTGGCGCCACGGCATGGCAGCGAAGTCCGCCACGTCGCCGGTGACCCATTCGACGAAACACTCGTCGGACCGTCCAGCGCCGCATGGGGGCGCGGGCCCACCGACCACGGTCGCGTCGCGTACGTGACGACCGACGGCGGCACCACTGCTCCCCCGGACGGCATCGTCCGCCAGGCCGCGCTGCTGCGCGTCCAGTTCGATTACTCGAGCTGACTTGGGTGCCCAACTGTAAAAACGCTGTCAAACTCCCGTTAATACGCGTCGGTGCCATCGCGGATATGAGGCCGCCCTGCGAGAATCTTGACATCGGCTGGTCTAAGGATCACGCATTCCGCTCAGTCCAGGCTCACAGGGAGAGGTCATGCCCACCATCGAGACGCGCCTCCGCCAGGAGTTGCGCAACTGTGCCGTTGAGTTACGGCAGCTGGCATACACCATGCCCCAGGGGATAGGCGAGCATGATCTCCTTCAGCTGTCCGACCGGATGCACGCCGCCGCCGACCAGGCGGTCCGCAAGGGGGCCTAGTCGGGGCGACCGGTGGAACCGGTCGCGAGTTATCAGCCTCCCTTGAGGCGAATCTTCCAGCGCACGAAGCTGAGATAGAAAATGCTGATCACCACCAGCATGGCCATGTCGAACCACCAGGTGCCGGCATTGTGATGCCAGTGTGAATCCTTCGGGACCTGTGGGCCGGGCTCCAAGTGGATCAAGTTGACGGTGGAGGCTGACGCCGCGAAACCCCACCTCGCCGGTGTTGCCCACGACATCTGGTCGAGCCCGATGCGCGCGGTGACGGGAATCATGCCGCCCGAGAACACCAGCTGCGACATCACCGCCACGACGAGCAGCGGCATGATCTGATCATTGGACTTGGCGATGGCCGAGAGCGCCAACCCGAGCATCGCCGAGGCGACGGTGGTTGCCGCAACGTCAACGAAAAGCTCCAGCCCGGGCTTGCCCAACGCCGCGGCGCCCTGAGTCGGGCCACCCTTTCCGAGCAGCGTGATGGCGGTGACGATCCCCGACTGAACGATCGCGAACACGGTGTAGACGCAGACCTTCGCCAACAGGTACGCGGAGGTGGACAGGCCGACCGCCTGCTCACGCAGGAAGATGGCGCGCTCACCGATGAGATCTCGGATGGTTAGCGCCGTCCCCATGAAGACCGCACCGACATTGAGCAGCACCAGGATCTGCCCGGGCTCGGTCGGTGCGTCACCCATCGGGTCGGGGACGCCGAAGCCGACGGTGCCGGGCACCGACATCGACAGCGCACCCATGATGAACGGCAACAGCGCAAGGAAGGCGAAGTAGCCGCGGTCGGAGACGATCAACCGTATCTGTCGCCTGGCGATCGTGGAGAACTGCCGAATGAGGCTGGTTTGCGGCGGATCGCCCAACTCGGCGGGTTTCTCCGCCGGTGGAGGCGGCGGGGGCGGACCCGTCTGCGCCAAGTAGCGGGCTTTGGCCGCATCCGGGTCGCCGGCAACCGAGCTGAAGATGTCAGCCCAGTTGGTGGTTCCCATGGACGTGCCGATTTGGCTGGGCGGCCCGCAGAACGCGGTCTTGCCCCCGGGCGCGAGCAGCAAGACCTGATCGCAGACGTCGAGGTAGGTCAGCGAGTGGGTGACCACGAGCACCACCCGACCGGCGTCGGCCAGCTGCCGCAGCATGGTCATGACCTGCCGGTCCAGCGCGGGGTCCAGACCGGATGTCGGCTCGTCGAGGATCAGCAGCGACGGCCCGGTCAGCAACTCCAGCGCCACCGACGCGCGCTTGCGTTGACCGCCGGACAGTTTGTCGACTCGCGTCTCGAGATGTTTGCTCATCTCGAGTTCCTCAAGCACCCGGGCCACCACCTGGGCGCGGTCATCCTTGGTGGTGTCCGGCGGCAGGCGCAGTTCGGCGGCATACCCCAGCGCGTGCTTGACGGTCAGTTGACCGTGCACCACGTCGTCCTGCGGCACCATGCCGATCCTGCTGCGCAGCGAGGCATATTCGGCGTGAACGTTGTGGCCCTCGAAGGCCACCGTGCCGGTGGTTGGGCTGGTGTACCCGGCCACTAACCTGGCTAACGTCGACTTTCCGGCACCCGACGGACCGATGACGGCCGTCAGCGTTCCGGGAAGCGCGACCAGCGAGATGTCGTCCAACAGCGTCTTGTTGTTGTCAATCGTCCAGGTCACTCCGCGCACGTCGAGGCCGCCGGTGCGTGTTGCGGTCGCGGTCTCATGGCGGCGTGCCAGCGTGCCGCCGGCAAAGACGAGGTCGATGTTGCCGATCGTGACGACGTCACCCTCGTGCAGCACCGCCACGTCGACCCGGGATCCATTGACGAAAGTGCCGTTGATGCTGCGGTTGTCATGAATTTCGGTACCGTGCGGCGTCGGAATAAGGGTGGCGTGGTTGCGTGATGCCAGCACCTCGGGAATGACGATGTCGTTGTCGTTGGATCGGCCGATCTTGATCGCACCCGGCGCCGACTCCACTCCCGTTTTACCCGGCCGCAGGATCTTCATCATCGAGGTCGCGAGGTTCGACGAATCAGCGCCGACGCGCGCGGTCTCGGGTTCGGCTGCGGGGGCCGGCGGCACTTTCATCGGTGGCGCCCGGTAGATCTGCGGCGGTGACTGCGGTTCGCTGGGCGGGGTCGCCGATTGCGCGCCGGCTGGGTAACGCAGCTGCGGCCCGGAAGGGTAGCTCGGCGGCGGCCCCGACGGGTGGACCGGTTGCGGTCCACTGGGCGGATTCGACGGCTGCGACCGCAATGGGCCCGACGGTGAGGCTTGCGGCTGGCCCCGCCAGGAACCGGTCCCCGGCGGGCTTTGGGGCGGTTGTGGGCCGCTCGGAGCGCTAAGCGGGGTGGGAATTGGGATTGATGTCGTCAAGGGGGGACGCCCGGCCGAACCCTGGTGGCGACCGACCTCGAAGGTCACCGCCGGACCGTCCGGGTTTCCGATGTTGACCCGTAGGCCGTCCAGGATGTCGACGGCCGGCAGCCGCCGGTTGTTGACGTAGAGCCCGTTGAGGCTGCCGTTGTCGATGGCGATCCATCGGCCCTGGTCGAATCGCACCAGCAGGTGTGTCCGCGAGATCAGGGGGTGGGCGACGCGGACATCCGCGCGCAGGTCACGCCCGATCACCACATCGTTACCTGCCGCGAAAGTGCGCTCGCCTCCGTCATACCGCACGGTCAGCACAGGCGGGGCTGGTCGGCTCACGTGGCCAACTGTATCGGCATCGGCGGCGATCGGGGGCAGGTCGTCGATACGGATTGCCGCCGGATCGTGCCGGGTCAAACAGCGCGCCGTCCGTTCGTCTCCGTTTTGACTGGTGCGCCAGGGGTAACCAAGCTCCATGCCCGATAGCGACGGTGTGTTCCCAGACGACGTGCCCGTTGCCGATGCCGTTGAGCAACAACGCTCGACCTCCGATTCACCGGCCGGCGAGGACAACGCCACATCCTGGCAGGACGAGGGTGACGTGCCCCTGGAAGCGGCTGCCTCCGACTGGCAGGAGCAGCACGAGACGGTTCTGATGGACCCGGAACTCGAGGAACCCGAGCCATACCAATGATGGCAATGGCCGAGATGGTTTGCGAATAAATATGCGGTGTAATCGCTTTCGCGATGTTTGTCAGGCCGGCACTATTTGGCGGTAGCGGTGACGGGCACGCCGCTGCAGTGCCGAGTTTTGCCGGGTACAGCGGCAGCTGTTGGGTTGGTCAGTGTTTGCCTGCGAAAAACATGGATATCCGGCTCCTAAGTAATGTGCCCGCCGGGCATTTGCAAATCTGAAGGCACGCTCGGGCAAATACGTGAGCCGCAGAGAGAACCGCCTGCGCGTCTTCTAACCGTGGAAGATGTGAGCATGGAGGCAATTCACGGCCAGCTGTTGGCCGATCGAGTCGCGCTGGTTACCGGTGGTGGTGGCGGTATCGGTGCGGCAACTGCGCACCTGTTCGCACAGCACGGCGCCCACGTGGTCATCGTCGATAACGACACCGCGCTCGCGCAGCGGACAGCCGACGAGATCGCAACGTCCGGGGGGTCGGCTCTGGCGGTCGTCACCGACGTCCGCGACACGAATCAGGTTGCCGGCTTGGCGCAAACCGTGCTGGATCGCTATGGCCGGGTCAACGTGCTGGTGAACAATGTCGGCCACTGGCTCCGTCACCCTGGCAACTTCGTCGACACCGACCCGCAATTGTGGGATGAGCTCTACCAGATCAACCTGCACCACGTCTTCCTGGTCACCCGTGCATTCCTCCCCGCGATGATCAACCAACGCGCGGGCGCGATCGTCAACGTGTCGTCCGTCGAAGGCCTGCGCGGCTATCCGGAGGATCCGGTCTATGCCGCCTTCAAAGCGGCCGTCATTCACTTCACCCGCAGCCTCGCGGTCCAGGTGGGCAGCGACGGTGTGCGGGTCAACGGCATCGGGCCCGACGTCACCGAATCGCTACAGGTGCCCTACTCGCAGTGGCTGTCCGCCGAGGAGCAGATCCAGTGGCCGCGATGGGTTCCCGTCGGTCGGATGGGCCTGCCCGAGGACCAGGCCCGCGTCATACTCTTCCTGGCCTCGGACTTGTCAGCGTTCGTCACCGGCCACACCATCCCCACCGATGGCGGCACCGGCGCAGCGGGCGGATGGTTCCGCTCGTCGCGCCGAGCCGATCGGGAATGGACGAATCGACCTATCGCGCCCTGATCGCTCAGGCATAGCCCAATGCTGCGTTCTCCGTGCGGATCCGCACGGTGAGCACCAAGGCATTGGCAATACTGAACACGATCGCCGTCAGCCACGCTGAATGAACCAGCGGGAGGGCCGCCACCTCCGCCGCAACCGCGATGTAGTTGGGGTGACGCACCCAGCGGTACGGTCCGTGCCGAACCAAGGGCGCACCCGGGATCACGATGAGCCGTGGATTCCAGTGCTTGCCAAGCACGGTGACACAGCGCCAGCGGATAATGGTGCTCAGCGCCACGACAGCAACCATCGGCCATCCCAGCCAACCGATAAACGGCCGGCCCAGAGCCCAAACTTCGACGAGGCACGAAATCAACAGCAAAGCATGCAGGCTCACCATCGCCGGGTAGTGATCGCGACCGAACTCCTTGCCCCCGTGGCCAATTGACCACTTTGCGTTACGTTGTGCGACGACGAGCTCGATCAGGCGTTCAACGCCGATGGCGAGAACGAATAGGTAGTAGTACACGGTTTTCGCCCCCTCACCACTGCAGCAGCAGCAGCTCGAAGCTGAACCCCGGGCCCATTGCAAGCATCACCCCGAATGCTCCGTGCACCGGCGGCTCGGCGACCGTGCGGCGCAGAACATCAAGCACTGACGCCGAGGAGATATTGCCGTTCTCCCGCATAGAGTTTCGGCTGTGCGCCAGCGCCTCCGGTGCCAGGCCTATCGCATTCTCGATCGAATCGAGCACTTTGGGACCACCGGGATGACATATCCATGTCGAGATATCCCTGATGGACAACCCGTGGTCGGCGAGAAAGCTGTCGACCTCTCCACGCAGGTAGTCATCGGCCATCTTGGGCACGTCACGGGACATCACGAGCTGGAACCCACTGGAGCTGATGTTCCAGCCCATGACATCGACAGTCTCCGGAATCACCCGG
>DASXMA010000477.1:0-21747 GCA_036495965.1 Mycobacterium sp.
CGTCGATGGGCCGCAACATCAAGGTTCAGTTCCAGGGCGGCGGGCCGCACGCGGTCTATATGCTCGACGGTCTGCGTGCCCAGGACGACTACAACGGTTGGGATATCAACACCCCGGCCTTCGAGGAGTACTACCAGTCCGGCCTGTCGGTGGTCATGCCGGTCGGCGGCCAGTCCAGCTTCTACAGCAACTGGTACCAACCGTCGCAGGGCAACGGTCAGAACTACACGTACAAATGGGAGACGTTCCTGACTCAGGAGATGCCCACCTGGTTGCAGGCCAACAAGCAGGTTACGCCGTTCGGCAACGCGGCGGTGGGGCTGTCGATGTCGGGTGGCGCCGCGCTGATCCTGGCCGCGTACTACCCCCAGCAGTTCCCGTACGCCGCGTCATTGTCGGGCTTCCTCAACCCGTCTGAGGGCTGGTGGCCGACGCTGATCGGTTTGGCGATGACCGACTCGGGCGGCTACAACGCCAACAGCATGTGGGGTCCGTCCACCGACCCGGCGTGGAAGCGCAACGACCCGATGGTCCAGATTCCGCGGCTAGTCGCCAACAACACCCGGGTCTGGGTCTACTGCGGTAACGGCACACCCAGCGACCTCGGTGGCGACAACATGCCGGCGAAGTTCCTGGAAGGCCTCACCCTGCGCACCAACGAAACCTTCCAGAACAACTACGTGGCCGCGGGTGGGCGCAACGGCGTGTTCAACTTCCCGGCTAATGGGACGCACTCGTGGCCCTACTGGAACGCCCAGTTGGTTGCCATGAAGCCCGACATCCTGCAGGTGATCAACAGCGGCAACAATTCTGCCTAGAGCCGCCTGAGACCCTCGAGCCAGCATCGGCAGCAGCGCCCCGGTCAGCGCTGCTGCCGATGCTTTTTGCCTGACGCGGCTAATCCAGCACGGCGCCGCGGCGGTCCAGGTGGAAGTAGGTGTATGCGGTGGTCAACGCGCACATGGCCGACGCGACTAACAGCATCCAGGTGCCATTGACGATCAGGCTGATGCCGCCGCCGAGCGCACCACCCACGACGAAGCTGGCGAAAAGCAGAAAGTAGCCAAGCCAATCCGAGGCTTTTCCACCGGCGATGTGGCGTTCGATCCCCTGGCCCATCTTGACCAGCGTGCCGGTCACATAACTCAACGGAACCGACACTTCGCCGTCCTTGACGAACGACGTGTTCAAAGCGCCAACACCGAAGACCACCAGCATGATTGGCGCGAAATCGAGGAGATCCTCGTCCCATCCCTCATCGATGACGTCCACTACCGTGGCGGCCACCAGACTGAAGGTCGTCAGCACGGTCGGGCCGTGCGGATGCGCCGCCCAGAAATGCCGCCTGCACACTGAAGCGACCACCACGCCCGCCACGAAGCACAGCATCAGCACCGCGGCGGTGATCGACAGCCGCACGTCGTGGCGGATATATCCCAACACGGCGCGTTGGGCATTGCCGGTCATGAACGTCACGAAGTATCCGGCGGAATGGGTAAATGCGGTCGCTCCCAGCACACCGGCCAGCCCTGCCAGCACCCACGACAATCGCGCCTCACTGTCGAAAATTTCGCACGCCACACGGACATGCTTTCAGACGGAGCCAATGCGCGCGGCGGGGAACAGCCTAGGCAGCGGTGAGCCGCGCGATGGACCGCAGCGGGATCGGCAGCCACCCAGGCCGGTGCCGCGCTTCGTAGCCGGCCTCGTAGACCGCCTTGTCGAGTTCATACGCTGCGAGCAGCAGCGCCGAATCTCGTGGGTTGATGCCCGATGCGGCGGCATAGCCGTCGCAGAAGGCGGTGCTGTTGCGCTCGACCCATTCCTTCGCGCGGGCGGCCAGTTGCTTGTCGTCGGCCTGGTCCACCAGCGGCGCGTAGGCGGCGTACTCGAAGGAGCGCAACACACCGGCGACGTCGCGCAAGGGGGAGTCCGGTGCCCGCCGCTCGTCCACCGGCTGGCCCGGCTCCCCTTCGAAGTCGATCAAGATCCAGCTCTCCGGGGTACGCAGCACCTGTCCCAGATGAAGATCGCCGTGCACCCGCTGAACGGTGATCGGCTCGCCCTCGAGCTTCTGGAATCGCTCTTCGACCGTTGCCGCGTACTCCTCGAGTTCGGGAACCAGCGCCACGGTTGACGACAGCCGCGCCAGCGCGTTTTCCACCGGGAAAAAGGTCTGCGCCGTTCCCAGCTCTTCGGCCAGGGTGGCGTGCACGGACGCAACCGCTTCGCCGAGCCGGTAGGACTCTCCGGCGAAGTCGCCACCGACCTCATAGGCATACAGGTCACCCTCCGCGAACAGATCCCGGACGCTGGCGGTGGCCATTGCCCAGCCTTCAGCGGCGTTGGCCGCAAACTGGGTCACCATGCCCAGCGGGCAGGCTTTGTCGGGGTCGGACCCGGCCATCTCGTAGCTGCCCAGCAATCTGGCCACATGCGGATTGCCGGCGCGGCCGAGCACCCGGTTGAGTTCGATGTCCGGGTTGATGCCGCTGCTGACCCGGCGAAACACCTTGAAGATTGCTTGTCGATCGAAGATCACGCTGGTATTGGATTGCTCGGCGTCCGAGACGTGCGGATAGGCCTGCAAGGGCAGTTCGACGTCCGGTTCCTTGGCGAAGGCAACTTCGGTGCCGGACGAATCAAGCACCGCTGAGGAGTTCATCAGCGACAGCAGAAACTGCGGCGTGTCGGCGTCGTATAAGGCATCGAAGCCTGTCCGATCGTCGGCCGCACCGATGGTGGCTACCGTGCTGTACTCGGAAACCGGCGCGGAATCCCACCCGACGATCACCTGGTAGCGCTCCGACGAGCCGTTGGTGTAGTCCGCGTCGACCAGCACCAGATCAAGATCGTCCCGGAGCGGGACGACTACGCCGGCCTCCGCGGCGGACAGCTCGCGATTGCGTCCGGCGTACCAACGTTGCTGTGGCAGCCAGTCAGACCAAGGCAATTTGGCTGGCAGTGTTGGCTGAGTCATGGGCGCCGCTCCTCCCCATCGCTTCGCTTTGCATCGTCGCCGGCGCGTGTCATGCATTCTCCTCAGCAGCGGACAACTGGAACCAGTAGAACCCGTGTCCGGGCAGTGTCAGCAGGTAGGGCAGATGGCCGATGCGTGGAAATTCCACTTGGCCGGTCAGCTCGATGGGCGTGTAGCCGTTCCAATGCTGCAGATTCAGTTCGATGGGCTGCGGAAACCGCGACAGGTTGTTGACGCACAGCACTGTGTCGCCATCATCTGCTGGTTGGCGCACGAATGCCAGCACCGACGGGTTCGACCCGCCTAATTCCTCGAATGTGCCGACGGCAAAAGCGTCGTGCCGGCGGCGCACCGACAGCATCACGCGGGTGAAGTTGAGCAGCGACGTCGACGTGTCGCGTTGGGCCTCCACGTTAACGGCCTGGTACCCGTAGACCGGGTCCTGGCTGGGCGGCAGGTAGAGCCGACCAGGATTCGCGGTGGAAAAGCCGGCGTTGCGGTCCGGTGTCCACTGCATCGGAGTGCGTACCCCGTCGCGATCCCCCAACCAGATCACGTCGCCCATACCGATCTCGTCGCCGTAGTAGAGGACGGGCGAGCCGGGCAGCGACAGCAGCAGCGCGGTAAACAGCTCGATCTGATTGCGGTCGTTGTCCAGCAGTGGTGCGAGCCGGCGACGAATTCCGACATTCGCCTTCATCCGCGGATCCTTGGCGTACTCGGAGTACATGTAGTCGCGTTCTTCGTCGCTGACCATTTCCAGCGTCAACTCGTCGTGGTTGCGCAGGAAGATCCCCCACTGTGCCATGTCCGGGATCTCGGGCGTCTGTCCCATGATCTCCGAGATCGGAAACCGCGACTCCCGGCCGACCGCCATGAAAATGCGCGGCATGAGGGGGAAGTGAAACGCCATGTGACATTCGTCGCCGCCGGTGCTGGGGTCGCCGAAATACTCCACGACGTCGGCCGGCCATTGATTGGCCTCCGCCAGCAGCACCCGGCCAGGAAACTCGTCGTCAACGACTTTGCGGACGCGCTTGATGAACGCGTGCGTCTCGGGCAGGTTCTCGCAATTGGTGCCCTCGCGCTCGAAGAGGTAAGGCACCGCGTCCAGCCGAAACCCGTCGATACCGAGGTCGAGCCAGAAGCGAAGAACGTCGATCATCGCTTCCTGCACGGCTGGGTTGTCGTAGTTCAGGTCCGGCTGGTGGGAGAAGAAGCGGTGCCAATAGAACTGGCGGCGGACCGGATCGAATGTCCAGTTCGACTCTTCGCTGTCGACGAAGATGATGCGGGCATCGGTGTACTTCTCGCTGGTGTCGCTCCATACGTAGTAGTCGCCGTAACCCCCGTCGGGATCGTGGCGCGATTCCTGAAACCACGGGTGCGACTCAGAGGTGTGGTTCATCACCAGGTCGGTGATGACGCGGATGCCTCGCTGGTGAGCGGCGTCGAGCAGCGCGACGAAGTCGTCGACGGTGCCGAATTCGGGAAGCACCTTGTAGAAGTCCCGGATGTCGTAGCCGCCGTCACGCAGTGGGGAGTCGTAGAACGGCGGCAGCCAGATGCAGTCGATCCCGAGCCACTGCAGGTAATCCAGGCGGTCAATGAGTCCACGCAGGTCGCCGCAGCCATCCGAACTGGCGTCGAAGAACGCCCGGACCAGCACCTCGTAGAAAACGGCATGCTTGAACCAGGTCGGGTCGGCTGGCAGTGCGGCGGCGTCGCCGAAATCGTCGGCACTCGGGTGCTCGACCACACCTCCTTCCACATGACTGCCCCCAGCGGGATGGTGCTCGACAGCGTGTTTTGCGTCGTTCATCAATTCCACGATGCCACGTGTACCCGAGGCGGGACTTCTGGAATCACGCGGGCAAACTTGCCTGGCGGCAACCGAATTAGCGAGCCGCCCGGCAGTAGCCACGCCGGCGTCAGGCCGGAGATCCGTCCACCAGCGCCACGTTCGCGGTGCGGTCGCCGCCCCCGTTAGCGTGCAGGTGCACGGCGATGGTATCCCCCGGGTGATGCGGGACGAGCACCTCCGTCATCGCGGTGGCCCCGTTGATCGGGACGTTGTCGACACCGGTTATGACATCGCCAGGCGAAATCCCGGCCGCCGCGGCGGGACCGTTGGCGACCACCCGTTCGACCCGCGCGCCGTTGCCACCGTTATCCATTACGCCCAGGCCAAGGAAGGCCGTCGGGCCGATGTGCACCGTGTTCGACCCGGCACCCGATCGGATCTGTCCGGCGACTCCCATCGCCGTACCGATCGGAATGGCGAAGCCCTGCCCTTTGGACATCTTGTAGCTGTCGGTGGCGGCAGTGTTCATGCCGATCACCTGCCCGCCGTTGTTGACCATGGGTCCGCCCGAGTCGCCGGGCCTGAGCGGGGCGTCGGCCTGGATCAAGCCTCCGAGCGTCTCGTCGGCGCCGGTCAGGGTGTCACTTGCCGAGACGGTCTGGTTGAGGGCGAGGACCTTGCCGGCCACCGCGCTGGGCGTTCCGCCCTGGCCACCGGCGTTGCCCAGCGCGACGATGGGGTCACCGACCGCGACCCCGCCACCGATTGCGGCACTGGGCAGCCCGCCGCCGCCGCGAAGCTGCAGGACCGCGACATCGGCAGCCCGGCTGTAGCCGACCACGTCAACGGCGTAAGTCTGGCCGTTGCCGACGGCGAACGCGCTGATGTCGGTAGCGCCCGAGATCACGTGGTTATTGGTCAGCACGACACCGCCCGGATCGATGACGATGCCGGTTCCGGCCCCGACCGCGTTGTTGTAGCCGAATTTGGTGCTGATGTCGACCACCTGCGGCCCGACCTGACCGACGATGGCCGAGGGATCGAGCGGTATCGGGGGCCGGTCGCTGAACCGGTCGAGCGCCAGGGTGGACGGCCCGGGCGTGGTGGCGGCCGCCGGCACCGTAGCCAGGCCCAAGCCCAGTCCGACCACAGCCAGCACGCTGACCAACCGTGACCACCAGACTGAGCGGTGGTGCCATTTGCTCATCCCTTTACCTCCTGCATCGCGGTAAGAACCAGAATCCGCCCAGGCTCCGGGTCTGGGCGGCACGATTTAATCCGTATAACCGTAATGCAGGTAGCTATGCGGGACATTCTGAAGCCCCGGAACCTTGCCCATCCCCGATTGCGGTCAATCTCCCGGCGTCGGCGTAATGGGATAAGCGAGATGGTGGCTGACATCACCAACCATGTCGATCAATGTCAGGTCGCGGTAGGAAAACCGCCACCGACCGTCAACGCGTTCGAAGCGGTCGAGGTAGCGACCGGTGACGATCGTCTGTAGCGGAGAGGTGTCGGTCTGCTGCAGCACCGTGTAGTAGCTGCGGCAACTCGCAGTGCCTGCTTCCTCGTCGACCTCAATGATCGGATTGGTGGTGACGTGCTTGGTTCGGGGTGTCCCATCGGCGTGAAGCACGATCAGCGACTTCCAGATCCGCAGCAGCCGGGCCGCATCGATTGTCTCCTCGGCGCCGACCCGGACACGGGCGTGCCCGAAGAGCTCAGCCGCCCCGTCGAGGTCGCCGGTGTCGATGCATTCGGCGTAGCTATAGAGGAGGTTGGTGATCTGCGTCTCCGCCAGCATGCGGTTAACCTAGCCCGGCGACCCCCAAACTTCCGAGGGGGTCGGGCCCGCGCGGCCCCTAAGCTGACACAGTGGGCGAATTCGACCCGAAGGTCAGATTCACACAGTCCCCGGTGGCCCGACTGGCCACGGTCACACCCGATGGCATACCGCACCTGGTGCCGGTGGTGTTCGCCGTCGACGGCGACCCCAGGGGCGACCGTGACGTCGTCTACACCGCGGTCGACGCAAAACCGAAAACAACGCAACGGCTGCGCCGTTTAGCCAACATCGGAAGCAATCCACAGGTCAGCCTGCTCGTCGACCACTACGCCGATGATTGGACACAGCTGTGGTGGGTCCGCGCCGATGGTGTCGCGGCGATTCATTCCGACGGCGAGCCGATGCACGCCGGGTATCGGCTGTTGCGCGCCAAATACCCTCAGTATCAATCTGTTCCGCTGAACGGTCCGGTCATCACGGTCACGGTGCGCAGGTGGACCAGCTGGCACGCCTGACCCGGCGGAGTCGATGCGGACAAGCCGGTTCTCAGCGGTTGGGAAAGCCTCCTGGGCCCACGTAGCTGAGGTCAGCGCGATTGCGGCTGGCTGGTGGCCTTGTGTTGGGCGGCAGTTGGGGGAAAAGTTGCTTACTGCGTCCTGTGGGCTGGGACACACTCCGCGAAACGGGTGAGTACCCGCCCCGCACGCGGGAGCGACCCCGGCGCGGGACGAGCGATGCGAACCAGCAGAACTGGAGGAAAGTCATGGCGGAAAAGGCGAACGCTTCCCAGGGCGCGGGAGCCGCTCCCACCGCGAACAGTCCAGGCGATGTGCGCAATGTGGCTCTGGTGGGACCCTCGGGGGGTGGCAAGACCACTCTGGTTGAGGCCCTGCTGGTGGCGTCGGGGGTGTTGTCCCGAGCGGGCTCGGTGGTAGACGGCACCACAGTGTGTGACTACGACGACGCAGAGATCCGGCAACAGCGGTCGGTGGGCGTTGCGGTGGCGTCACTGTCGCACGATGGCATCAAGGTCAACCTGGTCGACACACCGGGGTACGCCGATTTCGTGGGTGAGCTGCGGGCCGGGCTGCGGGCCGCGGATTGCGCGCTGTTCGTGATCGCGGCAAATGAGGGCGTGGACGAGCCGACCAAGTCTCTCTGGCAGGAGTGCAGCCAGGTCGGCATGCCCCGCGCCGTGGTGATCACCAAGCTCGACCACGCCAGGGCGAACTACCAAGAGGCACTGACCGCAGCGCAAAACGCGTTCGGGGACAAGGTATTACCGCTGTACCTGCCGACCGGACTGCCAACATGCACGGGTCTGATCGGATTGTTGTCGCAGACATTTTACAAGTACGACGGCGGTCAGCGGACAACGCAACCGCCGGACTCGTCGGACGCCGATCGGATCGAGGAGGCACGCGGCACCCTCATCGAGGGAATCATTGAGGAGTCCGAGGACGAGTCGTTGATGGAGCGCTACCTCGGCGGCGAGACGATCGACGAGTCGGTCCTTATCGAGGATTTGGAGCGAGCCGTTGCCCGGGGTTCTTTCTTCCCGGTCATCCCCGTGTGCAGTGGCACCGGCATCGGCACCCTGGAATTACTGGAGATTGCCACCCGCGGATTCCCGTCCCCGATGGAACATCCACTACCGGAGGTCTTTACGCCACAGGGCGCCCCTCATGCCGAGCTGGCCTGTGACGCTGATGCTCCGTTGCTGGCAGAGGTGGTGAAGACGACGTCAGACCCCTACGTCGGCAGGGTCAGTCTGGTCCGGGTGTTCTCTGGGACCATCAGGCCCGATGCGACGGTTCACGTGTCGGGCCATTTTGCGTCGTTCTTCGGAGAGTCCAACGGGAATGGGAACACCCATCCCGACCATGACGAAGACGAACGCATCGGGGTTCTGTCGTTCCCGCTCGGCAAGCAGCAGCGCATGGCGCCTGCCGTCGTGGCGGGCGACATCTGCGCGATCGGCAAGCTGAGCCGGGCCGAAACCGGCGACACGCTCTCGGAGAAGTCCGAGCCTCTCGTGCTGAAACCCTGGACGATGCCCGAGCCACTGTTGCCGGTCGCCATTCAGGCGCATGCCAAAACCGACGAAGACAAGCTGTCGGTCGGGCTGGGAAGGTTGGCCGCCGAAGACCCGACATTGCGCATCGAGCAGAACCAGGAAACACACCAGATCGTGCTCTGGTGCATGGGTGAGGCTCATGCCGGTGTTGTGTTGGACGCGCTGGCCAATCGGTACGGCGTCACGGTGGACACGGTGGGACTCCGCGTGCCGCTACGAGAAACCTTCGGCGGCAAGGCAAAAGGCCATGGTCGCCACGTCAAGCAGTCCGGCGGGCACGGTCAGTACGCGGTGTGCGATATCGAAGTGGAACCGTTGCCCGAGGGCTCCGGATTCGAGTTCGTCGACAAAGTGGTCGGGGGAGCGGTGCCTCGGCAATTCATCCCGAGCGTGGAAAAGGGTGTGCGAGCACAGATGGAAAAGGGTGTGCACGCCGGTTACCCGGTGGTCGACGTCCGGGTCACCCTGCTCGACGGCAAGGCGCACAGCGTGGACTCTTCGGACTTCGCGTTCCAGATGGCGGGCGCACTGGGGCTGCGCGAGGCCGCGGCCGCCACGAAAGTGACCCTGCTCGAGCCGATCGACGAGATCTCGGTGTTGGTACCTGACGATTTCGTCGGTGCGGTGATGGGTGACTTGTCGGGCCGTCGCGGCCGAGTGCTAGGTACCGATACCGCGGGCCACGAACGCACAGTGGTGAGGGCCGAAGTACCGCAGGTTGAGCTCACGCGATATGCAATCGACTTGCGCTCACTGGCACATGGGGCCGCGTCGTTCACTCGTTCGTTTGTCCGCTACGAACCCATGCCGGAGTCCGCGGCCGCCAAGGTTAAGACTTCTGCCTGATCTTCATGTCGACGGTCAACGGGCTTCCGGCCCACATCCTGCTCAACCATTTCGTCGTCGTGCTGGGTCCGTTGACGGCGATCCTGGCGATCCTCTGCGCGCTGTGGCCCGCGGCGCGACGACGGCTGATCTGGCTGGTTCTGCTGGTGTCCGTGATCACCCTCGTCTTGACCCCGCTGACCACCAACTCGGGCGCGTGGTTGCGCGACAAGCTCGGTCCGTCGCCGGCGATCAAGAGCCATCAGGAACTTGGCGAAACACTGATCTACGTGGTGGCGGCGCTAGTGGCCACCATCATCGTTCTGGCCGCCGTGCACATCCGCCAAGCGCGCGGCCACACGGTGAAACTCAGTCTGCACGCCGTGGTGGGGTTACTGGTAATCGCCGCCGCGGTGGCGACACTGGTCCAGAGCTATCGTGTCGGCGAATCGGGTGCGCGGGCCGCTTGGGGAAACGTCGCCACGGCTCAGACCTTCCGGCCGAACTGTTCCGCCACCGCGCGGCGGTCGAGCGAGCCTTTTGCGGTATGCGGCAATTCACCCGCCACCTGAAACTCCGCGGGAATCTCGAAGGGCGCCAACCGATCCCGGCAGAACTCGGCGAGTTCCTCCGGCTTCGGCGAGGCGGAATCCCGGGGAACAATCACCGCGGCCACGGTCTCCCCGTACATCTTGTCTGGAACGCCGAACACGGCGACTTCCAGAACGTTGGGATGGCTGGCCAGCACGCCCTCGACACGCTCCGGCGAGATCTTCTCGCCGCCGCGGTTGATGAGTCCCTTGATCCGGCCACGGATGGTCAAGTCGCCTGCCGCCGAGAGTGATCCGAGATCGCCGGTGCGCAGCCATCCGTCGGTGAAGTTGGCGGCGGTTATCGCCGGATCGCCGAGGTAGCCGCGCACCACTGTAGGGCCATGCAGCCAAACTTCGCCGACGGCTTCGGCAGGCAGGGGCTGGCCGTCCGACCCGCTGATCCGGATTTCAGGCCCGGACGACCGACCGACGAGACCCGTTGTCGCCGCTGCGTTTTCGATTTGGTCGATGCTCGTGGTGGCGACCTGGTGGGTGGCCTCGGTCATACCGAAAGCGCACACCACCGGTGCTGAGAACTCCTCGTGCAGCGCCTGTGCCGTTTCCGGGGTGAGCGGGGCACTGCAGCTGCGGATGAAGCGCACTGCGGCTCGTTTGTTTCTGGACCGATCGGCCTCGGCGCGTTCCAACAGGATCTGGTGAAGCGTTGGGACCGCGGTGTACCAGGTGGCCTGGACCGCGTCGATGTCATCCCAGAATGTGTGTGCCGAGAACCGCCCGCGTGCGGGCAGCAGCACCGTCCCTCCGGATGCCAGGGTCGACAGCAGGGCGGCAAGCAGCCCGTGACCGTGATACAGCGGCATCACCGCGACCGTCGCATCCTGTGGCCCGAGCCGGTACCCGGCGATGATGGCCCGCACCGAGCTGGCGATGTTCCCGCGGGTCCAAGGGACCATCTTGGGGATGCCTGTGGTTCCGCCGGTGAACATGATCATGGCGTCGTCGTCTCGGAGCCCCTCGGGCGTCGAGACAACGCGATTCGGCGCCGTGGCAGCGTCCAGGGTGGCCTCCACGGTGCCTTCATGGACGGTCACCGCGATCGGCCACCACCGCAGCGCGGGTTCTCCGGTGTCGCCGGCGCCCTGAACTTCAGGGCCGTCGATGAGCACTACCCGCGCGCCGGCGGCCTCGCTTCGGACGCGCTGCTCGCCGACGGGCAAGGCCGGGTCCAACGGGGCCACGACCAGGTCCGCTCGCGACGCCGCCAACAAGCCGACGACGAATTCGGCGTTGCTGGCTGCTCGCAGTGCGACCCGGTCGCCCGACCGCAAGCCACCTCGCTTCAGCCGCCGGGCCATGTCGTCGACCAGCCGCATCAGGTCGCGGTAGCTGATCGGTATCCGGTCGGCGCTGACCACGAGCGCCGGCGCGTCCGGCCACCGGGATGCCGCCACCGCGACCAGATCGGCGATGCGCGGGCTCGCGGATTCGTCGGACAACTCGGCGGCGAGCTGTTCAGCCACAATCTCGTGGCTGGGGATCGACTCGGACATCATCGCCACGCTCCTTCCGCTTTCTTGGATATGTTTCTCGGATGTGCGAAAAGCACTTACTCGCACCATGCCGAGGCGGCTCCCCGTTCGTCCAATACCCATCCGCTCACAATCGATAATCGGTAACTATTGAATATGCATCACATGCGCTGAGCAGCGGTCGATAAACGGCGTGAATCGCTGCATAGCGGCTCGGTCTTGGACACCTGGGGAGTTGCCGGACCACAGTGGTGATAAGGCATTACCGAGGTAGAGGAGCCGCCACCATGACCACCGTTTCGGCATCTCCCAGCAAGGCGCCCGAGTCGGCGACCTTGACCGACGGCTTCCACCTCGTCGTGGATGCCCTCAAGGCCAACGACATCGACACCATCTACGGGGTCGTGGGCATTCCGATCACCGACCTCGCCCGTGTCGCGCAGGCGTCTGGAATTCGTTACATCGGTTTCCGGCAGGAGACGTCGGCCGGAAATGCCGCTGCGGCTGCCGGGTTCCTCACCCGCCGCCCTGGCGTGTGCCTGACGGTGTCCGCGCCCGGTTTCCTCAACGGTCTGGCCGCGCTGGCGAACGCCACAACGAATTGCTTTCCGATGATCCAGATCTCGGGTTCGAGCAATCGCGCGGTGGTGGATTTGCAGCGGGGGGACTATGGCGAGCTTGACCAGCTCAACGCCGCAAGGCCTTTCGTGAAGGCGGCATACCGAATCGGCCGTGTCGAGGACATCGGCCGCGGCGTCGCGCGCGCGATTCGCACCGCGATCTCCGGCCGCCCGGGAGGTGTCTACCTCGATATTCCAGGTGACATTCTGGGCCAAGCCATGGACGCTTCCGCCGCGGCGGACACGATCTGGCGAGTTGTCGACCCCGCTCCTCGCCAGCTGCCGGCCCCGGAGGCGGTCGATCGCGCCCTCAGCGTGCTCGCGCAGGCGCAGCGACCGCTGATCGTGCTTGGCAAGGGCGCGGCGTATGCGCAGGCGGACAACGTGATTCGGGAATTTGTGGAGGCCACCGGAATTCCGTTCCTGCCGATGTCTATGGCCAAGGGACTGCTGCCGGACTCGCACCTGCAGTCCGCTGCGGCCGCGCGCTCGCTGGCGGTCGCGCGCGCGGACGCGGTCTTGCTGGTCGGCGCCCGTCTCAATTGGCTACTTGGCCACGGAGACTCGCCGCAATGGTCCGCCGATGCCAAGTTCGTTCAAGTCGATATCGCGGCATCGGAGTTCGACAGCAACCAGCCGATCGCGGCACCGCTGGCCGGCGACATCGGGTCAGTGATGTCGGCGCTCTGCGACGGCCTGGCCGGCCATCCGATTTCGGTTCCCGCTGAATGGACCAATGAGATAGCGGATCGCAAAGCACGCAATGACGCGAGGATGCACCAGCGCCTGGCCGAAGACCCGCACCCGATGCGGTTTTACAACGCACTCGGCGCCGTTCGCTCCGTGCTGCACGAAAATCCGGACGTCTATGTGGTCAACGAGGGCGCCAATGCGCTCGACCTGGCCCGCAACGTCATTGATATGGAGGTGCCACGACACCGGCTCGACACCGGAACGTGGGGTGTGATGGGTATCGGCATGGGCTACGCCATCGCCGCTGCCGTCGAAACCGGCAAGCCCGTCATCGCGATCGAGGGCGACAGCGCTTTTGGCTTTTCCGGCATGGAAATCGAAACCATCTGCCGGTATCGGCTGCCGGTGACAGTCGTCATTCTCAACAATGGCGGCGTCTACCGCGGCAACGAAGCACCAACCGGGAACGACCCGGCGCCCACCGTGCTGAACGCGGGTGCGCGTCACGAGTTGATCGCAGAGGCATTCGGCGGCAAGGGATATCACGTCACCACACCGTCGGAGCTGCGGTCGGCGCTCACCCAAGCACTGGCATCGAACGGCCCGTCGATCATCGACTGCGAACTCGACCCGGCAGCGGGGGTGGAAAGCGGTCATCTTGCGAGTCTCAACCCGACCAGCGCCGCCGCGCCGCCGCCTTCTGCAGTCAGCGCCGACGCGTGATTCCCAGCAGCTGAGTGTTGAAGAATTCGTCCAGCGCCAGCTGTTGCGCGGATGCGGTGAGCGCGCGGGCAACTGGTGATCCCGGACCCGCAGAGTTGGTGGCCAAAGCGATCTCGGCTTTCAGCACCGGATCGACCATTTCAACGGCACGAATCTCGGCGCCCAGCGGCGACGTCCACAGCCACGTGTGTGGAACGATGCACGCCCAATTGCCACCGGCGACTTGCGCCAATAACGATGCGACAGAATCTGTCTCAACTTGAGGGGTCACCGTGATGCCGTGGCCGGCGAACGCTTCGTCAATGATCTGGCGGTCGCGCATATCGTGCGTGAGCAACGCCAGCGGCAACTGTGCGGCGTCCGGCCATGCCAACGTCGAAACGCCGGAGGGCAACATGTCCGCCGACGACAGCAGTACGTAGCGCTCCTCATATAGCGGCACCAGGTCCACATCGTGGGCGTCTTCGGATGCGGAGTGCACGATGGCGGCGTCGAGCTCAAACTCGCGCAGCCGTCGGTACAGCTCGGTGGCAGCCAGCCGGGAATTGATGTTTACCTTCACCAACGGGTGTGCCGAGCAGAAAGCCGAGAGCACCAGCGACGCCGTCGTCGAGGCAGTTGGAACCGTCCCCAGCCGAAGCGTTCCGGTGATCCCGGACCGCACTGCGTGCACCTCGGCCTTGAACGCATCGTGTTCGGCGAGAATCCGCTTGGCCCAGACGACCAACCGCTCGCCTTCGGGCGTGAGGCCCTCAAAGCTGTGTCCGCGGTTGATCAGGGTTACGTTCAGCTCGCGTTCCAGCTTCGCGATCGCGGCGGACAGTGCGGGTTGCGACACATAGCACCTCTCGGCGGCCCGGGCGAAGTGGCGCTCCTGAGCGACCGCGACAAAGTACTCCAGTTGACGGAAGAGCACCCGCACCTCCTCGGCCTTCGGCCACCGCTATCGCTGAGGCTAACGCGTCGCTAGCAAACCAGCCAATCCAGTGTCTCGGACAGATTTCGCACGTCCACCCCGATGGCGCGGCATTCTTCAATGCCCCGGTCGTACAAGCCGGACATCGCGTCGGAAACCAGGACGATGCGGAAGTCGCGTTCGGATGCCTCATAGATCGACGTCCGAGGACAGTTCGGGAAGTTGCACCCTGCGAAAACCAGTGTAGTGATCCCGCTTTCGCGCAGATGTCGATCAAGATTGGTGTCGTAGAAGGCACCCCACCTTGGTTTGTACATCACGTCTTCAGCGGTTCCGATTCGCTGGAAGCCACCGGCCAACAGCAATTCGTGGTCCAGTTCAACAACATTGGGCAATAGTTCGACGGCAATCTGTGAACCGGTACTGCCAGGTACGGCAATTCGTGCACCCTGCTCTATCGATTGCCGTCGCACCAGGTCCACGTTCGATCCGTCCGGCTGGTACAGCCGCACGACATGCACGATCCGAAGGCCGCGGTCGCGGAACGCTGTCGCCAGCTTGGCCATTGCCGGGATAGCCGCACGTGTGCCGCCAACCGGCATCGGAGCGTCATCGCCGGGGATGTCCAGAAAATCCCGCTGCACATCGATCAGCACCAGCGCGGCCGAGCGTGCCAATGGACGCGTGTAGCGATCGTTTGCGGTCATGCCCGCTCCCTCGCCGACTGCCCTCGTGACGGCATCGAACTCATCGGCTAATCGGATCGTTATCGTGACGACCCAGCGGGGACGCCATTGTTTGCTAAAACCCGTAATGGGTAGACAGCCAGTAGGATACCGTTGTGTTGATAACACCATCTCGGAGGGTGGACGCCATGCGTCGTGCGGTTCGTTATCTATTCGTTATGGTAGCGATCACGGGTATGGGCGTGCTGGGGAGCGGAGCCCGGAGTCTGGCCGCTGTCCCCTTGCCCGAACCGATTCCCGGAGTTGCAGCGGTTTTGCCGGCTGATGGCGCGGTGGTGGGTGTGGCGCACCCGGTCGTGGTGACGTTCGCTGCGCCGGTCACCGATCGCGTTGGCGCCGAACGGACCATCCACGTCACGTCGCCGAGCAACGTGCCGGGACACTTCGAGTGGGTGGACAACAGTGTCGTGCAGTGGGTTCCGAACCACTACTGGCCCGCGCACAGCCACGTCTCGGTGTGGGTGCAGGCCCTGACGACGGGTTTTGAAACTGGTGACGCATTCCTCGGTGTCGCCAGCCTTTCCGAGCACACGTTCACGGTCAGCCGAAACGGCGAAGTGCTCCGCACCATGCCGGCGTCAATGGGTAAGCCTTCGCGCCCGACACCGATCGGCAACTTCACCGCCCTGGAAAAGGATCGCACCGTGGTGATGGACTCGCGGACAATCGGCATCCCGCTGAGTTCCCCCGAGGGATACAAGATCGTCGCTTCGTACGCGGTTCGAATCACCTCGAGTGGTGTTTATGTGCACTCCGCACCCTGGTCGGTCGACTCGCAGGGCCACGCCAACGTCAGTCACGGATGCATCAATCTGAGCCCGGACAACGCCGCGTGGTACTTCAACAACGTGAGCGTCGGCGATCCTGTCGAGGTCGTGGCCTAGCGGTCGCCCAGCATCGGCTGTAGCAAATTTCTGAGGCGGCTGCGATTCGCCGCGTAGTCCACGCCGCCAACCCTGACTGTGGCGGCGGTCACAGCGATGAACGGATGACTCCTGGCGCACGTTGGGTTGCGCAAAGAGGCGATCTAAACGAGAGGCCGGGCATGACTGGTGATGCGCACCGCAAGGAAAGCATCCTCGCAGCTCAAAGCAGCACGCAACGAGAAAGAGTCAGCCAACGCATCGACCAGCTGTCCTCTGACGAAGAGCAGCTCCGGAACGCCAAGCCGGATCTCTCGCTGCAGGAAGCGGCGCGCCGACCGGGTCTTCGGCTCCCGCAGATCCTGGAGATGTTCGTTGAGGGCTACGCGGATCGGCCCGCGCTGGGCTGGCGAGCGCGCTCCCTGACGACCGATCCGGCGACCGGCCGCACCACCGTACAGCTGCTGCCCCGCTTCGACACCATGACTTACCGCGATCTGTGGGCCAACGTGCGTGCGATCGCCACGGCCTGGCGTCGCGATGCGGAAAATCCCGTGACGCCCGGAGACTTTGTCGCCACTGTGGGTTTCGCCAGCCCGGAGTACCTGACGCTCGATCTGGTGTGCGGCTACCTCGGCCTGGTGTCGGTGCCGTTGCAGCAGAGTGCCGTAGCGTCACGGTTGCAGCCGATCATCGCCGAGGTCGAACCGCGGGTAATCGCCGCAGGCGCACAATATCTGAATCTCGTCGTGGAGGCGGCGCTCGGCAGTACGTCGTTACGGCGCTTGGTGGTTTTCGACTATGAGCCAAAGGTCGACGATCAACGAGAGAATCTGGAGCGCGCGCGGGCGAAGTTGGCGGACGCCGGCATGGCGGTGACGATAGAGACGTTCGACGAGTTGGTCGAGCGCGGGCACGCCTTCACGCCCGAGCCGATGTATACCGGTGAAACCGATGAGCGGCTGGCCATGATCTTGTACACGTCTGGCAGCACCGGATTGCCCAAGGGGGCCATGCACACCGAACGGATGGTCTCCAAGGCATGGACCAACGAGCTGATGGCCGAATTCGCGGACGCGCCAGTGCTCAACGTCAACTTCATGCCGCTGAATCACCTGGCTGGGCGAATACCGCTGTCGTCGTCGTTCCAGGCGGGCGGCACCAGTTACTTTGTTCCGGAAAGCGATCTGTCGACGCTGTTTGAGGACTGGAACCTGGTGCGCCCCACCGAGATGGGCCTGGTGCCCCGGGTGGCCGAGATGCTGTACCAGCGCTATCAAAGCGCCGTTGAGCGAATCGTCTCCGAGGGCGCGGATATCAAGTCCGCCGAGGCGGAGGCACAGGCGGAGTTGCGCGAGCAGGTGCTCGGTGGGCGCATCGTGACCGCCTTTTGCGGCACGGCGCCACTGGCCGCCGAGATGAAGAGTTTCGTCGAGGAGTGCCTGGACGTGCACGTGCTCGACGGCTACGGCCTCACCGAGGTTCTAGTGGTATCTAAAGACGGGCTGATGGTCCGCCCTCCGGTGATCGACTACCAGCTGATCGATGTTCCCGAACTGGGTTATTTCCTTACCGATAAGCCATATCCGCGGGGTGAGCTGTTGGTGAAATCCGAGACGGCGTTTCTCGGGTATTTCAAACGACCCGATGTCACCGCCAAGGCTTTTGATCCCGACGGCTACTACCACACAGGTGATGTGATGGCCGAACTCGGTCCGGATCACGTCAAATACCTCGACCGGCGCAACAACGTGCTGAAATTGGCTCAAGGCGAGTTCGTTGCCGTCGCACGTCTGGAGGCCGTGTTTGCCAGTGCGGCTCTGGTCCGACAGATCTTCCTCTACGGCAATAGCGAACGCCCCTATCTGCTGGCCGTCGTCGTACCGACCAAAGATGCGCTAGACAAGTTCGACCACGACACTGAGGGACTAAAGGCAGCCCTGAGCGAATCATTGCGTCAGACAGCGAAACTCGCCGAGCTACAGTCCTACGAGGTGCCGGCCGATTTGCTGATCGAGACCGAGCCCTTCACCGCAGATAACGGCCTGCTATCGAGCGTTGGCAAACTGCTGCGACCCAAGCTCAAGGAACACTACGGCGAACGACTTGAAGCGTTATACGCCGAGCTGGCCGCCACTCGGGCGGCGGAGTTGCGCACGCTGCGTGAAGGCGCGGCCAGCCGGCCGGTCATCGATACGCTGACGCGCGCCGCAGAATCGTTACTGGGCTTGGCCGGTGGCCCGCCGCGACCGAATGCCCAGTTCATCGAACTCGGCGGTGACTCTCTTTCCGCGCTGACCTTCTCCAACCTGATGCACGACATCTTCGACGTGGAAGTGCCGGTGGGGCAGATCATCGGCCCGGCGACCGATCTCCGCCAGCTCGCGGAATACATTGAAGCCGAACATGAATCCGGCTCCAAGCGACCCACTTTCGCAAGTGTGCACGGACGTGACGCAATCCAAGTCCGCGCCGCCGACCTCACGCTGGACAAATTCATCGACACCGAGACATTGACGGACGCCCCGTCGCTGCCGCGAGCAACTGCTGAACCGCGAACCGTCCTGCTGACCGGCGCCAACGGTTACCTTGGACGCTTCCTCGCCCTAGAGTGGCTGGAGCGGCTTTCAGAAACCGGCGGGAAGCTCATCACCATCGTCCGCGGTACGGATGCTGCGGCGGCTACCAAGCGGCTGGAAGACGTCTTCCACAGTGGGGATCCGCAACTGGTCGAGCGGTTCCGCGCCCTGGCTGCAGACCACCTCGAGGTTATCGTCGGCGATATCGGTGAGCCGAATCTGGGCCTGGACCAACCGACTTGGGACAGGCTTGCGCAGAGCGTAGACCTGATCGTCCACCCGGCTGCCCTCGTCAACCACGTCCTGCCCTACGACCAATTATTCGGCCCGAACGTCGTGGGTACCGCCGAGCTGATCCGACTGGCGATCACGACCCGCATCAAGCCGGTCGTCTATATGTCGACCGTCTCGGTGGCTATGTCCATCGATCCCGCCAAGTTCGCCGAAAACGGCGACATTCGCACAGTCAGCGCGGTGCGTCCTGTCGACGACAGCTACGCCAACGGGTACGCGAACAGCAAGTGGGCCGGCGAGGTGTTGCTGCGCGAAGCACACGACCTGTGCGCCCTGCCAGTCGCGGTCTTCAGGTCCGACATGATCCTGGCCCACAGCCACTATGCGGGACAGCTGAACGTGCCAGATATGTTCACCCGGTTGATATTCAGCCTGTTGGTGACGGGTATCGCGCCGTTCTCTTTCTACGAGACCGACGCGCGGGGTAATCGAGCGGTTGCTCACTACGACGGTCTGCCCGCCGACTTCGTGGCCGAGTCCGTCACCGCGCTCGGTCAGCAGATGGCAACTGCGGAAGGTTCTGCGAATCACCGGTCCTACGACGTGATGAACCCGCACGACGATAGTATTTCCCTCGACGTGTTCGTGGACTGGTTGATCGCTGCCGGCCACGACATCCAGCGCATTGATGACCATGACGAATGGCTCGGACGCTTCGAAACCGCTCTTCGGGCCCTGCCGGACAAGCAGCGTCAACACTCGGTACTCCCCCTACTCGATGCCTACCGGAAACCAGAGGTGCCACTCCGCGGGGCCCCGGCTCCGACGGATGTGTTCCGCGAAGCCGTACAAGCGGCCAAAATCGGTGCAGAAAAAGACATTCCGCACCTATCGGCCGCACTGATCGACAAGTACGTCTCGGATCTGAAGTTGCTGGGTCTGATTTAGCCAGTTACATCAGCTGGGCAACCCGCTCTTGATCGCGGCGTCTTGCTTGCGGCCGACATCCGTCGCTACCCCTGGATCGATCGGATCGTTGGGCGCGCTGTCGAATTCCAGGTTGGCCAACGCCCTACCCTCGGTAAACAACAGCACCGTCACAGCTTGGGAATTATCCGGCGCACTACCGGAAATCATCGCCCCGTTGGAACCGACGTCGATCGGCTGCCACGCACCGGTGACCTTGCCCGCGTAATTGGCCTTGGTGTTCTCGACCCCCACCGCCGCCGACGCGGGATCGGCGACGATCATGATCGTGATCCCGATTCGGCGGCTGTTGTCGGCGTTGGCGAAAAGCTGCGCAACGCCGGCCGTGTTATTGGGAAGCAGCACGGGTGGTTGTGGGGCGTTGAAATCTGCTCCGATGTCGCTGGCCTTGATCAGCAACGAACTGTAATCGGTGGGTTGTGTCGGCGGCGAGCTGGTCGTCGCGGCAGGACTGGTCGACGAAGTGGTGGACGACGAGGACGAGGACGTCTCCGGCGATGAGGGCGGCCGGTCCCAGGGCGACGTGGCGTGGTGGCCGCAGCCGGTGGTCGCGGCGCCGACCATAAGGGTGGCGGCCGCCCAGCCGACGACGGGGACCCGAGCGAGCTCCATGGGCATTCCCTTCCACGTCAACCTCCGGGCGAAGTGCCGGCATCCAGCAGTTCGACCGCGGCGCCTGACGCTAACGCGAAACGCCAGCGCGAACAAGAGCAGCGCAGACGAGCCGCCGCGCACAGCTCGCCGTTAAGCGGCGGTTTGCGCCTATGCTGGCGTCGGGCAGGGCAACTTCGCGGGGTAAGGAGAGCAAAATGACGGCGGCGGTGGCGCGTGCAGTGCGGTTCGACCGGTATGGGGGACGCGACGTGTTGTACGTGGCTGACATCGAAATGCCGTCACCCGACGCGGGCGAGGTGGTGGTCGAGGTTCGCGCTGCCGGGATCAACCCGGGCGAGGCCGCGATCCGAACCGGGGCGCTGCACGACATGTTTCCCGCCACCTTTCCGTCCGGTGAGGGCAGCGACCTCGCCGGCGTCGTCACCGCGGTGGGGCCCGGAGTTACCGAGTTCTCGGTTGGTGACGAGGTTCTGGGGTTCAGCTTCCGCAGGTCCAGCCACGCTACCCACACCGCCGTCCCGGTGGATCAGCTGATCCGTAAACCTCCCCAATTGAGTTGGGAGGCGGCCGGTTCGCTGTACGTGGTCGGTGCGACGGCGTACGCCGCTGTCCACGCGGTCGCGCCGCAATCGGGTGAGACGATCGCCGTTTCGGCGGCAGCGGGCGGGGTCGGAAGCATTGTCGTGCAACTGTTGGTGCTGCGCGAGGCTCGAGTGCTCGGCATCGCCGGGCCGGGCAATGCCGACTGGCTGCGCGCGCATGGCGTCACCCCGATCGCCTACGGCAACGATTTTCAGGGACTGGCCGACCGGCTGCGGGAGGCGGCGCCCAACGGAATCGACGCGTTCATCGACTTGTTCGGCCCCGACTACGTCCAGCTCGCCGCCGATCTGGGGGTGGCGCCCGACCGGATCGACACCATCATCTCGTTTCAGAAGGCGGGCGAAGTCGGCGCTAAAACCGAAGGCAGCGGCGAGGCGTCGACACCGGAAGTGCTTGCCGAAGTCGCTGACCTGGTCGCTACCGGCGCCATCGATTTCGACGTCACCGCCACCTATCCGCTTGACCGCGTCACCGACGCCTACGAGGAACTCGAGAAGCGGCACACCCACGGCAAAATCGTTCTGCTACCCAATGGTTCGCCCTAAGGGGCGCCGCAACGAATCACCGGCGGTCGCGCGCTGTCGGACGGATGCCCGCCCAGCGAGGCCGTGAT
>DASXMA010000478.1:0-14524 GCA_036495965.1 Mycobacterium sp.
GGGAGGACACTCGGGGGCGGCTCTATCGTCTCGCGCGGCCGGCTGACACCCCGGATACCGGCACTTCAGACAAGTCACTTCCCGGGCCTGCCTCTTCAACCTACAACGCGACATCATCGCCCCGTTGACACAGAGAGGCGCCACCCCGAGAAACTCCTGCACGACGCGGATGACGACGACGCGGCATAGCACCTCTGGTACCGCACTGATTAACGTGAATCGGGTGAATGGTCAGCACACCTTGCTGTTGATGCGGCATGCGAAGTCGTCGTACCCGCCCGGCGTCGCGGACCACGACCGGCCACTAGCACCGCGGGGCATCCGCCAGGCTGGGCTGGCCGGCGACTGGCTGCGCGCCAACGTGCCCTCCATCGACGCCGTGCTGTGCTCGACCGCCACGCGCGCCCGGCAGACCCTGGCCCAGACCGGCATCGACGCCGCGGTGCGCTACAGCGAGCGACTCTACGGCGCCAGCCCCGGGACGATGATCGACGAAATCAACGCGGTCGCCGACACTGTCAACACCCTGCTCGTCGTCGGGCACGAACCAACGATGTCCGCGTTGGCGATCGGCCTGGCGGGCACCGCTGGTACCGATGCTGCAGCGGTGGAACGCATTTCGGAAAAGCTCCCGACGTCGGCGATCGCGGTGCTGACCGTAGCCGGCGACTGGAAAAGCCTGGAACTCAACGGAGCCGCACTGATCGGCTTCCAGGTTCCGCGCTGAATCAGCCCCTACGAGTTGGTGGCCAGCGTCAGCTCCATGAGCTTGATGGCCTGCCCACACGCGTCGATACCGGGCGCCTGAGGGTTGACCCACCAGCCGACCACTCCCGCTGCGTCGCTGGCCACTCCGCATGCGCCGTTCGGGTCATCGGGGCGCATCACAATTGAATTGATGCCCGCGATCTGACGGCTCTCGACCTTGTACTTCAGGAAGTCAGCAACCTTTCGCTCGTTGCCGAGGCTGCCCTGTTCGAACCAGAACCGGGTGATGTCGATCAGACCGGCCGGGTTGGCTGCCTGCCACCGGCAGATTGCGCCGACGAACGTGCTCTGAATGTCAAGCGGATCGGCGCCCACGGTTTTGGCCAGGATGTCGGTGGTCAGGACCTCGCATTCCTTGAGCAGGTTGGGGTACTGCTGCTGGGAATTGTTGTTGCGTGAAGGCCCGCCCGCCTTGACGGCGGTACCTCCAACCGACCTTGAACAACCTGTCACCACCACCAACGCCACGATCAAGACGAGCGCACCCGCGAGGGCAGCTCTTCTGCCTCGCAGACCGGGACGCATCGAGGCCTTCATTTCGCGTTCGCGATCGACTGACGGGTCAGTTCTTTGGCTATGTCACACGGCGGCGGGAACGGCTTTTGACTGAAGCTGACCGACCATTCGATGAAGTCGTCGTCGAACTGGATGCCGACTTCGCACAGTGAGTCACCCAGGTTCGGCTCGTTGCCTACGGCGATGAAACCGCCGTGGCCGTTGATGTTGATGTCATCGACGCTCGCCCGCGACAGCTCCTCGGTCTTGCGTTCGCGCCCGATGGGGCTACCGCGGTACCACGAGAAGGAAAAGTGCGGGCCGAGAATGCCGCCACCCGCCAGCCACTGGCATCCAACCGAGTTCCGGGCGGTGTTCATCAGTCCATTTACCTTGGTCAGTTCTGCCACCGTTTGATCGCCGACGCCCCCGCATTGGGGGAACATCGGCCCGTGGTGACCTTCCGCGTTCCCCGGTTCTGACGACGCCGTCGCGCCCGGTTTGTTGTCGCCGGAACTCGAGCACCCCGCAGAGATCAGGATCGTCATTGCCGACGCCGCAAGGGCTAGCGCTGTCACGTTACGCCGCACCGATACCCACCCTGTTGCCGAGCCTACTGCTGGTCACACGATGCACTGTAGCGGCAGCCCAGCAGGTCAACCACCGACGCGCCCCCTGAGCAGGCAATTCAACGCTTTTGCCGGATGCGCCTCGAGCGCACAAACCATCCGGCGGTGCTCAGGACTGGGGCGCCCGCCATGTGCGACAGTTACCAAATGCTCCTGGCACTGCTGCGCCAGTACATCCGGCCGTATCGCCGGCTGGTCGCGGTGCTGATGGTGCTCCAGCTGATCAGCATCCTGGCGACGCTGTACCTGCCGACGGTCAACGCGGCGATCATCGACAACGGCGTCGCCAAGGGCGATGCCGCCACCATCGTCAGACTCGGGATGGTGATGCTCGCCGTCACCGGAGTGCAGGTGCTGTGTTCGGTCGGGGCCATCTACTTCGGCTCGCGGACCGGGATGGGGTTCGGCCGCGACCTGCGCTTGGCGATGTTCGAACACGTCACTACCTTCTCCGAGCGCGAGACCGCCCGATTCGGCGCGCCCACGTTGCTGACCCGCAGCACCAACGACGTCCGACAAATCCAGTACCTGGTTCAGATGATGGCCACCGTACTGGTCACCGCGCCGATCATGTGCGTGGGCGGCATCTTCATGGCCATCCATCAGGAGGCCGCGTTGACGTGGCTGCTGCTGGTCAGCGTTCCGGTCCTGGCCTTGACCAATTACTGGATCATGTCGCACATGCTGCCGCTCTTCCGCAGTATGCAGAGCCTGATCGATGGGATCAACCGGGTGATGCGCGACCAACTTGCCGGTGTCCGCGTAGTCCGCGCGTTCACCCGCGAACGCTTTGAGCGCGACCGATTTGCTCGAGCCAATGCAGCGCTGTCGAATGCTTCGCTGAACGCCGGTAACTGGCAAGCGTTGATGCTGCCGGTAACCACGCTGACCATCAACGTGTCCAGCGTAGCGCTGATCTGGTTTGGTGGACTGCGTATCGATCGCGGCCAAATGCAGGTCGGCTCGCTGACCGCCTTCCTGGCGTACTTCACCCAGATCCTGATGGCAGTGTTGATGGCGACGATGACGCTGGTGGTGCTGCCTCGAGCGTCCGTGTGTGCCGAACGAATCACCGAGGTGCTGTCCACTCACGCTGCGATCGACAATCCGCCCAACCCCAAATTCCCCAGCGACGGGATCACTGGCGTAGTGCGCTTGGACGACGCTACATTCACCTACCCGGGCGCGGACCGCCCAGTGCTGCAGGGCATCTCGTTCACGGCGCTGCCCGGTACTACCACTGCTGTCGTCGGAAGCACCGGCTCGGGAAAGTCGACGCTGGTGTCGCTGATCTGCCGGCTTTACGACGTGACCGCCGGCGCCGTCCTGCTCGACGACGTCGATGTACGCGATTACCACACCGAGCGACTCTGGTCCGCGATCGGGCTGGTTCCGCAGCGTGGCTACCTGTTCTCCGGCACCGTCGCGGACAATCTGCGGATTGGTGCGGCCCCCGGGCAGGTGATCTCCGACGAGGAGATGTGGGAAGCGTTGCGAGTGGCCGCCGCTGACGGATTTGTGCGGGCACACGACGACGGGCTGCACATGCATGTCGCCCAGGGTGGAATCAACTTCTCCGGCGGGCAACGGCAGCGGCTTGCCATCGCCCGCGCAGTCATCCGCCGCCCGGCCATCTATTTGTTCGACGACGCGTTCTCCGCGCTCGATGTACACACCGACTTCCAGGTTCGCGCGTCGCTGCGTGAGATATCCGGCGACGCCACAATGATTATTGTCACGCAACGAATTTCGACTGCCGCTCAGGCCGACCAAGTGATCGTCGTCGACAACGGGAAACTGGTGTGTTCGGGCACCCACGAATCGCTGTTGACCGGCTGCACCACCTATGCGGAATTCGCCGACTCGCAGTCGGTGGGCGCCGGGGTTGGGAACACTCAGTGACGACTGTGACCGCCAGGCCCACCAGGGGCGTGGCGGCAGCGCCGGCCGCGCGGTCCCGCGACTTCTGGGGATCGGCGATTCGGCTGGTGAAACAGCTTGCGCCGCAACGCGGGCTGAGCATCGCGGTGATCGCTCTGGGCATCACCGGTACGGCGATCGGCGTCGTCGTGCCGCGGATCCTCGGCCATGCCACCGATCTGCTGTTCAACGGCGTGATCGGCCGAGGGCTCCCGGCGGGGATCACCAAGGCACAGGCCGTCGCGGCGGCCCGGAACCGCGGCGATAAAACCTTCGCTGATCTGCTGTCCGGGATGAATGTGGTGCCGGGCCGAGGAGTGGACTTCGCTGCGGTGGCAAGAACGCTGGCGGTGGCGTTGGCTCTGTATCTGGTTGCCTCGCTTTTGATTTGGGCACAAGCGCGGCTGCTCAACGTCATATTGCAGCGCACCATGGTCGCGCTGCGTTCCGATGTCGAGGACAAGATTCCGACTGCCGCTGGCCTACTTCGATCGACGGCAGCGCGGTGAGCTGCTGAGCCGGGTCACCAACGATATCGACAACCTCCAATCCTCGCTTTCGATGACGATCAGTCAGCTGCTGACGTCGATTCTGACTGTGGTGGCCGTGCTGGCGATGATGGTGTCAATCTCGCCGCTGTTGGCCCTGATCACATTGCTGACCGTGCCGATCTCGTTGCTGGCGACGCGCGCGATAGCGCGCCGTTCACAACGGCTGTTCGTGGCCCAGTGGAAGAGCACCGGACGACTCAACGCTCACATCGAGGAGACCTATAGCGGGTTCACAGTGGTCAAGACGTTCGGCCACCAGGCTGCAGCGCGCGAACAATTCCGCAGGTTCAACGACGACGTCTACCGGGCCAGCTTCGGTTCCCAATTCTTCTCCGGCCTGGTGGCACCGGCGACGACCTTCATCGGCAACCTGGGATACGTTGCGGTCGCCGTGGTGGGTGGCCTGCAGGTGGCCACCGGCCAAATCACCCTCGGCAGTATCCAGGCGTTCATTCAATACGTCCGGCAGTTCAACACGCCGCTGAGCCAAGTCGCCGGGATGTACAACACCCTGCAATCCGGAGTGGCCAGCGCCGAGCGGGTGTTCGACCTGCTCGACGAGCCCGAGGAATCGCCGAACCCCGAGCCGGCGGGACGAACCGGTCGATCGAGCCTGAACGGACGGGTCGAGTTTCAGCACGTGAGCTTTTCCTACCATCCGGGCACCCCGGTGATCGAAGACCTGTCGATGGTGGCCGAGCCGGGTAGCACGGTGGCGATCGTCGGGCCAACCGGAGCCGGCAAGACCACCCTGGTGAACCTGCTGATGCGGTTCTACGACGTCGATTCCGGCCGAATCCTTGTCGACGGGGTCGATATCACCACGGTGAGCAGGCAAACGCTGCGATCGCGCATTGGCATGGTGCTGCAGGACACCTGGCTCTTCGACGGGACGATCGCGGAGAACATTGCTTACGGACGACCCGAGGCCACTGACGATGAGGTAGTGCAAGCCGCCAAGGCGGCCTATGTCGACCGGTTTGTGCACACGTTGCCGGCCGGCTACCAGACCCGGATCAGCTGGGACGGCGCCAACATCAGCGCCGGCGAGAAGCAGCTCATCACCATCGCACGCGCCTTTCTTGCCCGCCCGCAGCTGTTGATCCTGGACGAGGCGACCAGCTCGGTCGACACCCGCACCGAGGCCCTCATCCAGCGCGCCATGTGTGATCTTCGCCAGGATCGGACGAGTTTCACTATCGCGCATCGTCTTTCGACCATCCGAGACGCTGACCGCATTCTGGTGGTGGAGTCCGGCCAGATCGTTGAACAAGGCAACCACGCCGAGCTACTGGCCCGGCGGGGAGCCTACTACGCGATGACTCGGGCCTAGCCCGCGAAAGCAAGGCATTGCCCTAGCCGGCTGAAGCGCCCGCGCCCTGCGGCCTCAAAGGGCGCGAGATCACTCCAAGAATTCATTGCGATAACGATGTCGCGATATGGTGCGGCCGGGCGGGTCGGGACTTACCGTCATGATTGCTATATCAGGGTTCGCAACCGACCGGTTCACCCGGCGTTTGTTGGTATGGTCGGCGGGTCTGGGGTTGGTTTGGAGGATCTGGGATGAGTGATGGTCAGGCCTCGCGGGTGGGGTCGATGTTTGGGCCCTATCACTTAAAACGGCTGCTAGGCCGGGGTGGCATGGGTGAGGTGTACGAGGCCGAGCACACCGTCAAGGAGTGGACGGTGGCCGTCAAGCTGATGTCGGACACCTTTAGCCGCGACCCGGTGTTTCGCGAGCGGATGAAGCGCGAGGCCCGCATTGCCGGGCGTTTGCAGGAACCCCATGTGGTGCCCATCCATGATTACGGCGAAATCGATGGACAAATGTTCATGGAGATGCGCCTGATTGAGGGCACCGACCTCGATAGTGTGCTCAAACGGTTCGGTCCGCTGACCCCGCCTCGCGCGGTGGCCATCATCACCCAGATCGCCTCGGCGTTGGATGCCGCCCATGCGGCGGGGGTGATGCATCGAGATGTCAAGCCGCCCAATATCTTGGTCACCCGCGAGGACTTCGCGTATTTGGTCGACTTCGGCATCGCCAGTGCCACCACCGATGAGAAACTGACCCAGCTGGGTACGGCGGTGGGCACCTGGAAATACATGGCCCCCGAACGGTTTTCCAACGGTGAAGTCACCTACCGCGCCGACATCTACGCGCTGGCCTGCGTGCTGCATGAGGCGTTGACCGGGTCCCCGCCCTATCGGGCCGACAGCGCCAGCACCCTGGTCACCGCCCACCTGATGGGTCCCATTCCCCAGCCCAGCGCGGTGCGCTCGGGTATTCCCAAGGCCTTTGACGGCGTGATCGCGCGCGGCATGGCCAAAAAACCCGAGGACCGTTTCGCCAGCGCCGGTGATCTGGCATTGGCCGCCCACGAAGCACTCTCAGACCCCGATCAAGACCACGCCGCGAATATCTTGCGGCGCAGCCAAGAAGCCACCCTGCCCGCCGGCTCAACGGTGACACCGGCACCCACCTCGGCCAGCACCGAGATGGCCCCGGCCCCCTCGCCGGTGCCCGCAGCCAACACCCCGCCACCGTCACCACCGGCCCAATCTCCAGCGCCGCCCTATCCGGGCGCGGCGCCCAGTTCGGGCCCGATACCGCGCCAGCCCGGCCAACCCTGGGGACCCCCCAGCGGCCCGATCCCCGCGGCCGGCCAACCCACCCCGACGTATTACCAAGCCAACAGCCCCAACTGGGGCACCGCCCCACCCCAACAACCCACCCGCCCCACCCCCAGGAACCAAACACCAAAACCCAAACGCAACCCCTGGCCCATCATCGCCGCCGCCGCGGTTGTGCTCGTTGTCGTCGTCAGCGGGGTGGGTATCTGGCTAATTACGCGGCCTAAACCGGCGCCGCCGCCTCCCGACCCGATACCGGCTGAGCGTCTCAGCGCGCTGCTGTTGAGCCCGTCAGATGTCAACTCCGTCATGGGATCGTCGACCATGCAGCCCGGTAAACCCATCGTGTCGATGGACACCTCTCCGGTGACGCTGTCGTCGCCGGACTGCCAGGGGGCGCTCTACACCAGCCAGGATCCGGTGTACGCAGGCACCGGCTATACCGGAGTGAGCGGACTGGTGTCTTCTGAGCCGGGCGACAACTACGACCACTGGGTCAACCAAGCCGTCATTCTTTTTCCCTCGGCCGACAAAGCCAAGTCGTTCATCCAGACTGCGGCGAGCAAGTGGAAAGGCTGCGCCGCCAAGACGGTGACCGTGACGAACAAGGGCAAGAAATATAGGTGGACGTTTGGGCAAATCAACGGCAGCCCACCGAAGATGACGGTGCTGGACACCCAGGAAGGCGCTGACGGCTGGGAGTGCCAGCGCGCGATGAGCCAGGCGAACAATGTGATTGTCGACATCAATGCGTGCGGCTACCACATCAGCGACCAAGGTGGCCAGATCACCGACAAGATCGTCGCCAAAATCGACAACGAATAGCCAGACTGCTAGCCCGCTTGAGGTGCGCCAAAGCTGAAGCAGCACTGCAGCTTTGGCTTAAGACTAAAGATCCGGCCCCTGCGCGCGAAGGTCATCTACCTCCGACATCGCGCTGCGTAGCTTGGCCAGCCATTCCTCGGTGTGCTCACCAACCAGCTTGACCGACCAGGCCAGTGCGTCAGCACGTGACCGGGCGACACCGGCGTCGACCAAGGTGTCAAGCACCTGCCGCTCCGGCTGCTTCAAGCGTGTCATCACAGGTACTGCGATGTGCGTGAACAGAATTCGCTCTGTGCCGGTTTTGGAACCGACCTCGACGCCCCAGGAAACCTTGCGCCCGTAGCGATCCTGCGCTTCGTCGGCGATATTCATCCGCTCGGAGCGGGTCTCTTCGCGGAACCGCGATACGCGTCCTTCTACGCGGGCCTCGCTCTCGTCCTTGCTGTCGGGTTCGGCCAGCTTGCCGATGACCGTGATCTCTTCGCGGTCGACGACGACCGTGGGATCGCCGTCGAACCAGGCTTCGGGCAGGCGTCCGGCAAACCATTCCGCGGCGCCGCTGGCATCCGGTTGCTGAGCTTGCTGCCAGCCCCCGGGACGGCCGTAGCGCCGCCCACCTGTGTGATGTGATTTCATGATTACATAATTACACTTTTGCACGTGTAATGGAACTGCGTTTCACCTGCAGCGAACGCCGAACCTTGCGGAAGCCGGCGCCACAGTGCAGTCGGGGTGCCGCTGACCCAACGCAGTCTCAGCGGCGGTACGACGGCTGGCCGTCGCGAAAAGCACTGATGCAACGGCGGTATCCGCCGCGCAAGCGATCGCGCCCGGCGTCGGAAAAGCGTTGATATGGACCGTTGGAGGGCGTATTTTTGGGAGCGAAGCAGGCCCGGAAGCGACCATGTCGAAGTGCCGGAACAAGGGGTAGAAACCGGCCGCGTAGGACAATGTCCAACGCCCCCAAGAGTCGCCCGGGCCTGCCCTTATTTGTATTCAGGCCCGCCTGGGTCAGTCGCCGTCGCGGGAGTCGTTGGAGTCACCGCCTCGGCGAATCCGGAAAAGATTGACTTCACTCTTGATGCCCTTGAGGCGGCGCGGACCGGCGAAAGACCCTTGGAATTCGCCGGTATCGCCGATGGCATCCCAGACCGAATCCGCGACCAGCACGGTTCCCGGACGCGCCAACCCGGTGACCCGGCTCGCCACGTTGACCGGACTGCCGAACCAGTCGCCGGCCCGGCTCACCGCCATCCCGGACGCCACCCCCGCACGCAACCTGGGAAAGTCATTGTCGGTATCGACGGCTTCGACAAGCTTCAACACGACATCCAGCAAGGGCCCAGGAGCGGGACAGACGAACATCACCGCGTCGCCGATCGTCTTGATAAACCGCACCGGCGGGACGGTCATATCACGGGCGAGGACGGCAAGCCGGTTGGCCAGTTGCCCCAGCTCTTCAGCCGATACCGCTTCGCCTATCCGGGTGAAGCCGACGAGGTCGGCGAAGGCAACCGTGATTTGGCGCGCCCCGGGAAGCGGCTTACCGGCGGCCCGCTCCGCGGCGTTGACCGCTTCGGTCTCCATCATGTGCCGCAACTGCATGAACAGCATGTTCTGAATCATCGGGCCGAGCATCGGCGCGATTTGGCTCACCAGAGCCTTCGACGCCTTCGCGATTTCCACCTCGGTAGCTCCGGGGCGCATGATCGCCGACAGCGCGGTGTAACGCATGACCTCGGCAGCGCGTGACAGACCTTCGGCGAGCACCCGGACCACGAGCACCATCTGCTCGGGATCCAGGCCCAGTTCGACAAACCGCTGAGCGAAGGCGGCGGCTTCACCGTCAGCGCGCATGTGAACCTCAGCATCGGGGTTGTCCACTCTGGCCAGACCGATGGCGCGCTGAACCCGCTGCAGCAGCACCAGGTCAATGCCGTAGGTCTCACTGATCTCTCGGGTAGACACGTACGTGCCGTCGTCGCCGATGAGGTGACGCGTTGCCAGCAATAGTGGCGGGTTCGTCGACCGGATTTCGTCGGCGGTGATGCCCTGCTCAAGCAGCCACCGTACGAGTTCGGCCCGCTCGGTGCGCGCAGTGCCCTCGAGTCCGTCGAGCAGATCCTCGATGTTCGGGTCGACTGTGTCGTCCAAGGGGTCGTCCACGTGGTCAAGGTACAACGCGGGCACGTCATGATGTGCAGTGATGAGCGCACGGCTACTACAGGGATTGCAGCCAGTTGTCGACGGCCACGCCCGGGTGCTGATCCTGGGCTCGTTTCCCAGTGCCCAATCGCTATCGGCGGGCCAGTACTACGCACACCCGCGAAATGCGTTCTGGCCAATCATCAGTGAGCTTTGTTTGCTGACTTTGTTCAATTGACCAGCGCTTTAGGGGTTTTACCTGCGCTGACACCAGACAGTACAGCAGGAGCCAAGCGGAAATAAGCGGAAACGAGTGTGCTATCCTCAGGTCACAAGTACGTCATGACCTGACGACTGGAAGGAGCACAGTGACACGCGGGGCCGGTCGCAAGGGCCGCCAGGCGGGCACCTTCGGGTCAGTCGACAAGCTGGCCAAGGGTTTTCGCGCGCGCTACTACGGCCCAGACGGACGACGCTACCCAGCACCCACCCTGTTCCTCACCAAGCGGGATGCCCGCGCCTGGCTGGCGCTGCGCCACGCCGAGATCATCCGCAAGGCATGGGAGCTACCCGAAGCCCACGAGAATAAGCCAACGAAAACAACATTCGCCGAATACGCCGAGCAGTGGTTGGCCCAGCGCGACTTGAAGGACCGCACCCGCGAGCACTACCGCAAACTGCTGGACCAACACCTACTTAAAGCGTCATTAGCGTCAATGCCGTTGTCGTCCATCACATCCGATGATGTTCGCAACTGGTACACCCGGTTCGGCGCCAAGACGCCGACGCTGCGCGCGCACTGCTACGGCCTACTCAGGACGATCATGGCCACTGCGCTCAGCGACGGCAAAATCAAGATCACCCCCTGTGTCATCCGGGGCGCCGGCACAGCCAAGCGGGTCAAAAAGATCCGGCCAGCCACCCTTGACGAGCTCGAAATCATCACGGCCGCAATGCCCGACCAGTATCAGGCAATGATCTTGCTCGCGTCCTGGTGCGCGTTGCGGTTCGGTGAGCTGACCGAGCTACGCCGCATGGACGTCGACTTGGCCGACGAGGTCATCCGCGTACGGCGCGCCGTCGTCCTCACCACCGAAGGGTTCAAACAAACCAGCCCGAAATCCGACGCGGGTATCCGCGACGTCGCCATCCCGCCGCACCTACTCCCAGCGCTCGAGGATCATCTAGCCAGACGCGTTGGTAAGGAACGCGATGCGCTGCTATTCGGAGCCAAGCGTGGCGGCTACCTCGCCGAAGGCACGCTATTCCGGCACTTCCGTAAAGCAAGGGAAGCAGCCGACCGGCCAGACCTCCGGTTCCACGACCTGCGCCACTCTGGCGCCGTCCTTGCCGCGCACACAGGTGCCACACTGGCCGAACTCATGGCGCGCCTTGGGCACTCGTCACCCGCGGCGGCGATGCGCTATCAGCACGCAGCTCAAGGCCGCGACCGCGAAATCGCTGCCCTGCTGTCCAAACTCGCTGATAACAGAGGATGAGATGAGTGAGATCAGATTTGACGGAATGCGTCCACAACACGCCGAGTGGTGGCGGCAGCACTTGAACGATAAGCCGACTGTGATACTGCGCTGTGGCCGTAACGGGTGCGGCGATCAGGTGGGCGAGATCAAAACCGACGGCACTGCAACCCTAGCGCTGCGGCACCAAAAGATCGGGGAAATCCCGGTGCCCGGTCCTCGAATGACTGCGGCTACCGAGGAAGAGTTGAAACGCCTTATCGCTGAACGCGATGCACAGATGCTGCGCCGAACCGACGATGGCTACGTCGTGCCGCGCCGCCGTCAGTGGCCGGCCGTGGTGGGGCCGCTAGAAGCCATGAGCTTCGTTATGTGTCCAACCCGCGGAAAGCTTGACGTGACCGCCGACACCCTTGCGGATCTAAAGCAGTTCGTGGACGACACGCAACGCGGAAGCAAGCGCAATTATTTGATGTTTCGAGGCAAGTCAGCATCCTGACTTGACAGAGACCCCGCGGTGCGCGGAAGCCCGTCCTTGAGATCGGGTTCGGTGTAGGCAACCGAGACACTCCGAAAGGTTTGTTTCGTGATGCCTACCAAGCCGCCTATTGACTTACCCAACCGTGCCGCTCGACGCCGCTACGCCAAACTCAAGGACGCTGCGCTCTATCTCGACGTCACCGAGCGCACCATTCGGCAGATGATTGCCGATGGTCGACTCACCGGCTATCGCAGCGGCAGTCGGTTAGTCCGCATCGACATGGACGAGATTGATGCCGCTATGCGGCCGTTCGGCGGTGGCGATCATGCCGCCTAAATGCCAAAGCCGCCCGACGGGCAACCGGGCGGCCAGGACAACCAACAACTACATCGAAGCCGATTTTACAGCCCCCTGGCAACATCACCCACATGAACCGCTGACCGCCGAGGATCGCGCCGACGTGGTCAACGCTGCGGCTGAGCGCGGATTCAGCATCGCCACAAGATGCCTCCGGTGCAATCACTGGCTCGCGGCGCCGTCGTCGGTCCGTGCCCACATGGGACCGGTGTGGCCGTGCGAAGGTGGCCGGCGAATGATCCCGGAAATCCCGAAGCCGCGCAAAGTGATCGCGGACAACCATCTCGCCATGCTGGCGGCATCGGGTATCACGCCCGAGTACGCGGAGCGGCGCGGCTACATGACTTGCCGTGCTTCACAACATTCATTCCTGACGTACACGGTGAAGATCGTGAAGCCCGGAATCCGCTTCCCCGGCTTACTGATCCCCCTCCTCCGTATCGATGGGTCGACGTGGGGTTACCAGTATCGGCCGGACGAGCCGCGGCTCAAGGGCGGCAAGCCCGCCTGATGTCGGCCCGCAGCTCGGTGATCCGAACATTCCCCTGTTCATCAAGCCTCGGCGTGTTCGGCGCAGGCGTAGACCAGGCGTGTCTTCCTGCCTTTCCCACGCATGGTGGTGCGTGCAGCGCCGACACGCCGAGGCCCCAGCAAACTAACGAGGGTACCTACATATGTAGCAATGCCTAGTGAGCGAACAGGTGTTCGATGCATTCGACCAACAACAAGATCAATCAAGATCGGAGTGAGCTGCATCGTCGCAGCTCAAGGGGCTGGTGCAATCCCTCCCAGGCCCTCCGCGTGGCTCCTGGGCGGCCTTCGACATGGGTGGCCCACGTCACTCAAACGTGTTCGTACCACGCTCTGCCACAAGGGTTTGTCAATAACGGAGGGGGTGTAGCAAATGCCTGAATGTGGAACTAACGCGCACTATGTGGCGGGTTGCCGCTGATGGATGACCCGAAAGCCAAGAATCAGGCGCCGGCCGCTGCGAAAGTGCTGGTAGGGGTGCTAGACAAGCTGCGTTCGGATTCTGCTCGGCAGCGTCGCGGTGGCTTGGCGTTGGTGCGAACCATGACTGAGAAGGGTGGCGCCTGATGGCTGACGGCGATTTACCTTAACTGCCCTTGCGGCTCAGTCCACAAGGGCGCGGTCGGCTCGTCAGCCCGCGGGTATCGACCAGTAGGTCACCATATTTTCCTGCCCCGCGGATTGACCGTTCGCCATCAGGAACGTCAACCGGTGGGGCCGGATCTGATATCGGGTGCCATCGGCCGGGTTGGTCACGTCGAAGCCGCCCTCCGAGCGCACCGCATTGTCGAGTGCGGTTACGACGCGGTCGCTGAGGCGCACACTCACGTAGTAGAAGGCGCCCGGCCCGGTCTGACACAGCACCAGCGCGGTCTGCGTCGTGCTGCCCATCGCCGCGGGAGGGTGTCCCGGGTCGCAGCGGGCGGCGGAGTTCAGGAAGCCCAGCTCGTCGGTCCCAGCAGGGCGAACACCCCCGTTCGCTGCTGAGTGGCGGGAGACGCTCGGGGTCTCCAAGGCGGCCATGCTCGATGTCGCGGTCGTCGATCCGGTCTTGTCTTGGCTGCTACCCAGCAAACCGGCCTGATACAGTCCGGCCACAAGCCCGGTGATCGCGGTGATGGCGGTACCAATCGCAGTGATTAGCCCGGGTAGCGTGAGCCACCACGACTTCTTCGTTTCGTCCTCAGCCATTGCCTGTGCCCTCACATGATGCCAGTAGCCTAGCCCGTGCCGCGTTTCCCGGACCCTGAATCGAGAGCGTCATTCGCTTCCACCGTTCACGGTTCCGAGTAGCCGGCGCGCGTCTTGGGGGGGTACTTACATCGGTAATTGTTAAAAGACCCGCCGCCGGGTTGTAGCCACTCGGTCAACTCGCGGCGTTCATCGAGCAGCGCATCCGCCACGTCTATCGACGGCAGCGGCCCGCCGCTCCCGAGCTGCACGGCGAAGCGCTGCCACCAATCGCAGCTCGGAATCGATGGTCTCGATGTCGCGCACGGCTCGGCACCTTATGACTGCGAGATCGAGTGGTGCTTCCACCGTTGTCGGAACGGTTCACACCGCTACCGGCCACGCGAGTTCGGCATACACGAGTCGGACGGCGCTCCTGACGAAAAGAAGCGCCGTCCGAAACACGAACCACCTGGTTACCAAGCGTGCATGATGCCGCGGTGAAATGTGGCCTCGGCGTCAGAAGACATTTCCCTTGCC
>DASXMA010000479.1:0-3113 GCA_036495965.1 Mycobacterium sp.
TGAAGGACGTGGCCGAGCACCACGCCGGTCGACTGCTGCGCAGACAGCGGTGGCGGCCCAAGAGCATGTACAACGGCCAGGAGCCGCCGCTGTGGATAGGTGGTCGAGGGTGGTCCTCATGAGAACTGCGAAATGTGGCCATCCGCAGACAGCGGCGAAATTTGGCCCCTGATCGGCAGCCAGTTCCCAAGGCGCAATAGAGCGCTATGCCGAAACGAGCGAGTTTTCGAAAGATCGCTAATGCTGAGCGCGTCCCTACCGCAAAGCGGATGAAGGCTGATGGCCATACCGCTAAGGACGTCGCCAAATACCTCGGAGCGAGCCGGGCAACCCTCCATCGATACCTGAGCGAGGAAGCCGCTTAGCCCACCTTCGCGCGGCCGGGATTCGGCAACACTGCTTGCACAATGCGACCTGTATATCGGCGGCGGATCCTGATTAGCTTGAATGATCGCATGATCGGTGCGTGGCTTGGCTTCGCCGTCGGGATAGTCGTCGTGATGGTCACGTTGTCCAGTGTCGTGGGCACACTGGTGGTTCCCCGCGCCATCAATTCCCGGATATCGCGCGCCGTCGACCGCGTCCTTGACGTCGCGTTCTTACTTTTGGCTAGGGTGGTCCGCTCCTTTGAGCGGCGAGACCGGATCCTGGCATGGCAATCGCCGCTGTCGTTGCTTACCCGGCTTGCGGTGTGGCTGGGCCTGCTCGTTGTCGGCTTCGCGCTCCTGCTGCTGCCGAGCCTGGATGGGCATCTGGGACAGGCTTTTTCCGACGCTGGATCGTCGATGTTCACCCTGGGGTATGCCGCGCCGGTCGGCACCGGCAGCACGACGTTGGAATACCTGGCCGCGTTCACTGGGCTGGTCGTTATCGGGTTGCAAGTGGGCTACCTACCCACGCTGTATGCCGCGTTCAACCGGCGCGAAACCGAAGTCAGCCTGCTCGGCTCGCGTTCCGGTGTCCCGGCCTGGGGCCCGGAGATTTTGGCCCGCACCCGGTGGGGCATCGAGGCCGGTAATACTCGACCCGTCCTCGAAAGGTTGTTTAGCTCATGGGAGCGGTGGGCCGCCGAGGTTGCCGAATCCCACACCACCTATTTCACGCTGGCCCGGCTGCGCTCGCCCCGGCCGTTGTCGCACTGGGTGACCTCGCTTATCGCGGTGATGGACGCCGCTGCCCTGCATCTGGCGCTGGCTCCGTCGTGCGAACCCAAACTGGAGGCGCGGCTGGCGCTTCGGATGGGTTTCGTCGCGCTGGAGCAGGTCGCTAGAACAATGCTGCGATCGGTACCCGATGAGCCAGATCCGGATGCGCCAATATCGGTGTCCTACGACGACTTTCGGAGCGCGACCACGATGTTACGCGAGCTCGGCTACCCGATCGAACGCTCGGACGAGGAAGCGTGGCCGCATTTTCGTGGGTGGCGCGCCAACTACGACGCAGCGGCGCTTCTGCTTGCAAAGCAACTCGACGCGCCGCCGGCATTGTGGACGGGAACGCGGCGCTGGCCGTCGATCCCGATCGCGCCTCGCCGTCCCCCGCTAAGGATGTCACGAGAAGCCCACGAGGCCGGGCCCGGGCGGCACGAGCGCGATTCAGAGTAAAACACAGTCGCCAAGCTGCTGCCGTCCAATTCATCACCATGGGTCACACCCGAACCGTTGGTCACGCAACCCGGTATGTATTGCCCGAATTCTTCACTCTGCCCGGTTATTTCTGGTTGCATAGTGGCTCTCGACAGCAACCAGGAGGATCGGGTTTGGACGCGGGAAACGACCACTCCGGCAACGGCGAGGTCGAAGGCGGCGTGGTGGATTTAGCACCCGATGGTCGGCCGATGCAGCCAGATGTTGTCGAGCAGCGGTACCGGCGGCTGGTGGACCACACCCCGGACGCCATCTGCGTACACGACGGCGGCCGCATCGTCTATGTCAACGCCGCCGGGATCCGCTGGATCGGCGCACAGTCCAGCGCTCAGCTGGTGGGACACTTCATCACCGAATTCGTCCATCCGGACTCGGTTGCCGCGATGCTGGCGCGAATCGCTTCCCTGCGGCACGAGGGGGACACATCTGCACCCTCGGCGGCGGTGATGCTGCGCTTTGATGGCACCACGCTCGACGTCGAGGCGGTGTCAGTGCTGACGGTCTGGGAGGGCAGACCCGCCTATCAGGTGATCTTTCGCGATCTGTCTGCCCAGAAGGCCGCCTCGGCGGCGCTGCACTGCCAGGCGGCGCTGGCCACCCACGTAAGCGACGCGATCATCGCCACCACGGTCACCGGCATCGTCACCAATTGGAACCCGGCCGCTGAAGCCATCTACCGCCGACCCGCAGCACGAGCCCTTGCACTCCCGGCCTGTGAGGCGGTTGGCGCCCCGCTGGACCCCGCCGCGATCATCGCCGACGGGGGAATCGTTGATAGCACCCACCACGCGTCGGACGGAGCGGCTCTGGCCGTGCGGGTCTCCGCCACCGCAACGGACAACGGCTATCTCCTGGTCTGTACCGACCAGACCGCCCTGCGCCGCGCCGAAGAACACTTCCAAACGGTGGTGAACACACTGGACTATGGGGTCGCGGTCATCGGCAGCGACGGCCGCGTCGAATCCTCGAACCCGGCGGCTGACCGAATATTTGGCACAAGGCCCGAGGTTCTCAAGAACCGGGGAGCCAACAGAGCCCTCGACTTTCCCATCTACGACACCAACGGCCACCTCGTCGATGCAGACCGGCATCCACTCACCCAGATCCGGCAGACCGGAACCCCGATCACTGATTACGTTTTCGGCGTGAATCGTTTCGACGGACAACGGGTATGGCTGTCCGCATGCTATCGCCTGCTCGACCCGGATGATCTCCAGCAATCATCGGTGCTCATCTCACTCACCGATGTCACCGCACATCGCACCGCCAGCGAACGGCTTGCCTACGAGGCCACACACGATTCGCTGACCGGGCTGCCCAACCGCGCCTACGTGGTCACCCGGGTTACCGAAGCGCTCGAATCCGGCGGCCACCACGTCTTGGCGGCGGTCCTGTTCATCGATCTGGACAATCTCAAGACCATCAACGATATGTTCGGCCACGATGCCGGCGACGACCTGCTACGGA
>DASXMA010000480.1:0-21002 GCA_036495965.1 Mycobacterium sp.
GGTCTTGCCCGGGCCGCGGAGCTCTTCGACGGTGGTGTCGAAGTATTCGGCGGTGGCGGCCATGATGGTCGCCGCGCTGATTTGCATGGTGCTGGCGTCGGCGATCAAGTCGCGAAGGACAATCTCGGCCAGTGCTTTGTCGATGGGAGTCTTGTTCAACGACGCAAACGCCGTGACCCGGATGAGTGCTCCTTCGAGTTCGCGGATGTTGCGTTCGATGCTGCTGGCGATGAGCTCGAGCACGTCGTCGGGCACCGCGAGGCGTTCCATTTGTGCTTTTTTGCGCAGGATGGCGATGCGGGTTTCCAGTTCGGGGGGCTGCACGTCGGTGATCAGGCCCCACTCGAACCGCGTCCTTAGCCGGTCTTCCAGGGTGGCGAGTTGTTTTGGTGGCCGGTCAGAGGAGATGACGATCTGCTTGTTGGCGTTGTGCAACGTGTTGAAGGTATGGAAGAACTCCTCCTGGATACCTTCTTTGCCCTCGATGAACTGGATGTCATCGACGAGCAGTACGTCGACATCGCGATAGCTGCGTTTGAACGCCACCTTGCGGTCGTCTCGAAGCGAGTTGATGAAGTCGTTGGTGAACTCCTCGGTGGAGACGTACTTGACCCGCATGCCCGGGAACAGTCGTTGCGCGTAATTGCCGGCCGCGTGTAACAGGTGTGTCTTACCGAGGCCGGACTCGCCCCAGATGAACAGTGGGTTGTAGGCGCGGGCCGGCGCTTCGGCGATGGCCAGGGCCGCCGCGTGCGCGAACCGATTGGAGGCACCGATGACGAATGTGTCGAAGGTGTAGCGGCGGTTGAGGCTGGTTCCGCCGGCAACGACCGGGTCGGTGGTATGTGGACGTTCGGTGAAGTAGTTGGGCCAATCCTGGTCGGCAACGATGATGGGTTCACCGTTTTCGAAACCTTCGTCGGTGTCACTTGACGTTTCGAGACCGGCGGCGTCGGCAACGGTGTCGGCGTGGCGGAGGACGGTGTCATCGGCGTCTTCTGGGGGCGGAGCGATGCGCACTCCGAGTTGGACCTGCTGCCCGAGCCGACGGCTGAGCGCGTCGGTGATAGGCGCGCGCAGATGACGCTCGATCTCGTTCTGAACGAAGCTGCTTGGTACCGACAACAGAGCAAATCCCTCGACGATAGTGAGCGGCTGCACCAGATTCAGCCACGCTTTTTGCTGAGGGGTCAGGGGAGTGATGAGAGTGGTGCGATTGATTGCGACGCCGTCTGCGGTGGACTCGCCGTTGAGTTCGGAGACGACCGCGTTCCACACTGTCGTGAAACTTGAACCGGGGTCATCGGTCAACGACGTATCTCCCTGGTCCGACGTCGAGGAACAACCACGCTTGGCGGCAAATCAGCTGTCCACATAGTTATACACAGGTGTGGACAGGATGATCGTAAGCGAGCCGCAGCCTTCCGGCGACGGCTCGAGATCTCCGGGCTGGAGGCAACCCGTGTAGGTCGCCTAGGCAGCTAGTCGATCCGCCATCCTCGCTTCGTTGTCGAGCGCCGCTCCACTGGCGAAACGGCATTGCCCGAAGCTAACAGTTTTCCGTGCGGCTGCCAACCGTTCTGCTGCATTCCAATCGGGTTATTTAAAGTTCTTCGGGGGCGTGCTTCGATCCGGTGCGGTTTTGCGCTATAACAGCGTTGCCGAGAACGAATGTTTTCATGACGGTTGGGTGTGGGACTGTTGCGGCAGGCCAAGTTTGACCCAGCGAACGCGCGTCAGTACCCTCAAACAGTCGCCCGAAAGTCGGCGATACGGCTGCGACCTAGGTTGATGTGTCTGGGGACCGCGCCGGCCAGCAGCAAGACCACCTCCGACCGACCCACGAACCAACGCAGCTGCGAAGCGTGAGCGGCCGGAAGGCAATGCGAGAGACAACGAGGAGAACGCCGTGGCCAAGGGCAAGCGGACCTTCCAGCCGAATAACCGGCGCCGAGCCCGCGTGCATGGCTTCCGCTTGCGGATGCGGACCCGCGCGGGGCGTTCGATCGTGTCCAACCGGCGCCGTAAGGGCCGCCGCGCGCTATCTGCCTGATCGCAACGTCAGGTTTTTTGGCGGTGCTTCCCGCACGCAACCGTATGAGGCGGTCGACGCAGTTCGACGCGACCGTGAAGCACGGGATTCGCGCGGTGCAGCCCGATGTCATCGTGCACGTTCGTTACGGGAGCGACGACGAGGGTAATAGTCCGCGGGTAGGACTGATCATCGGCAAGGGCGTGGGCTCCGCAGTCGAACGCCACCGGGTCGCGCGCCGGTTGCGGCATGTCACCCGAACCATGTTGAGCGATTTCCAGCAATCCGATCAGGTGGTGATCCGCGCGCTGCCGAGCAGCCGGCGAGTGTCATCGGCGAGGCTGGAGCAGCAGCTGCGAAGTGCCCTGCGGCGCTGTTGCGAACTGGCGGGAATGGACCGGTGAATTCGTCGGCGCGGGGCCGCGCAGTCGTCGGCGGTGCGGGTAGGGGCGCCGTGCGGGGACTGGTGTTTGTCATCCAGCTGTACCGGCACATGGTGTCGCCGTTGCGACCGCCGACGTGTCGCTTCGTTCCGACCTGCAGCCAGTACGCGGTTGATGCTCTTACCGAGTACGGCTTGATTCGGGGGAGCTGGTTGGCGGCGGTCAGGCTCGCCAAGTGCGGACCATGGCATCAGGGAGGATGGGACCCGATACCGGAGCGCCATGGATGCCGGGCGAACTTCGATGACGCGAGCGACGCTTGGGACCCCCTGGCGACGCGAGGGGAGAGTGAATCTTTTGTTTGATTTCTTCAGCCTCGACATCATCTACTACCCGGTGTCGTGGATCATGTGGGTTTGGTACAAGTTGTTCGCGGCTGTGCTGGGGCCGTCGAATTTCTTCGCCTGGGCCCTGGCGGTGATGTTCTTGGTGTTCACCTTGCGTGCGCTGCTGTACAAGCCGTTCGTACGTCAGATCCGTACCACCCGGCAGATGCAGGAGCTGCAACCCCAGATCAAGGCGCTGCAAAAGAAATACGGCAAGGACCGTCAGCGCATGGCACTCGAGATGCAGAAACTGCAGCGCGAGCACGGCTTCAATCCGATCCTGGGGTGCTTGCCGATGCTGGCGCAGATCCCTGTGTTCCTGGGGCTCTATCACGTGTTGCGATCGTTCAACAGAACGCAGGGCGGATTCGGTCAGCCGCACCTGTCGGTGATCCAGAACCGACTGACCGGGAACTACATGTTCAGCCCGCTCGAAGTGCAGCACTTCCTGGACGCCAACCTGTTCGGCGCCCCGATTGGTGCGTCCATGACACAGCGCACCGGGTTGGAAGCGTTCACCGATTTCAGCCGCCCCGCAGTGATCGCGGTGGGCGCCCCGGTGATGGTCTTGGCCGGCATTGCAACCTACTTCAACAGCCGCGCATCGATTGCGCGGCAGAGTCCTGAGGCGGCGGCGAACCCGCAGACCGCGATGATGAACAAGCTTGCGCTGTATGTGTTTCCGCTCGGCGTGGTCGTCGGTGGTCCGTTCCTTCCGCTCGCGATCATCCTGTATTGGTTCTCGAACAACATCTGGACCTTCGCCCAGCAGCACTACGTCTTCAGCATGATCGAAAAAGAGGACGAGGCCAAAAAGCAGGAAGTGATCAAGCGCCGGGCAGCCAACGCGCCGGCACCGGGAGCCAAACCCAAGCGCAACCCGAAGACGACACCGACGAGTGGTAATGGCTCGGCGACGGTCAGCGAGGAGAGCGTGGAACCCGGCTCGCCGAATGCGGACTCCGATGGCCCCGAAGCCCCGGGGCCCGTAACAAAATCGGGACCGGCCGAATCGGACAAGCCGAATCCGGCCGGACGCAACAACGCTCCGAGCAACCGCACCCCGCGGCCTGGAGCGCGACCGAAGAGACGCAAACGCTGACGAGGGTGCCACAGCGCTATGGGGCTGCATCGGAAAGGCGAGCCCAACAGAACGGGGACCCGTGGATGAGGGAGAGAAAGGCATGACGGACGCACATACCACCGAGCCCGACGTTGACGTCGAACCGTCGGTTGAGAACGTCCCGGAGGACGGGGCGACGGCGGAGGGGGGCACGGACGAGGGCGACGACGTGGAGGAGCGATTGGTCGCCGAGGGGGAGATCGCCGGCGACTACCTCGAAGAGTTGTTGGATCTGTTGGACTTCGACGGCGACATCGATCTGGACGTCGAGGGCAGCCGCGCGGTGGTCAGCATCGACGGCAGCGACGACTTGAACAAATTGGTTGGCCGCGGGGGCGAAGTGCTCGACGCGCTTCAGGAGCTCACCCGGCTGGCGGTGCACCAGAAGACCGGCGTGCGTAGTCGGCTCATGCTCGACGTCGCGAGCTGGCGACGCCGGCGGAGGGAGGAGCTGGCCGCGCTCGGCGACAAGATAGCGCGGCGGGTGTTGGACAGCGGTGAGCGCGAAGAGCTCGCTCCGATGACGCCGTTCGAGCGGAAGATCGTGCACGACGCGGTTGCGGCGGTCCCTGGGGTACATAGCGAGAGCGAAGGCGTGGAGCCGTCACGCCGGGTCGTTGTGCTCCTCGACTAGGAGTTACAGCCGTGTAGTTCGCCGGGGCGTTTGTAGACGCAGCGCCAAGAAGATCAGAGGAATGTTTCACGTGAAACATGTCGGAGGGTCCGAGCGGATGCCGGACTCTGCCGCGCCGGCAGGGCGTACTGAATCTGAGCGCGTGCCAGATGCAGCATCAGCGATCTTCGGGCCACGTATATATATCGCGCGGCGGTATGCCGAACTGCTGGCGTCCGCTGGAGTAGAACGCGGCTTGCTCGGGCCGCGCGAAGTGGGCCGCGTGTGGGACCGCCATCTGCTGAACAGTGCCGCGGTCGGCGAGCTCCTGGATCCGGGCGATCGGGTAGTGGACATCGGCAGCGGCGCGGGGTTGCCGGGGATACCGTTAGCGATTGCGCGGCCTGACATTCAGGTCGTGCTTCTCGAACCGTTACTGCGACGGAGTGAATTTCTCGACGAGGTGGTGGCCGAACTAGGGTTGGCCGTCGAGGTGGTGCGCGGCCGAGCCGAGGAGCCTTGGGTACGGGAACGGTACGGCGGAAGGGACGCGGCGGTGTCGCGAGCGGTTGCAGCGTTGGACAAGTTGACGAAGTGGAGTATGCCGTTGCTACGGCCGGGCGGCCGGATGGTGGCCATCAAGGGTGAGCGCGCGCCGGACGAAGTCCAGGCACACCGGCGTGTGCTGGCGGCATCGGGCGCTGTTGATGTCAGGGTGGTCACATGTGGCGCGAACTACTTGCGTCCGCCCGCAACAGTGGTGTTGGCGCGGCGCGCAAAGCAATCGCGACATGGGTCGGCACGAATGGGGAACAGGGGACATCGATGAGTTCTCCGCAAGACTGGTCCGCCGCCCCGTCTTCATCGGCAGGCATTGCGGATGGGCAACCAAGCGCCGCGGTGCCCGTTGCATCGCATGGGACGGAGGCGCCTGAGCGTCAAGCCCCGGCGGATGCGATGGCGAATGTTTCACGTGAAACATCGGACGATTTCGACACGCCAATCGGCGCAGCCGCGGAGCGCGCCATGCGGATACTCCATACCACCTATCCGCCGTTGCGCCGGCCCGACCATCGCCGGGTCTTCACGGTCGCGAACCAAAAAGGCGGTGTCGGTAAAACCACCACCGCGGTCAACCTTGCCGCTGCGCTGGCCGTGCAAGGACTCAAGACGCTCGTCATCGATCTCGATCCCCAAGGCAATGCGAGCACGGCATTGGGCATCACGGACCGGCAGGCCGGCACGCCGTCGTCGTACGAGGTGCTTCTCGGCGAGGTCTCGTTGCAGGACGCGCTCCGCTCCAGCCCGCACAGCGAGCGCCTGTTCTGTGTCCCGTCCACGATCGATCTGGCGGGTGCCGAGATTGAATTGGTGAGCATGGTTGCGCGCGAGAACCGGTTGCGCACCTCCTTAGCCCAGCTCGACCATTTCGACTTCGACTACGTCTTCGTCGACTGCCCCCCGTCCCTCGGACTCCTGACCATCAATGCCCTCGTTGCCGCGCCCGAGGTGATGATCCCCATCCAATGCGAGTACTACGCGCTCGAGGGTGTGTCACAGCTGATGCGCAACATCGAGATGGTGAAGGCCCACCTGAATCCGCGGCTCGACGTGACCACCGTGGTCCTCACCATGTACGACGGACGGACCAAGCTCGCCGACCAGGTGGCCGCAGAGGTGCGCCGGTACTTCGGAAGCAAGGTGTTGCGCACGGTGATTCCACGCAGCGTCAAGGTCTCGGAGGCGCCCGGCTACAGCATGACGATCATCGACTACGACCCCGGTTCGCGCGGGGCGATGAGCTATCTCGATGCGAGTCGCGAACTCGCGCTACGCGACTGACAACCATTCGTGAAGGGACAACCATGACGCAGCCGTTACGCAAGAAGGGCGGCCTCGGCCGGGGGCTGGCTTCGCTGATTCCCACCGGTCCCGCCGACAGCGACTCGGGGCCGGCGACCCTTGGTCCGCGGATGGGGGATGCCGCCGCCGACGTGTTGATTGGGGGTCCGCCGCAGGACGCCGCCGCGGTGGGTGCGGTGTATCGCGAGATCGCACCGACCGACATCGAAGCCAATCCACGTCAGCCACGGCAGGTGTTTGACGAGGAGGCGCTGTCGGAACTGGTGCACTCCATCCGTGAGTTCGGCCTCTTGCAACCCATCGTGGTGCGGGCGGTGACCGGGACGCGAAGCGGTGCGCGATATCAGATCGTGATGGGGGAGCGGCGCTGGCGTGCCGCCCAGGAGGCGGACCTGGCCACCATTCCTGCCATTGTGCGCGAGACCGCCGATGACACCCTGCTGCGCGATGCCTTGCTGGAGAACATTCACCGGGTACAGCTGAACCCGTTGGAAGAGGCAGCTGCCTACCAACAGCTGCTCGACGAGTTCGGCGTCACCCACGATGAACTGGCGGTCCGCATCGGCCGATCGCGGCCGCTGATCACCAACATGATCCGCTTGCTCAAACTGCCGATCGCGGTCCAGCGCCGAGTGGCGGCAGGCGTGCTGTCTGCCGGTCATGCCCGTGCGCTGCTGTCCCTGGAGTCCGGCCCCGAGGCGCAAGAAGAACTGGCCAGCCGCATCGTCGCGGAGGGTCTGTCGGTGCGCGCCACCGAGGAAGCCGTCACACTGGCCAATCGCGGGGAGGCGTCCAAGCCGGCACCTCCGCGGCGTAAGCCGATCCAGATGCCCGGCCTTCAAGATGTTGCTGACCGGCTGTCGACTGCCTTCGATACGCGGGTGACAGTCAGCCTTGGCAAACGCAAGGGGCGGATTGTGGTGGAGTTCGCCTCGGTGGAAGATCTGCAGCGGATCATCGACGTGATGAGCCAGCCCAACCCCTGATCAGGCATACCGTGTAATTACGTCACTGTGACACAGCGCCAGTTCCTGGCGCGAGTCAGCTCGCCTCAGCCACTGCACTTTGACACAGAACCTCTGGGAGACAACCAATTTCGGAATTCTGCGGACCACCGGTCCCGAGTGGGAAGCCGCCGCCGGCCGCGCCGCATACCTGGGCGCGCCAACACTGGCCCCACGACGACAAACTCTCCTATCCTGGAGGGGTTGCTGGTGCATGTCAGCCTGGGGACGGCCGGGCTTGCGGTACGCACGGAAGCCAGGAGGCTAGTGTCTGCTCGAATCACACCGCTGCGGCTCGAAGCCTTTGAGCATCTTCCCAAGCATGCGCGCCGCTGTGTCTTCTGGGAGGTCGACCCCGCGACCCTCGGTAATCAGGACCACCTCGCCGATCCTGAATTCGAAAAGGAAGCCTGGTTGTCGATGGTGATGCTGGAGTGGGGCTCATGCGGTCAGGTCGCGACGGCGCTTCCCGACGAACACAGCCACACCGAACCGCCGTGCCTGGGGTATGTGCTCTACGCGCCGCCACGGACGGTTCCGCGGGCACATCGGTTTCCCACCGCGCCGGTATCCGCGGACGCGGTGCTGCTGACATCGATGGGTATCGAGCCCGGGCAGGCCGCTGACGACTTGCCACACAGCCTCTTGGCCCGCGTCATCGACGAGCTGGTCCGGCGCGGAGTGCGGGCACTGGAAGCTTTTGGCCGCACGCCGGCGGCATCGGAGTTACACGACCCGACCACGGTGGATCCCGATGTGCGGCCGGTGTTGGAAGCCCTCGGCGACTGCACCGTTGACCACTGCGTGATCGACGCGGAGTTCTTGAAGGACGTGGGTTTCGTAGTGGTGGCACCGCATACGTACTTCCCTCGGCTCCGACTCGAGTTGGACAAAGGTCTGGGGTGGAAAGCCGAGGTCGAGGCCGCGCTGGAGCGTCTGCTGGCGAACGCTCAGCTGCAGCAGCCGGTTGGGGCCGGGTCTACGGCAGGGAATACGTTGCAGTTCACCCAGAACGGTTAGGAACCGCCGAGCCTGGTCGTCCGTTCCACCGACAATTCGTGAGCAAGCAGCTCGGCGAAAGTGAAAGTGCCAGTTGGCCGATCGTTCTTGCCCAGCAAATAAAGCCTTTTGACCGCGGCGAGGATACCTTCGGCGATGGCGTCGCGAGTCTGCGTTGACACCAGCATGTCACGATCGCGTGGGTTGGTGATATAGCCAACGTCGACCTGAACGGTCGGCATCCGAGTCAGTCGGAGCAGATCCCATGTCCGGCCGTGCGTCCGGCAATCCCGTAAACCGGTTCGGGCCACCACTTCTCGCTGAATGAAGTCGGCGAGATTGCGGCCGATGGTAGAGACCGAGCCGTGCGAGTTGCCGAAATGGAACGAGGCGACGCCGTTAGAAGAAGCGCTGCTCTGGACTTCGCAGCGCAGGCTGATCATCAGGTCCGCGCCGACGTTGTTAGCCGTAGCGGCACGTTCGGCATCCGACGGGCTGCGATTGGTCGGCCGAGACAAAAAGGTCTCCATACCAATGGCAGTCATCCGTCCCTCAAGTCGGCTTGCCAAGTCCCACAACACATCTGCTTCGCTGATTGGCCCGTTTGGACCGTGGCAGATCAGACCGTGGTCGGCGCCGCCGCGGCCGGGATCGATGATGATCCGCTTGCCCGACAGTTTGGGCCCCGACCGCCGCACCAGCTCTTCTTCGCGAATCGCGTGAGGTGAACCGCCGGTGACCCGTGAACTCAGGAAGTACAAGGAGCGCAACGTTTCCGGACCGCAGATACCGTCGGCGGCAAGTCCGTACTCACGCTGATACGACATCAAAGCGTTGTGGGTTTGCAACCCGAAGTGACCGTCGACCAGGCCCGTGTAGAAGCCGAGGTCCTGTAGCCGGGCCTGCAGGGTCGCGACGTCGTCTCCGTACAGGGGGGCGCCGAACTGGTGATACAGCGTACGTGCGCCGAGCCGATAGGAGGCTTCTTTCAACGCCCGGTAGGTGGCCTCGCCGACAACGCCGTCCACCAGCAGGCCCCGGTGCTGCTGGAAAGCACGTACGGCCTGGTCGAGCTCGGCATCGAACAGTTCAAGAGCCACGTCTTCATCGGAATTATCCAGCAGGTTCAGCGCAGCCAGCGCAGCCCGGATCTCGGTCACAGCTGCGCTGCGGTCACCACAGCGCAGCACGTCGCCGTTTTCGCGGCGCGGACTCGACATACCAAAGGCCCTCCGGGGCAGACTGACAGGCTTGACATACGGGTTGGAGCTAACCGATATTGTCGCAGATCATTCCCGATTTCGGGAAAACCCCAGGCTACGCGGCGGCGTTGTGCCGTGATCTAGATCAGGTTCAGGTGAGGTTAGGAACCGCGTCGGAAAGCTCACGCAACAAGGCGGCCTTACCCTTAGCACCGACGATACGTTTCACCGGCTGACCGTCCTTGAACAGGATCATCGTGGGGATCGACACCACCTGAAAGTCGCGCGCTGTTTCCGGGTTGGCATCCACGTCGAGCTTTGCGACGGTGAGCTGCTCCGCTCGCTCGGTTGCGATCTCCTCGAGGACAGGCGCGACCATTTTGCATGGTCCACACCAGGTTGCCCAAAAGTCAACCAGCACAGGCTTATTGCTCGACAACACTTCCGCGGAGAAGGATGCGTCCGAGACTTCTATTGTGCCCCCGGCATTTTCGATGTCGGTCATCGTAGTGCTCCAATCAATGTGTCGGTACCGTCAGCGGGTTGCGCTGCTGTGTCTCGTGTGCCGCATCTGACTCTTCGTGCTCGGCCAGCCACCGCTCGGCGTCGATGGCAGCGGCACAACCGCTACCGGCGGCAGTGACCGCCTGCCGATACGTGCGGTCCACCAGGTCGCCGGCCGCGAAAACACCGTCCAGCGAGGTGCTTGTGGTGCGGCCCTGCACAAGTACGTACCCGTCGACGTCGACGTCGACGATGTCGCGGACCAAGGCCGAACGCGGCTCATGGCCGATCGCGACGAAAACGCCGGTCACCGGCAGCGTGGTTTCCTCACCAGTCACGGTGTCGCGCAACCGCAATCCGGTCACCGCCGTCTCGCCGTCGACCGCGACCACGGTGTGATTGGTGATGAACTTGATCTTGTCGTTGTTGCGGGCCCGGTTCAGCATGATTTTCGATGCCCGGAACTCGTCGCGGCGGTGCACAAGCGTCACGCTACTGGCGAACCGGGTCAGAAAGAGGGCTTCTTCCATCGCGGAGTCGCCGCCACCGATAACCGCGATGTGCTGGTCTCGGAAGAAGAACCCGTCGCAGGTGGCACAGGAACTCACGCCTCGGCCCAGCAACTCCTGCTCACCGGGAACCTGTAGATACCGTGCCGCGGCGCCCATTGCCAGGATGACGGCCCGGGCGCGGTGGGTGTCTCCGTCCGCGGTGACGACCGACTTGAACGGACCGTCCAGCGATACCGACTCGACGTCATCCATCCGAAGGTCCGCGCCGAACCGCAGCGCCTGCTCGCGCATCTCGTCCATCAACTCCGGGCCAGTGATCCCGTCGCGGAAGCCGGGGTAGTTCTCCACCTCGGTGGTGGTCATCAACGCGCCGCCGAACGAGGTGCCCTCGAAAACCAGCGGTGCCAGCTGTGCGCGGGCCGCATACAGGGCCGCGGTGTACCCGGCGGGACCGGAACCGATAACAATAACGTCGTGGACGGCGTCATGAGCGGACGGGGCGGAGGTCATGCGAGCCTTTCAGTACAGAACGTCTTCAAGTGTGTACGAACGCCAGCGTAGGCATTGCTGTTCCCGCGCGTGGTGCACAACACGTGGCATCACACTAAGGGCGGGGGATTTGGGTGTTGGCCAGCAGCCCGGTGTCGGCAGCGCTGCAATTCAGTGCCACCGCGAAGACCACCAGGCTGTTGGGCGTATCGCCGGGCAGTACCAGCAGGACACCGGGACGGGCGTTGATCTCGATCGGGCGTGCGCCCAGCACCTGCGTGGACGTCGGATAGCCGAGGCCACTGAGGCAGGACGCGCGCCGAGATGCGTCGTTGAGCGGGCCGTAGTCGGGGCTGCGGTCGAGTAGGCCAAGGATCTCGGCCTGCGATAGCGGCACCACCATGGGCGGTGTCGACACCGTGATGTGCTCGGCCGTGACCGCGGTACTCGGCATCGGCGCGGGTGCGTTGATCAGCGCTGCCGTACCGATGCCGATCGCTGCCAGCACCGCGCACACACCGGCCACACCCGCCACCACTCTGCCCGGGCGCAGCCGCGGTCGGGCGGAGTGTGCGGCGCGGCCGCGGGGAGCCCCGCTGGGGCCCGCCGACGTCAACGCCTCGGCGATCCTGTCGATGACCTCCGGGGGAGCGTCGGGCGCCGACGTCGGGTCGCCACCAATGGCGGCGATATCGCGGCGCACCTGATTCAACGCACGAAGGATCGCTTCGGCCTCCGGGTCTGCGCGGACTTGTCTGCGTACCCGTGCGGCAGCCTCGTCATCCAGCAGACCGGCCTGTAGGTCGGCGAGACGCTCGACGGTCAGCGGTGGGTCCGCTCCCGCCGCACCATGATCCGGGCCACGATCCGCGGGATCGTTCTCGGCTTCACCCATCCGCCCCAGTGTCCGTCATGCATCCACTGATGGCCATATGCGGCCTACGGGAAGAGCTGTCGCGGGTCAGGCCTGCGCGGCAGGACTATCGGGTGTGGCGGGGGCGCCGGTGTCGAGGTAGCCGAGCAGCTCGGCGAGGCGAACACGGGCGCGGGCGCACCGGCTCTTCACAGTGCCCTCGGGGACGCCGAGCAGCCGGGCGGTGTCGGCGACCGAGTAGCCCTGCATGTCTACGGCCACAATGGCGGCCCGTTGCCCGATCGGGAGCCGAGCCAGTGCCCGCTCCACCACGATCGCCGTCTCGACCTGCGCGCTGCGATCAGCTACCGGGTAGACGTCCTCGAGCGGCACGGTCCGGTGGGCTTTCGCGCGACGAAGCCGGTCCAGGCAGGCGTTGACCACGATGCGGTGCAGCCAGCTGCCGACCGCGGCGTCGTGCCGAAACGAACCGGCGCCTCGGTGGGCCGAGAGCATGGCGTCCTGCAGCGCGTCTTCGGCATCCTCGGGGGTGCGGGTGGTCAGCCGGGCAAGGCGGTGCAGTTGTCGCTGGTGACGGTGGAACAACTCGCCGAAGGCGTAGCGGTCGCCGGCGACATGTGCGGCCAGCAGCTCGGCGTCACTGCGTTCTCGCTGAACCTGTCCCCCCACACCCACGGCCGGACAGTAACCGTTCGGTGATCGCGCGGCACTTCACCACAGCACGGGTCTGTGAGCGCTGTCAGGATGCGGCTTGGACGGTGATCTCGAAGAAGCCGGTCTGACTCTTGCCATTGGTGGTTCCCAATGTGGAAATCCACACCAGCAGATTCGACGTCGGCGCACCGGCCCTGACCGGGATGACGTTATGACCGGGCTTGAGCGTGAACGCCGGAGCCAGCACGGTGGTGTCCTCCAGCTTCGACGGCGAAGGCGTGGATGCGGAGCGAATCTCGACCTTGGTCCCGGTGCTCGGCGTGTCGATGGTGACTTGGCCGACCACGGTGGGGTTGGGCAGCTGCAGGATCAATCCTTCGCCCTGCTTGAAACTGGGGAACGGGACAGCGTCGGTATAGACCTCGGTCGCCCAGGCGGTGGAGGGGTCGCCATCGATGGCCTGCCCGGCCGTACCTGGATTGTCCGGATCGCCGTCGGGGGAGAAGACGGTTGCCTTGGTGGGTCTGACGACGCTGCCGGCAACAGCCGAGCTGGGGGCCGACGACGATGCCGTCGACGACGACGGCCCGTTAAGTCCGAGCTCGTCTTTGTTGAGGCCACCGCCGACGTTGCCGAAGATCTTGCTCACCACTGACGCAAGCACCAACAGCGCCACCACGATGACGGCGATGCCGGCGCCGACCCCGATCAGCACGTTGCGGCGTCGTCGCGCAATGTTCGCATACTCCCGACCGGCGGGTTCGCGGTGGCTGGGCAATAATGGTGTGTCGTCGATGGGCCCGAGCACCTCGGTGCGGTCGGCCACCGCGGTCGCCTGTTGTAACAGGTTCAAAAGCGTTGACGCACTGCGTATCCCGCCGTCCTCTTGAACCGCTCGGACCGCGACCGCGGAGATCTGGAACGGGATGTCCCGGTCGATGACAGTGGGTTCGACGGGAAGGCCCGAGGAATCCCGGTCGGCCGGCGCCAGACCACTGCGGACCCCATGCTCCGGCAGTGGCCAACGGTTGACCAGCAGGGCATACAGCGCTGCGCCGATTCCGCGGATATCGTCCTGCGGGTTGGCGTCGGGCATGGTCGCCGGGTAGGCCAGCACTACGTCGCCTTCGATGCTGACGCGCACCCGGCTGGGGTGATCGATCGACAGGGCAACGCCGGCGCGGTGGGCTGCGTCCGCGGCAGCAGCGAGCGACTGCATCGCCCGGATGGCACCGATAGGCGATGGTGCGGTGTCGGCTACTTCCTGCAGCGAACCGCCGCGAATCCACTCCGTGACTACCAAGCCACCAGATCCGGTATGCACGACGTCGAGCACTCGGGCGACACCGGGCTTGTCGATCCGGCTCAGTCGCAACGTGCGGGCGAGAATCTCCTGCAACACGTCGTGGGGCAGGGCCCCGTCAGGATCGACGAAGGTCAGCGCCACCTGCCGGTCCAGCGCGGTGTCCAGCGCCTGCCAGAACTGCAATGGAGGTGCGCCGCCGTGGAAGACCAGGAGCCGATACCGGCCACCGGCGATACGAGCGCCGGGAACCAGGTGAACATCGTCAGTGGACGTCGCTGAGTTCACGCTCCGCTCGCGGGGTGCGTCGACGGGGATTGGCCCGCGGGCGGGCTGGCCCGGGAGATCGCCGTTGCGCTGGTCGGGTGGCCGCGACACCGACGGATCAGGCTTGGCCGGAATATCGGGGGCCGGAACGTCGGGCTCGAAGTCGTCGGCAACCGATCGCGGTTGCTTGCCGCCCGACGTGGAGCCGGATGCGGCGCTGTCTACTGGGCGGTCGGTCACCTCCGGTCCTTTCGCTATCCGGATGCTGTCGGCCCGCTCCGGAGGCCTACGCCGGATCGGCTCCTGGACCGCATCTACCCCCGGCGGGGACGAATTCCTCTGCTCAGGGTACGTGACAGGGCCCCGGTGAGACGATTGATCCGGTACAGCCGCCGTACGGCGCTGTAGCGCCCCGCTCGGTAGCACGCTGCGGCCCCTGATCCGGCGACTGACGGCATCCAGCGCCGCTTGCGCCTCGGGGACCCGCGCGCGGACCATGACCGTGGCCATGATCGGCAACATGATGGCTGCCAGCACCACTAACCGCAGCAGCGAACCCGCAGCGCCACCCTGCGCCGTCAACTCACCCAGACTCAGCAGCCGGGCGGAGACATGGGCAACCAATGCAGCCAGCAATGCCGCGGCAACTGTCACCAGGACCGTTCGCACCTCCCGGACGCCGACCGGGTGGCCACCGGCTGGCAGGAGCGTGCGCCGCAACAAGTAGTAGCCCACGACCGCGCCGGCCAGGAACCCGATGCCGTTGGCCATCCCGAGGAAACCGGCCACCAGCTTGGGGTCATTGGTGAGGTGCGGGGCCAGCACCGAGCCGATGATCTTGATGGCCGTGATGACGAGAATGATCACGATCGGCGTCCACGGCTGCTCGCGCGCGTAGAACACGCGCAGCTGCAAAAGCACCAGCCCGTAAGGGATCAACGTGAATGCCGACAACGCGATCGCGGCGCCCAGGTATCCGGCGTCAACCCCGCCGAAATGACCGTAGGCGAACAGTGCGGTGCCGATCGCCGGCCCGCCGACGGTCATGAACGCCACGATCGGGATCAGCGTGATCAACGTCAGTCGGGTCGCCAGCGACAGGTCGGCCAGTACCGCCCGGGTGTCGTTAGCAGCGGCGTTGCGGCTCAGCCGCGGTGTCACCACGGTCAGCACCGTCACGCCGATGATGCCGAATGGCAGCATCAGCACGAGCCAGGTGTAGTTGTAGATCGCGGGTCCGGAAGCGGCTGCGGTACTTGCGATCTGGTTGCCCACCACCAGGCCGAGCTGGCTGATCAGTACGTAGAGCACCATCGCGACGGCCATCGCGCCGAATCGTTTGAGCCGCTGATCGATTCCCCACAGCGGGCGCAGGCTCACGCGCTCGCGCCGCAGCGCGATCAGCAGCACCGCGGTCTGCGCGAACACGCCGGCGGTGGTGCCGACGCCGAGTACCAGCAGCTTGGCATTGCCCATCCGAACGGGATCGACCGAAAGCTCGCCGGGGACTGCCAGATACACCGCCAGGGTTGCGAGCGCGACCACGTTGTTGACGACCGGTGCCCATGCCGTCGGCCCAAACACGTTGCGGGTGTTCAGGATTGCCATGAATACCGATGTGAGGCCGTAGGCGAGTACCTGCGGCAGCAGCAGGTAGGCGAAGGCGGTGGTCAGGGGTTCGTTGACCTGTGGCGCGCGGCCCAGCATCAGCCGAACCAGCAGCGGCGCGGCCACCACCGACAGCGCCGTCGCGAACAACAGCAGCGCGGTCGTCAACGTGACCAGGCGCCGCACGAACGCCGCGCCACCGTCGGGGTCGCCTTGCTCGGCACGGGCCAGCACCGGGACGAAGATCGCGGTGAACGTCGCCTCCAGCACGAGCGCCGCAACCAGGTTCGGCAGCTGATTAGCCACCGAGAAGGCACTGGATAGCGCGGCACCCAGGATGGCGGCCAGCAGCACAATCCGGGCGAAGCCGGTGACCCGGCTGATCAGCGTGGCGAACGCCATCGCCCATGACCGCGACACCAGCGCGGCATCGGACAGTTCAGGTCGTCGACGAGCCAGCTCCGGAACCGGAGGCAGCGGACCGGTCGGCGGCGAGGCGGGCCCTCCGGCGCGTCGCCATGGCTGCGGCTGCGGGTGAGGCCGCCGGTAGGCGGGTTTCATACCCGGTGCTCTTCATCGACCCGATGATCGACAGCGTCTCGCGATCGGGCGGGTCTGTGGTCGGGTGGGTCAGGTCGGTCCAGGTCGGCACGATCGGGTTGGCCGCGGAAACGGTGCCAAAGCCGGCGCCCGGCCAGCATCACCAGGATCGCCGCTGCGGTCAGCGTGATCGCGAACAGCACCTTCCCGTAAGCGTTGGAGTGGACAGACAAGCGCACCGGCTCGCCCAGCCGCATGCCGTCCGGCGTCCGAAGGGCCACGTCGATAGCAACCCGCTGGGTGAAGTTCACTTCGATGGGAACCCGTAGCGGCAGGTATCCAGGCGGCAATTCGATCTGGCCGACGTCGGTGACGGTCATCCCGGGCGGAGCGTCGACCTGCAGCCGCACCCGGATGGGGACAGCGAGGCCGTTGTGCAGCGCCAGTGGAAGGGGGCTGTGCTCGGTGGCCAGAGTGTAGGAGCCGCCCGGGTTGACGATCGTGACGGCGCCGAACAAGTCATTGATGGTTTTGCCCACCACCGCCAGGCGCTGTTGAGCCAACCCGTTACGGGTATCCGGCGGTTCCGATTCGCTCAACGCGCGGAGCATGTCCTCGCGTAGTGGAGCGGTGTATTGGATGCCGGTCAACCCGGTGCGGTCGTCGGTGGTCAACGCGGAGGTCAGGCCCCACAGCCGGCCAACATGACGGCCGATATCGGCGGTGACGTCGTCGGAGAAGCGGCCACGCGCCGACATGTAGGCGTCCGTCGGCTCCGGTGGCTCGTTATGGCCCGCAGCTTCCGCGATCACCGCCGGCAGTGGGCGCGGTATCGCCAGACCGGAATGGATTGTGGTGGCCAGCGCGGTCAGGATGACCTGCGCGTCGTCGATCTGCAGGTTCCACACCGCCGGCGGGACCAAGATCTGGGTGCGTGGCGCGGCGTCGCCCTGCAAGGAGTGCCAGAACATGGAACCCAAGGCGTCCTGACGTCGAGCGGTTTCGGAATCATGCGCGAGCCGAACCGTCAGCGAAGGGTCCAGATAGGTAGGGGCACTGGGGTCGGTCCCCGCTCCGGCCAGCGCGGCGCCGACGGCGGGGTCGAACGGTGCGAGGACCACCTGGGGAGACAACCGCCGGGGTTTGGTGTCGACGGTGGTGGGAGAGTCGCTCGTGGAGTCCTGGGCGGCCAAGTCGGCGGCCGCGATCGCCACTGTGCTGTCGTCGGCGCTGAGCAAGTTGACCGCGCGGTTGGTCAACGGGCCGTCGGGCAGCAGGGTGGCACCACGGGCGGAGGCGACGTCGAGGATGTGATCGACGATGTCGCCGACGCCGTTGGTGGCGCTGTCGCTCAGCCCTTGGTCGTTGACGCGTTGCAAAGCATCGAGGTCGGCTTGCGCATAGGGCAACGGTGTGACGCATATGTGGTGGGCCAGCGCACGCAACCGGTTCAGCCAGACGGTCGCGGCCGCCTGACCGGTGCCGGGGTGAGTCGGGGTGCCGGGCTGAGCGGCAATGTCCGGCGAGTTGGACACGACGTAACCGCTCGTCATCGCGTTGACGGTGACCAGCAGATCCGGGTCGACGGCCAGGCACAGCGCTCGTCCGACTGCGCCGTCGGGGTCGACGTCGTGGCTGGTGGCGACCTCGGCTGCGGACAGCAGGATGTCCAGCCGGCCCCCGGTGGCCAGCGAAGTGGCCAAGTCGTCGTCGATCAGCCGGACCGGGATGGTCCCACCAGGTGCGCCCGGGGCCAGCCGGGGCCGATCAGCCAGCGGCCACAGCATGGTGATCCACACGGGTTTCGACGTGTCGGGCGCGACGGCTGAGCCCACGTCATCGGCTTTGTCGGGCGGCACACCGATCACGGGCAGCAGGAACCGCGCGTTGTCCAGCCGGGCGGGGGCGCCGTAGTCGGGTGTTCCATTGGCATTGACCAGGATCGGGTAAATCCCGGGTTGGTCGATGCCCAAAGACGGCTTGGTCAATGAGCGCAGCGGGGCGGACAGGGTGAAGCCGGCTTGTTGCCCGCGCTGTAGTTCCGGAGCGACCGTCAGGAAGTCCGCGGCCGGCTGGTACTGGTCGGTGCCGCCGTCGAGGGTGGTACGCAAGCCCGCCGAGGCGCTGACTGGCGCAGCGTGCTCCAGCCGGACCATGACGTCGCGGACTGGACGGTCGCCGATATTGATGACCATTCCGCTGACTGTGATGATCGGTTGACTCGTCGTCGTGACCACATCCGGGGTCACCTGATCGATGCGGACACGGACAAACGGCGTTGCTCCGGGCTCGCCGGCAGCCGCGCGCGGTGCAATGACGGGCCCGGTGAGCACTACCGCAAAACCGGCCACGATGCCGGCGACTGCGACAAGGCGCAATAAGCCGGCCCGGCAGAGTCGCGGCGCAATCACGGCCCCGGCCCGTGACCGTTCTTCCGGCCGGCGGGCTTTTCGGAATGCCGGGTGCGCGAGTGCGTCTGCGGGCGCCGCCGGGGCGAGCTGGGCGGCAGCGGTGGAAGCGCGGCGGGCCCGTCGCTCTGCAACTTGTCGATCAGTTCGTCGGCGACCTCGGCCAAGCGACGCTCGTCGGCGTAGGCGAGCCGGGACGGCAGGTCCCGCATCGGCACCCAAGCCACTTCGGCGACTTCGAGGTCCTCGTCAGACAGCTCCCCGCCGGAGAAGCGCATTAAATAGTGGTGCACGGTTTTGTGCACCCGACGGCCATCGGTGACGAACCAGTAGTCGATGCGTCCCAGCGCGGCCAGCACGCTGCCGCGAATCCCGGTCTCCTCGGCGACCTCACGGATGGCGGTCTGTTCGGCGGTCTCGCCGAGCTCGATGTGGCCCTTGGGCAGCGACCACAGCATCCGACCGCGACGATCGATGCGACCGATAAGGGCCGCAACCTGGTTGTCGCGTGGCCCGTCGAGGCCGTCGATGACCAGGCCGCCGGCCGATGTTTCGTGCACGGTGCGCAGCCGGTCCGGCACGCGGCGCGGCGAGCGCGATCGGCGCGGTTTGGTCACGGCTGCATCCCCGGTCGCTTGGCCGTTTGCAAGGTTCTCGGCCGGCCCGGCAGCGCCACGACGTCGGCGCCGTCCGCGGCGCCGACGTGGTTTGGCTTGTTCGCCATCCGACACCCAAGCGATAGTAGCTGGCACGAGCTGGACCTCAGGACATACTCGCCGCTAGCGAGGTCCCCGACGACGTAGCACCGCCATCACCGGACCTCTCACCGCGCCAGCCGACTAGGCTGATCGAACGTGCCTGACGCCGATGCCGCCCTGTTGACCGCTGCCGCGGTCGCCTTGAATAGGCACATCTCCGTGCTGACTGAGATTGGCGCGGCCTTCGCCGAGGCGGGCCACGAGTTGTATCTGGTCGGCGGTTCGGTGCGGGACGCCCTGCTGGGCCGGTTGAGCTCTCCCGACCTTGACTTCGCCACCGACGCGCGTCCCGAACAGGTGCAACAGATCGTGCGGCAGTGGGCCGACAGCGTGTGGGACACGGGTATTGCATTCGGCACCGTCGGAGTCGGGAAGGGCGATTATCGCCTCGAGATCACCACGTTCCGTGCGGACCGCTACGACCAGGTGTCGCGTAATCCCGAGGTGCGGTTCGGCGAGCGACTCGACGACGATTTGGTGCGGCGTGATTTCACGGTGAATGCGATGGCCGTGCGCATCACGCCGACCGGGCCGAGCGAATTCCTCGATCCGCTAGGCGGTTTGGCCGCCCTGGGCGCACACATTCTAGACACCCCGTCGGCTCCGCCGGTGTCCTTCGGCGACGACCCGCTGCGGATGCTGCGTGCCGCGCGGTTCGTGTCGCAACTGGGCTTCACCGTCGCTCCGCGGGTGCGGACCGCGATCGAAGAGATGGCCCCCCAGCTGGCCCGAATCAGCGCCGAGCGGGTGGCCGCCGAGCTGGACAAGCTGCTACTGGGCGACGACCCGCTCGGCGGTATCGACCTGCTGGTGCAGACCGGAATGGGTGAGGTGGTGTTGCCCGAGGTCGGCGGAATGCAGATGGCCATCGACGAACATCACCAGCACAAAGACGTCTACCAGCATTCACTGACCGTGCTGCGGCAGGCGATCGCGCTGGAGGATCCACGCCCGGAGGGTGGCCCGGATCTGGTGCTGCGCTGGGCCGCGTTACTGCATGACATTGGTAAGCCGGCCACCAGGCGTAACGAGCCGAACGGCGGCGTCAGTTTCCACCACCACGAGGTAGTCGGCGCGAAGATGGCCCGAAAACGGCTGCGGGCGCTTAAGTACTCCAACCAGATGGTCGACGACATCTCACAGCTGGTGTATCTGCATCTGCGATTCCACGGCTACGGCGACGGCAAGTGGACCGACTCGGCGGTGCGCCGCTACGTCACCGACGCCGGGCCGTTGCTGCCCCGACTGCACAAGCTGGTGCGCGCCGACTGCACAACCCGCAATAAGCGAAGGGCCGCCCGCCTGCGGGCCAGCTATGACCGGCTGGAAGCGCGAATCGCCGAACTGGCCGCTCAGGAGGATCTCGCGCGGGTACGCCCCGATCTGGACGGCAACGAGATCATGGAGCTGCTTGACATCCCGGCGGGCCCGCAAGTCGGCGAGGCGTGGCGCTATCTGAAAGAACTGCGGCTGGAACGCG
>DASXMA010000481.1:0-6836 GCA_036495965.1 Mycobacterium sp.
ACGGCCCAGTTCCTGCTGATAGATCCGAGTGAGCTCCGCGGTTGGGGGTGCGATACCGGCTGAGGCCGGAACGCGTTGGTAGGTATCCGGATCGCAGTTGATCAGAAACCAGCCCGCGTCGATGCGCGGGTCGCCGATCGACCAGATCTCCCAATCGATCACCGCATTGATGCGGGGCCCGACGGCCATCAGGTTGCCCAGCCGGAAGTCACCGTGCACCACGCTCGGCGCCATACCCGTTGGCGCACAACCTAGCAACGCATCACGCACGCCTTCCCAATCGGGCACCAGCGATGCGTCGACGGTTTGCAACGTCTCACACCAGCGCCGGACTTCCGTGACCGGATCGATGACAGGTTCACCACCCAGGCCCAGGTCGATCGGCGACAGGCTGTGCAGGGCGGCCATGGCCCGGCACGCATTGCGGTAGCGCTCGGCGAGATCAACAGTCGGTGGGCAACCATCGAAGAGCGGCTCCACGGCGTCGCCGTCGACGTGCGACATCACAAAGAACGGTGGCGTGTGCGGCGGGTTTCCCGGGTCCTGCCAAAGCATCTCGGGAACCGGAACCCGTGTCGCGGCAAGCGCTTTGATGATGCGGGCCTGGCGTAGCACGTCGCGGTGCGCGATCGGCTCGACGCCGGGCGGGGCCACCTTGATCACCACTGCTCGGTCGGGCCGCGCGCCCCGAAAAGTCAGGCTGGACGCTCCCCCAGCCAGCGGGTTGACGTCGGTGACACCAGCGCCGGCAACTCGCCGGCGCAGCTCCTCGAGGTCGAGTTCGGCCATTCAGCCGGCCGGTTTCGACCAGCCGACTTCGGCCAGAAACGGCTGGGTGTGCGCGATGCGACCGGTCATGGTCTTCGGATCGCCAGTGCACAACCGGAAGGCGGTCTCGGTGATCAGTTCGATGTCCTCGGTGTCGACCTTGGCCAGGTCGAGGGTGCCTGCTCCCGGGGTCGCCACCGGATTCGACGGAGCGGCGGCGTTGACGGCGATGCCGTCGTCGTAGAGTTCGGCGGCAAGGCTTTTGGTGAGCCGATTGAGCGCGGCCTTGGCCGTACCGTAGATGCCGAAGCCCGCGGTCCGGTCGAATTCGGAGAACGGCGGCCCGGGTGGCAGGTCGCCACCCACCGAGGTCAGGTTCACAATCCAGCCCCGTCCACGGTCGCGCATGCCGGGAATTGCCAACTGGCTCAAATGCAAGGGGCCCAGAACATGCATCTCCATCATCAGCCGGGCCCGCCGCTCGGGAAACCCGTCGAGGGGCCGCAGAAAGGTCACCGCGGCGTTGTTGACCAAGATGTCGGGTGCGCCAATGGCTTGCACTATTTCGGCGAAGAGCCTTTCACGCTCCTCGGATTGGGACAGATCCGCCTGCACCGCGATGGCGCGACCTCCTGCGGCCGCGATCTCGTCGCGGGTCTGGCTCAGTGACCCTTGGTATTTGGGATCGGGGTCCATCGTGCGCGCGGTCAGCGCCACCGTGGCGCCCTCCGCCGCAAGCCGCGCCGCGATCGCCTTGCCCAGCCCACGGCTGCTTCCGGTGACCAAGGCGACCATCCCGTCACACCTTTGGTCAGCGCTCATCGTCGACCTCCTCCGACCGCCCGCGGCGGAAATGGTTTCTCCGAAATCGAGAATGTCATTATCGTCGCCCGATCGGAAGCATGGCGCGGGGTGCTTGTCGCCGCGTCGTCATGGCCTAAATCGTGGGGTGTATGTCGTTCTGGCCACTCCCATGCACGCGGTACCGGCCCTAACGTAATTGCCTATGCAACCCGTTCCGGATCTCGTAGACACCGCCGTTGCGCAGGCCGCAATCCGCTTCGCGCAGTCCACCGAGTCGCCATCGGTGTTCAACCACAGCGTGCGCAGCTATCTGTTCGGGGAACTGCTCGCAGCACGCGAGGGGATGCGCCCGGGAGCCGATTACGGCAGCGAGGCTTTGTTTTTGGGCTGCGTACTCCACGACCTTGGCGTCGGCACGGCAGCCCCCGGCAAGGAGCGGTTTGAGGTGGAGGGCGCGGACCTCGCGGCGGCCCTGCTGACCGAACACGGCTGCGAGCGCGCGGAAGTGGACGCCGTATGGGAGGCCATTGCATTGCACACCAATGGCGGCATCGCCGAGCGGCGCGGAGCGCTGTGCTACTTGGTCCGCAGCGGTGTGGGTGTGGATTTCGGCCGCAACGCCGACTTCATCGATGAGCAGACCGCCGCCGCGGTCCATACCCGCTACCCGCGGCTGTCCATGGCGCGCACCCTGATAGATGCAATCGCCGCGCACGCACAGCGCGCCCCCGAGGCGGCGCCGCCCTATTCGTTCCCCGCCTTCCTGCTGCGTGAACGCAACGCCGACGGCATCACCCTGCTAGAGCTTGCGGCGTCGCACGGCCGGTGGGGCGACTGAGATCAGCGCTTGATGTTGCCCCGTAGGACGTCGATCGAGTAGCTCCCCCCGCCCGTGAAGAGCAGCAGGAAGAAACCGAAGCAGAAAAGAATCGCCAAGATTCCACCATTGCCCGCCGGGGGATCACCGATCGGCCAGAGCGAGCGCTGCTGATGCATCCAGAAATAGCCGACCGCCATTTCGCCCGAGGCGATGAATGCGGCGGCGCGGGTGAACAACCCGGTTGCGATCAGCAGCCCCGCGACGAATTCGATCACGCCGGCATACCAGCCGGGCCAGGCCCCGACCTGGACAGGCCACGTCGGACGGACCGGCCAACTGAAGAGGATCATCGAACCGTACCCGGCGAAGAGAAGACCGTAGACCAACCGAAACAAGCTCAGCACCGCCGGCGCATCGCGGGCGAGGCGGCGGTCGAGATTCGTCGTCATGAGACAGACGTTACGGTCGCGGCCTCGTCGAGCGCTCCCCGATCACGTCGCTGACGTCCAAGCGCATCGGTTGCGGCGGAAAGGTCACACGGCGCAATTTTCGTGCGTGAATTCCAAGGATTCGTAGAGAACTCAGTGCTGGATGTTTGTAGCGGTTAGCTGTGTTGGCCGTTCGGTAAACGTGCAGGCCATGGCGTTGGATGTGTTGGCTAACGACGGCCGCTGTCAACACTGCTGTGGACGCACTGCGGACGGGTCTGCGGACTGGCCGACAACTTCAGCGCACCGCTGCAGAACCAACGAGAATCCGGCAATCCACCGTCAGCGGTGGCCCGTACACCACCGCACCGCAGTCGAGACACGTCCAGGTGGTATGTCCACCGCGACACGTGCTGCACGGTTGGCCGGGGTAGTCGGCCCGAGACAATTGCGTCGTGTGGCTAATACGGCTCAAGCCGGGGCCATAGCTCCTCGGTGTGGTCGTGGAAGGTGGCCAGCGCGAAAGTGTCGTCGCAACGCCGAATGGCCGACTTACTCATGTTGGCCCACACGGTGTGGCCGTCTTTATGTGCTAGCGCGACAAGTCGGTCGGGGTGGGCATGAACCAGCGCGACCGCGCAGCGATGAGTGGCCAGGCTGCAGACGATGTCCCCGAACTTCGTCGCCAATAGCTCGTCGGGCGAATAGCCGAGCATGTCGCAGAACGCACCGTTGGCGAACAAGATGATCCCGTCGCGGTCAATGGCTAGGGCCGGCGCCTGCAGCCGCTCCAAGACGACCAGCGCCGGCATCTGCTGCAGCGTCTCTAGGGGCGATTGGTCAACCGGCCTCGGGCGTCGGCGCTCGATACTGCCCATTGCGCCCCTCCTCCCTAGTGCTCGAATCGCGTGTCGTCATCGATGTTGTGGTGTCACCGACACACTAGACCGCCGAGTTGCAGGAATGCGTGGGTTCATGCAAAACCGCGCGACAGGGACACAATCGACTCCGAGCTGCGGTTGGTGGCGGTCCTTCGCCGTGCGGCTCGGCAGCGGGGTGGGCCGCTGCCGTCGATAGACGTGGCTGATGCCTTGCTCGATGAACGCCGCGGATTGGTCGAGTCTCGCCTTGTGGTTGGCCGATCCGGCGTCACACGACTAGGGTGGTCGGCCGTGCGTGATCGGGCGGCGGCCGAGCAGGGCGAGGCGGTGCTCGCCCAGGCGCTCGCCGCCTTTCAGACGGCTCTCGGGTCCCGCCTTGTCGCCGCCTACGCGCTCGGCAGCCTGGCGCATGGCGGATTCAGTCCACTGGTCAGCGACGTCGACATCGGGCTGGTGCTAGCGGATCCGCTCAAGTTGAAAGCCCGCGTCACGCTTCGCTCCGTCGGCAACGCGGTGCAGTCCGGCGGATCCGAGCTGCACCAACGGCTCTCGGTGTTCTGGGGGACGCCCGCCACCCTGCAGGGTCGGTCTAGGGGCGGCAGGTTCCCGCCGCTGGACCGGCTTGACCTGGTCGAGCATGGCCGACTACTCGCCGGAACTGACGTGCGCTGCGGCATCGCCCGCCCTGTACAAGCCGAGCTCCTCGTGGCGGGCGCCGAGTTCGCGCTCGGCTATCTCGGCGGGGACCCGGACCTGGCTCAGCGTCTCCGACGCCGGGCCGCGCGCCGCCCGCGGGGCGACGATCCCATAACCGAGTTCCGAACGCCCGCGGTACTGCTGTCCCGCGGGAACCGGCGGGTTACGAAGGTCGTGCTCTTCCCGATCAGGTTCCTGTACACGGCGGCGACCGGCCACGTTGGGAACAACGCTGCCGCAGTAGAGCACTACCTCGCCGGCCGACGCGTTCCCGCGGCCGAACTTGTCTCCGCCGCCCTTGCGTGGCGGCGTGAACCGCCGGCCAACGACGCTGCGGTGGAGCTGCTGAGCCAAGAACTCCTGCCGCTATATGCGCACTACATCGACGACCATGTCGAACGCCTGGAGGCGGTGGGGAGCCACCGGCTCGCTGGCCGCTTCCGCCGCTGGCGGGCGCGCCTGCTGGCCTGACATACGCCCATCGACGGCGCCATCATCGGCCGGGCGCCCGACGCTCGTAGAGAATCTTCCAGGAATCCGTAGAGGTAACGAAGAGAGCCTTTTCGCAGATAGCCAATCTGTCACCGCCGGCTCAAAGGGGACACCGCATGATCGGCATCGCAACCGCAGCCCGGACCGTTGGCGCCGCAGTGCTGGCGGGCGCGGCCGCGCTGGGGTTGACGATGGGCACCGCCCACGCCGCGCCCGGTGCGCCCGACCCGCCGAGTGGTGAGGGCACGCTGTACGGCGACCCCGCGGCTGCCGCCCCGTTCTGGCGTTACCAGCAATATGACGACGACTGCGTGCCGATGGCGGTCGCCGACGTGGTGGGTGAGCTGACCGGTCACCAGCCCTCCGAGCAGGCCATCATCAAGGTGGCCCAAACGACTCCCAGTACCGTCCATTCCGGACAGATCTACACCAGGCCGAAGAAGCGCAAGCCGGGCAGCGGCACCTCCTTCGAGGACGAACCGGCACTGCTTGCGCACTACGGCATCCACGGCGTGAACACCGACAGCGAAAGCGCTGCAAAGACCGGTGTGCCCACGGGTATGGCGGCACTCGAGCAGGACCTGGCCAAGGGCCGCAAGGTGATAGTTGCGGTCAACGCCGAACTCATCTGGCACGAACCTGTCGAGGACAAAACCTCAGACGGCCAACCCGAGTCCAACCATGCCGTGGTTGTCACCGGTGTCGACACCGCGTCCGGCATCGTGCACCTCAACGACCCCGGCAGCGAAGACGGGCGAGACGAGCAGGTTCCCATCGATGTCTTCATCCGATCGTGGGACAGCAGCGACGACGAAATGACCGTAACAACCTAGGCGAGGCCACACTTTGAGTCAGGTGACGCTGCATTATCGCCGCCGTGAGACTAGAACGGCGCCGGCCCAACCAAGAGTTGCCGAATGACCGGGGCGGCCCAGCGGCTGAGTTCGTCACGACCGAGGTTGGCTATCGGTGGATTGACCAACACGTATCTGGTGGTGGCAAGTCCAATGACAAAGGCACCCATCACACCGATCCGCTGAGTGGGATTGTCCGGAGTGGCGGTGATCAACTTGGGCGCGACCTGCTCCGCGAACACCCGCCGCAGCGCGTCGGCCGCGATCTGACTCGTCATCGCGGCCCGCAACAGCGCCACGAACGTCTCGTCCTCCCACACCGCGAAGAACCGCGGCAGCAATATGCCCGCAACTTCGTCGGGATCGACGTTCGATAGGTCCGGCAATTCGATAGCAAATTCGGCTGCAGCCGCGAACAGGTCCTGCTTGGTACCGAAGTAGCGGATCACCAGCGCCGCATCCACACCGACGTCAGCCGCGACGGCTCGCAAGGTTGTCCGTTCGTATCCTTCGGTTGCAAAGCGCCGCCGCGCCGCCGACAGAATGTCGGCGCGCGTCTGGGTGGCGTTGCGAGGCCGCGTCGCTGTCATTCCGACGGTGCCGGCCCAGTGAGTAGCAGCCGAAAGACCGGGCCGGCCCAACGGCTGAGTTCTTCGCGACTGAGGCTGGCTATCGGTGGATTGGCGAGCACGGATCGCGTCGCGGCAAGCCCGATGACGAACGCATCCGTCAACGCGATCCGCTGCAGGTGATGGTCTGGCGTGGCACCCATCAATGTCGGCGCGACATGCCTGGCCAAAGTTTCATTGAGCGTGTCCGCTGCGACCCGGCTTGTCATCGCCGCCCGCAGCAACGCCAGGAACGACTGGTCGTCTTCCCACACCGCGAAATACCGCGGCAGCAGCATGTCCGCGATGTCGTCCGGGTCGGCCTCGGAGAGGTCTGGCAGCTTGATCGTGAATTCGGTAGCTGTGGCGAACAAGTCCTGCTTGCTGCCGAAGTAACGGATCACCAGCGCCGCATCGACACCAACATCCGCGGCGATGGCACGCAACGTGGTGCGCTCAAAACCTTCCGTCGCGAAGCGGCGGCG
>DASXMA010000482.1:0-1954 GCA_036495965.1 Mycobacterium sp.
CGTTTTTCGTGTCGCGGCAGGTGGTCACCGGCTCCGGCCGGGTCGGCATCGGGCCCTCCGGTGACGAGCCCGGCTTCCAGCTGTCCCAGCGTTCCGACTACATCGAGGTCGAGGTCGGGCTGGAGACCACGCTCAAACGCGGCATCATCAACACCCGCGACGAACCGCACGCCGACGCCGACAGGTACCGCAGGCTGCACGTCATCATCGGCGATGCCAACCTCGCCGAGACGTCGACCTACCTGAAGCTGGGCGCCACGGCGCTGGTGCTGGATCTGATCGAGGAAGGCCCGGAACACGGGATAGATCTGACCGATTTGGCGTTGGCCCGGCCGGTGCACGCCGTCCATGCGATCAGCCGTGATCCGTCGCTGCGGGCCGCCGTGGCCCTGGTCGACGGTCGCGAACTGACCGGCCTTGCGCTGCAACGCATCTACCTCGACCGGGTGGCCAAGCTGGTCGATAGCCGCGACCCCGATCCACGCGCGGCCGACATCGTGGAGACCTGGGCACACGTGCTCGACCAGCTCGAGCGCGATCCCATGGACTGCGCTGAGCTGCTGGACTGGCCGGCCAAGCTGCGACTGCTCGAGGGTTTCCGGCAGCGGGAGAACCTGAGCTGGTCGGCGCCGCGGCTGCACCTCGTTGACCTGCAATATTCCGATGTCCGGCTGGACAAGGGCCTGTACAACCGGCTGGTGGCACGTGGCTCGATGAAACGTCTGGTCAACGAACACCAGGTGCTCGACGCGGTCGACAACCCGCCGACGGACACCCGCGCGTACTTCCGCGGTGAATGCCTGCGCAGGTTCGGGGCCGATATCGCCGCGGCCAGCTGGGACTCGGTGATTTTCGACCTAGGCGGCGATTCGCTGGTGCGCATCCCGACACTGGAGCCACTGCGGGGCAGTAAGGCCCATGTCGGGGCGCTGCTGGACTCCGTGGATAGCGCCGTCGAACTGGTGGAACAACTGACCAGGTAGGCCCGTTAGTCCCGGAAACATCGGTGTTGACCGGTAGGGTAGAGAAAGACCAGCGGGCGCGTGGCTTAGCCATTAAACAAAGCCATTACAAACGCCCAGAGGAAGCAGGAGGCGGCGATGGCTCAGGAGCAGACCAAGCGTGGCGGTGGCGGTGGTGACGACGACGACGTCACCGGTACTGCAGCCGCGGGCCAGGAGCGCCGCGAGAAGCTCGCCGAGGATACCGACGATCTGCTCGACGAGATTGACGACGTCCTCGAGGAGAACGCAGAGGACTTCGTCCGTGCGTACGTCCAAAAGGGCGGACAGTGATCTGGCCGTTTCCTGATCGTCTGCCCACCAACTCGGCATTTTCCGGAATCTCTGCGGTAAACCAGTCCTCCTTCGCTGACCTCCTGCGCCGGCAGGCGCCGGAATTGCTACCGGCAGTCCTCAGCGGCGGCGGTCAACCAGGCGGCGGTGGGGGTGGGCAACTTCCCCATGGCACCACCATCGTCGCGCTCAAGTACCCCGGCGGTGTCCTCATCGCCGGTGACCGGCGCTCCACGCAGGGCAACATGATCGCCGGGCGGGATATGCGCAAGGTGTATATCACCGACGACTACACCGCCACCGGCATCGCCGGCACCGCCGCGATCGCCGTCGAGTTCGCCCGCCTGTACGCCGTGGAACTCGAGCATTACGAGAAACTCGAAGGGGTGCCGCTCACCTTTGCCGGCAAGGTCAACCGGCTCGCAATCATGGTGCGCGGAAACCTGGCTGCCGCGATGCAAGGGCTGGTGGCCCTGCCGCTGCTGGCGGGGTATGACATCCACGCGTCGGACCCGCACAGCGCCGGCCGCATCGTCTCGTTCGACGCCGCCGGCGGCTGGAACATCGAAGAAGAGGGTTATCAGTCGGTGGGGTCGGGGTCGATCTTCGCCAAGTCGTCGATCAAGAAGTTGTACTCGCAGGTCACCGGAGTCGATTCC
>DASXMA010000483.1:0-3358 GCA_036495965.1 Mycobacterium sp.
GCTGCGCATCCAGGCTGGGACGGCGACGATCGCGGACCGGTGCCTACACGAGGCGACGACCGCGTCGGCGATCCGCTCGGGGTCGACGGTGGGCAGCAGCCCGCCGAGCTGCACTCCGGCGACGAGGTCGGTCCGCACCGCGGATGGCAGCACCGCCGTCACGGTGACGCCGGTAGCGGCGAGTTCGTCACGCAACGATTCGCTGAATCCCACCACCGCGTGCTTGCTGGCGCAGTAGGTCGCTAGCCCGGCGGCAGGAAACTTGGCGGCGTAGGACGCGACGTTGACGATGTGGCCGCTGCCGCGCTCCAACATGCCGGGCAGCGCCAGTTTCGTTCCGTTTAGCACGCCCTTGACGTTGACGTCGGTGACCACGTCGTCCTCATCGACGAACCGTCCGGCGGGCATGATGCCGGCGTTGTTGACCAGCACCGCCAACGGCGTGTCGACGGCAGCGAGGAATGCGGCGAACGACTCCTTGGACCGCACGTCCAGCGCGAAGCCGCGTCCACCGACGTGCGCAGCAGCCTCCTGCGCCAGGTGCTCGTCGAGGTCGCCGATGTACACGTGAGCACCCTTGGCGGCGAAGGCTTTTGCCGTTGCCACGCCGATGCCCCGGGCACCGCCGGTGACGGCGACCGCGACACCATCGAGTCGAATCGCGGTCATCGGCTCACCGGTGACCTGGCGGCCCAGTAGGCGAGCTGCTTATAGCCGTTGTCCTGGTGCCACAGTTTGGCACCGAGGTAGACGCCGGGCACGATCTGCACGGCTTCGTCGCGGACGCGGTTAATAGGCCATGGGTTGGTGCCTATGGTTTCGTAGTCGAGCACCAGTACGCGCGTGCCTGGTGAGGCGACGCTGGCCTCGACCCGGTTGAGCATGTCGAAGCCCTCCCAATGATCACCGGTCCGACGCATCGGGTAGCTCGGCGCCAACAGCTTGGTGAGCAGGACGGCTGTGGTAGTGACCGAGTTCGTGCCGCGCTGGGCGGACTGGTCGAACTTCTTGCCCAGCCATGGCATCAGCGCTAGCCGCGTGGTTGCGGTCTTGAAAACCGCGCGTAATGCCCGGCCCGTTCGGTTCAAATCGGCGTCGGGTGTCGTCCAGCCGACCAGCATGCCGTCGGTCTGCCCGTCCACCGTGGCCGGTTCACCCGCGGCGAATAGCTGCGCCAATTCGATCTCGGCGGCGTGGCCCGGCAACCCGGCGCCCAAGCGTTCGATCCACGCCCACGCTGCGTCTTGGGCAGCCTGCGGGTCGATCTTTCCGATCGCCTCCAACCGCGATATGCGCTCGTCGACAGGGGACTTTGTACTTGTGGATGCCATCACCCTCGCACTCCTTGCGACTTCTATGGGATAGAGATAACCATAAGGGAATCATGATTCCATTCCGGGATCAAGTATCCTATTTCGGTGACTCAACCCTCGTATGCCGAACGGCGCAAGCTGCAGCTGCGCGAGGAGATCGTCGACGCGGCCATCGAGGTGTTCGCCGAATCCGGCTACCACGACGCCGGCGTGGCTGACATCGCCAAGCGGGTCGGCATCGGGCATTCCACCTTCTACCGCCACTTCGACAACAAGCGCGCGATCCTCGACGAAGTCATCAACACTGTCATCGACCGGATAACCGCGGCGTTGGCCGCAGAAAATGCACCCGACGCGGCCAACACCGAGGCCCAGTACCGCGACCAATCTGCCCGCATCGCCGCAGCTCTCGCCGAAATCAGCCGCAACCTTCGTTGGGTGCGGCTCGTGCTCATCGGGGCCGCAAGCAACGAGATCGACCTGCGCCAACGCGTCGACGGCATGTTCGATTTCGCTGTCGAGCTGAATGCCAACTACTACGAGCACGGTCGGGAGCTCGGCTATCTACGCGCCGACCTGGACACCACAGCCACCTCCCGCGCCGTCGTCGGCATGATCTTCGGCCTAGCGATGATCGGGCTCAATCCCGCCTTCGACCCCGACGACTGGTCAAACACCATTCAAGCCGCGGTCCGATTGATGTTCGACGGCATCAGCAACCACCCAGAACAGACGCAATGAAACCTGCCGCCTGTTGACGGCGTCAACACCTTTCGCGTATCCGCGGGTAATTCCGCGTCGTTTAGCGTCGTTTCGCGTCGTCAGCTTCAGCGTTTCCGCTGCTCAGCGGGATTTCTGTAGCGGGTTCGATTCCCGGCAGCTCCACAACAGAACATGCAGGTCAGAGCCCATTTTCTGACCTCAAAGTACACAGATCAACATCACATCAACATTTGTTGGTAACGCTGCCGCCGTGCCATCGGTCCGTAGCGGCACACGCAGGGATGGTAGTCCCGTGCCTGCGCACCAAGGTGCACACGAAACGGTCGATTGGTGTGCACCGGAACTTGTTGTACGGCTGCACGACAACATCGCGGGCTCGTACAGCACCTCGACCGGCCATCCAGCGGTTTTCAAACGATGCCGCAGTCGCTGATCTTCAATCGATAGTCGCGCGGGAATCCTCAACAACAGTTGGCCGGAGTTGCAGCGCTGGTCGATACCAACATCGGCGACAGTAATGCGGCCCGGTCAAGGGCAAATTGAGCAATGGTGACCACCAGACTGAAAACAGTCCATATAGCGATGTAGCCGCCGACGAAGACGAATGTCGCGCCTAGTGGATTGGGGCGCGTGGCGGCCTTACGCGCGACCGCCGCATACACCAGGGTCATCGGCGCCGCTGTGGGAACCATCATGGCAACCATCATCAGTGCCCACATGATCAGCACCAGACCGAATTCGGTTGCTGTCCGAGGCCGTATCCCCATCATCGCGTTCGCCGCCGGCGCTATCGAATTGCCGCTCATGTTGCTCATGCCGGCCGACCCGGGCGTCATAGAACCGTCGCTCATACCGGTCGACCCAGTTGTCATCGAGCGTGCTGTTAACACGATGTAGATCCAGGCTGCAATCGTGATGCAGGCCAGGCCTACCAGGAGGCGGCCCCGGTGGTGCCGCAGCCACGATGTTGTGGTCAGCGGATCAGTCCGTTCTGGTTCATGTGCAGCTCGTTGAACTGGTAGTAACTGTCGGTGAAGTCCAGCTCGATTCCGGCGCGGACCACAGAGTTGCCGGTGCCCATCTCGGCATAGATGTAGCGTGGGCCTTCCGATGTACTGAGACGTATCCTTGGCGGCAGCGCTTGGTTCGCCGGTTTGGGCAGCGGCATGCCGCGTCACTGCACCAATCCGTCTACCGTGAGGCTTGCGGTGCGCTGCTGGACATCGATCGACAAATCGATCGGCGCGTACAGCGTCTCTAGCACGGTCGAACACATGGCGTTGTACGTGAAGAAATGCGTCGCTCCCGGCGTAGTCGATTCG
>DASXMA010000484.1:0-8100 GCA_036495965.1 Mycobacterium sp.
TGGCTACCGCTGCGGACTGGCTCGGGATTTTGGCCAGTGTGGCCGCGCTCGCGGCGGTAAGCACTTGTGGGGTGATGCTGATCCGCTGGCTGATCGCGCGGCGGGCCGCGGTGTTCTCGCATCAGGGGATGCCGGAACCTCGCCCCGTCCGCGCGTTGTGGGTCGGCTGCGTGGTGCCGCTGGCCAATCTGCTGTGGGCTCCCGTGTACGTCATCGAGCTGGCAACGATGGAAGAGCATTACGCCCGGCTAAGAAGACCTATCGTGCAGTGGTGGATCGCTTGGGTTGTCAGCTATACGGTTTCGATTTTCGCCATTATTTCCAGCTTCGCCAGCGACGCACAGAGCATCGCGAACAACACCGTTTTGATGGTGCTCGCATATCTGCTCGCGGCGGCCGCTGTGGCCGCCGTCGCCCGGGTCTTCGAGGGCTTCGTGAGCAAACCGGTCGAACGGCCTGCACATCGCTGGGTCGTGGTGGACCCAGATCTCCCCGGTCGACCCGCCGGGACCGCATCGGCTGGTCAGGTTGAGTTGCCGGGGCAGGAACCGGCAGCATAGTCATATGACGTGGGCCGACGAGGTGCTCGCCGGGCATCCATTTGTTGTAGCCCACCGGGGCGCTTCGGCCGCTCGCCCCGAACACACGCTGGCCGCATATGAACTCGCGCTCAAAGAAGGCGCCGACGGCGTCGAATGCGATGTCAGGCTGACCCGCGACGGTCATCTGGTTTGCGTGCATGACCGTCGGCTGGACCGGACCTCGACGGGAGCGGGTTTGGTCAGCACGATGACCCTGGCCCAGCTACGCGAGCTCGAATACGGTGCGTGGCATGACAGCTGGCGTCCGGACGGTACGCACGGTGATACCAGCCTGCTGACGTTGGATGCGCTCGTTGCCCTCGTTCTGGACTGGCACCGGCCGGTGAAGCTCTTTGTCGAGACCAAGCATCCGGTTCGGTACGGCTCGCTGGTGGAAAGCAAGCTGCTGGCGCTGCTGCACCGCTTCGGTATCGCCGCACCCGCGTCCGCCGACCGGTCCCGCGCGGTGGTGATGTCGTTTTCGGCGGCCGCGGTCTGGCGGATCCGGCGAGCCGCACCGATGCTGCCGACGGTGCTGCTCGGAAAGACCGCCCGTTATCTGGCCAGCAGCGCGGCCACTGCAGTCGGGGCCACCGCCGTCGGGCCGTCGCTGGCGGCGTTGAAGGAATATCCGCAACTCGTCGACCGAGCCATCGCCCAGGGCCGGGCGGTGTACTGCTGGAATGTCGACGACTACGAAGACATCGACTTCTGCCGCGATGTCGGGGTGGCCTGGCTTGCCACTCACCACCCAGGTCGGACGAAGGCCTGGCTGCAGAACGCCCCCACCAACCGCGTCGGCGACTAGTTAGGCGAGAGGTGTCCGCCGGCGGGCTGCGGGGCGCCTCTGCCCGCGGGCGCCGAACCCACCTCGCGGTGGACGAAGTTCTCCAGGTCGAACAGGTTGGCTCCGGCACGATCGGCAACCCGCACCAAGGTCGTCATCAGCGCCACCTCTTCGATCTGCTCCTGCAGGAACCACTGCATGAACTGCTCGCCGAGGTAGTCACCCTCGTCGCGGGCCACCGCTGTCAGCTGGCTGACTTGATCGGTGACCGCACGTTCTTGATCGAGCGCCAGGCCCAGCGCGTCGCGTGGTTTGTCGAATTGATTGCGCACAGGGTCCACTCCGGGGATCTCGACGTGCACGTCGCGATCGATCAGATGTTGCACCAGCATCATCGCGTGGTTTCGTTCCTCGACCGCTTGGCCGTAAAAATGCTTCGCCAATTGCGGCAGGTCGGCGCCGTCGAAATAAACGGCGATCGCCACATATTGCTGGGCGCTGGTGAATTCATTGAAAATCTGTTCCTGCAGCAATGCGTGGAACTTTGTCTTGGGGCCGTCATAAGTGCTCATATCAGCAGGTTAGCGCTGGTGGAACGCGTATGCAACGAAGGTATTACTTACTCAGGAAAGGGTTTCCTAAGTTCGAAATGCGGCCGCCTAAATGTAGTTAGCTCAGGCCAGGTTTGCCTAAGTAAAGCAAGGCTACGTTGAAATTCCCGTTGATTTGTCGATTATTAAAGCGTGGCGCGTGGCCCCTGACGAAATCGCTAGTGCTGTCCCTGGAGCGCCTCGGAGGGCACTGGAGCGTCGGAGGCAAGTGCGTCGAACAACTTGGCGGCCACGTCGTGGTTCCACACCACCACCGCCCCGGCGTCGCCACTGCTGAACTCACCGATAGGGACGGTCACTGAGGTGGTGGACCCGTGCAGCGCCCAGCCGAGCCGGGCGAGGTCCCATACATGGTCACCCTGGTCAACGGTCAGGGCGTCGACAGCCGCATGCGAGACGGAGTACCAACGGAACGGATTCAGCCATACCGCCGGGCTGGACGTGCGGTGCATCAGCGCCGACATGAACTGCCGTTGGTTGATCATCCGGTCCAGATCCGCCCGCGGTGTGTCGCGAGACCTGACATAGCCGAGTGCATTGCGACCTGCCAGCTTTTGACAGCCGGCCGGCAGGTCGATGCCGGCCAACGGGTCATTGACCGGCGTGGTCGCGCACACGGTAACTCCGCCGAGCGCGTCGACCAGCGCGGCGAACCCGCTGAATCCGATCTCGGCGTAGTGGTCGAGGCGCAACCCGGTAGCTTGCTCCACTGTTTGAGTCAGCAAGGTTGCCCCGCCCATTGCGAACGCGGAGTTGATTTTGTCCTTGCCGTGATCGGGGATGGGCACATACGAATCGCGCGGTATCGACACCATTGTCGTGGGGGTACTCGACCCGAACGCAGGCACATGCACCAGCAGAATCGTGTCGGTGCGACCGGTGCCGATGTCGCCGCCGGTGGCCAGATCTTGCTGCTGCTCGGCGGTAAGGCCCTGGCGGCTGTCCGAGCCGACGAGCAGCCAGTTCATGCCACGGCCGGCCCCGGGCCGATTGGGGTAGTCCACCAATACGGCCGCACGGTGCAGCCTCGTGTCGAACCAAAAGCCCCCGCCCACGATGCCCGCGCCGGCGAGCAGCGCGCCGATCAGCAGACTCAGCGCCACCATCCGGCCCCAACGGCGCTTGCCGCGCTTGCGGCCTGTGCTTGGTGCGACGGGTCGGGGTGGGGGCTCAGATCGCTGCGGCGAGCCGGGGCGCGAACCAGGCGCAAGGGGTCGCGGCGGAGGGCCCGATCCGGGGGCTGCATTGACCGGGGAGACCGGCGCGGACGCCCGGCGCAGCGGCACCGTCTCCGCCGTCGGTGACGGCGCGCCGGTTTCGCGGCGAATCATCTGCGGTGGTTCCGCACGCGCTTGCCGCGGCGGGACCGGTTTCCGAGGCCGCCGACGTTCCGGGGATCGGTCGCGGTTCACCCGGATAACCTACGTGGCGTCACCCACCCTCAGCACAGACAGTCGAAATCCCGGCGCACCGGGTCGGTTACTGACGGGCGTGCAGCCCGTTGATGAACGGGCAGCCCATCAGCACCCGGATCGCCTGGCTCAGCCCGGTCATGTCGTCCACCGGTTTGTGGAAGGGCAGCCGGATGTCGTGGTCACCGTCGTTGCCTTCGATGCGAAACCGCACTCCGTAGCGGTCAAGCCCCAGCGGGCGAACGTGTCCGCGCCGCAGCGCTGACGGCAGCCGCGATACCAGTCGTGCGACCACGTCGCCATGGGTGTTTTCCAAGTGCCACAGCAAGCTCGACTCGATCCCGCAGAACGGGTCGGGGCGAGCTACCAGCAGGTCCTGCACGCTGACGGCCTCGGCACCGATGGCGTCGGTCACCACCACGGATGCGATCTCGAGTCGCAGCAGCGTGTATCGGGGCTCTCCCCCATCCGAAGGCATGGACCTGGGTGTATCGACTTGCAGCAATGCCGGATCCGGAGACTCGGTGGCGATCAGATCGAGAATATTTGTCACCGCGCCCGGTGGAACCTGCTGCAGGCGGCCGCGGACCCAGACCAGTGAACGGACCGGTTCGCGCAGCGGCAGCGGCGCATAGTCGGTCAGCTCGAGCAGCGCTTGCGAACCATAGACCCGGGCGGCCCCGCCGTCGCGGTCGGCCGGAAGTGCTACGGCGAAGGACCCGTCGTGCAGCAAGTGATGTACCGGCGTGGCGGCCGGGTCCTCGCGCGCGTCCTCGTTCTCGATGGCCAGGAGCGCGCCGCCGGCCCGGGTACAGGCGCTGCGGATGCGTTCGGCAGTCGCCGGCGCGGCGCTGGTCAGCGGTAACATCATTCTCCTATCAGCTTAGGTAAGCCTAACTTAACTTAGATCGATGAGTGCCGCAAGACATGTTTCGCGGCGGCCGCCGCTAGGGTTGGAGCGTGGTCCGCATTGCTTATCTCGGTCCCGAAGGGACCTTCACTGAGGCGGCGCTGCTACAGATGACTTCAGCCGGGTTGGTTCCCGACCAAGGGCCGGATGCGTTGCGGCCGTTGCCGATCGAGAGCACGCCCGCGGCACTGGACGCTGTCCGTAACGGGGATGCCGACTACGCGTGCGTGCCGATCGAGAACTCGATCGACGGGTCGGTGATGGCCACATTGGACAGCTTGGCCATCGATTCGCCCTTGCAAGTGTTCGCCGAGATCACGTTGGACGTAGCGTTCAGCATCGTCGTCAAACCGGGTCGTAGTGCCACCGACGTGCGCACGGTGGCGGCGTTCCCAGTGGCCGCGGCGCAGGTGCGGCAATGGCTCACCGCGCAGCTGCCCGGCGCCGAACTGCGGCCGGCGTACTCCAATGCCGACGCCGCCCGACAGGTGGCCGAGGGCAACGCCGACGCCGGGGTGACCTCGCCGTTGGCCGCGGTCCATTGGGGGCTTGCCGCCCTGGCCGACGGTGTCGTCGACGAACCCAACGCCTGCACCCGCTTCGTCCTGGTCGGCCTGCCAGGGCCGCCACCGGCCCGCACCGGCGCCGACCGCACGTCGGTGGTGTTGCGCATCGACAACGCGCCCGTGGCGCTGCTGACCGCACTCGCTGAATTCGGTATCCGCGGCATTGACCTCACCCGGATCGAATCCCGGCCGACCCGCACCGAACTGGGCACCTACCTGTTCTTCGCCGACTGCGTCGGCCACATCGACGACGACGCAGTCGCCGAGGCACTCACAGCACTGCACCGTCGTTGTGCGAATGTGCGATACCTGGGTTCCTGGCCGACGGGCGTGGCCGCCGCGGTGCTGCCGCCGCCGGGCGACGAGGCGTCACGGTGGCTGGCGCGGCTGCGGGCAGGCAAAGCGGAGCAAGTCCAAGATTCGGGGTCCGGAGGGTTTGGGCGATGAGCGGTCGTCTGGTGCTGGTGCGACACGGCCAGTCCTACGGCAACGTCGAGCGCAGGCTGGACACCCGGCCGCCGGGGGCCGAGCTGACGCCGAAGGGCCGCGACCAGGCCAGGGCGTTTGCCCTGGGTTCCGGCCGGCCGGCAATGCTCACGCACTCGGTCGCCACCCGGGCGTCGCAGACGGCCGCGGTGATCGGCGCCGAACTCGATGTGGCTGCCCACGAGGTTGTCGGCATTCACGAGGTGCAGGTCGGGGAACTGGAAAACCGCAACGACGACGACGCTGTCGCGGAATTCAATGCCATCTACGACCGCTGGCAACATGGCGAGCTCGACGTGCCACTGCCCGGCGGCGAGAGCGCCAACGAGGTGCTGGACCGCTACGTGCCGGTGCTCACCGACCTGCGGATGCGCTACCTCGACGACGACCAGTGGGACGGCGACATCGTCGTCGTCAGTCACGGCGCGGCGATCCGCCTGGCCTCCGCGGTGCTCGCCGGTGTGGACGGAAACTTCGCGCTGGACAACCACCTGGACAACGCCGAGTCGGTGGTCTTGGCCCCGATCACCGACGGGCGGTGGAGTTGTGTGCGATGGGGAACCCTGACGCCGCCGTTCTACCCACAAGCCGAAGCCAGCCCCCTCGCGGACGCGGCGCGGTCAAGTGCCGACCCGATGGGCTGACGAGGCGATCAAACCGCTTGCGCGACCGATTCTTCGGTGCATCCGCAGCCGACGGCATCGCAGTCGACGACGAACGTGTGCGGCAACAGCTCAGGACTGACGCAGCCTGGCTCGGTGCATTCCGACCGGTGCAGCCAATGGCGAATGATGGTGCCGTGGCAGTGATCTAGTCCTGCCCGGCAGTCGCGGCAGTCTGCGCTCATACGGCGTTCATAGCACCGGTCCCGGACAAATTCGGGATGCCGCGCCCAGGTGGATGCCTGCGGATTCTCGGCGGCTGTCACGCCCAGCCCAGTTCTTCCAACCGGTCGTCGTCGATGCCGAAATGGTGGGCGATTTCGTGGATCACCGTGATCGCCACCTCCTCGACGACCTCGTCGTCGGATTCACAGACATCCAGCAGCGCCCCGCGGTAGATCGTGATGGCGTCCGGCAGCGATCCGCCGTAGTCGGAGTCCCGCTCGGTCAACGCCACCCCTTCGTACAGACCGAGCAGTTCGGGGTCTTCAGCGTGGCGGTCTTCGACCAGCACGACGACGTTGTCCATCGCGGCCGTCAACTCGGGTGGGATCAGGTCGAGCGCGTCGGAGACCAACTCGTCGAACCGCTGCGGGTCCATCCGCACGGCCACCGGCTAGCCCCCCGGCGCGGGCGGCGGCGGCTCCGGTGCGGGGTTGGCGGGCGGCGGCGGTGCGGGGTTGGCGGGCGGCGGCGGTGGAGGTGGTGCCTCAGGGGCCGGGGGCGGCGGCGCCCCGCCGTCTGCCGGGGGCGGCGGAGCTTCCTGCGGTGCTTGCGTAGCCGGAGCCTGGGACGCCGGCGCCCGGGGAGGCGTCACAACCGGCTGTTGCACCGGCTGTTGCGGGAGGTGCTGATTGTTCGGCGGGATTGCATCTGGCTGGGAGGTGGGCGCCGCCGGCGCCTGAACCGGAATCGGCGGGAGCGTGAGCCGCTCCTCGGGAATGTCGGGCGGTGGTACCGGTGGCTGACCGTTGATCAGCAGCTGTCCCTTGGCGCTATTCACCAGCGTGGCCCAGCCCCCGTTGCCCAGGCTGGCGCCGATGCTGCATGCGACCTCACGGCTGCCCGCCTGCCAACTGGGCAGCGACACGGTCGGGTAGATCAGCGTCAGGGTGGTCGTGCGCAACTTGACGGGCGCGAGGTAGGCGTCGGTCATCTTGGTACAGGAGTCCTTGACGAAGCCGTCCTGCTCGGGCTCGGCGGGAAGAGCAGCGGGGAATTTCTCGGCCAGGTTGACCGTGCCCGTGATCTCCATTGCATGCGGGGCCCCGCAGTCGACCGGAACGTCGATCGGTTGGTTGGTCGCCGAGTCGATACCTAAGCAGGTGCCGGCGGGCCAAACCTTGGACTGGTCGACGTCGGCGACCTTGCCTTTGAACGCGGCCTGTTGGTTGTTCGGCCCGGGCAGCTGCAGGCCGCACAGCATGCGGCGTTCGCCGGACTGGCGCCATGCTCGGTCACCCGACCACAGCATGCTGACGCTGAACTTGCTGTTGGAATCGAACTTGGGTCCGAGGTAGTGATGCACCGCAGCTTCGCACTGTTCCTGGCTGATCTGCTGAATACGCGCGGGCGACGGGGGAGCCGCGTTGGGCCCGTACTCCGAGCCGGGGAACGTCCGCATATCGATGGACTCGGCGACTTCAAACTTGTGGTCGTCCGCGCAGTTGACGATGCTCGCCGACTCCGGGGTGATATCCGGCCACATCAGGCAATCGCCGCTTTTGGCGCGGTTGAAGGCGGCGTCGCTCTTGGCTCCGGTACTGGGCACCGGATCGCTGTCGAGGTAGCCGGTCAGCCGCCCCGGCCCACCGCCGCCAACCGGAATAGCTGTCACCAGCCCGGCGATCAACAGACCGCCGAGCGCGAAGAGGAGCAATGCCCGTCTAGTCGCGGTCGCTTGCAAGGCGCGCGGCCATTGAAACCCGGCCGCCGGCTGTTCCGCCTCGTCGGCGGCCGGGCCGGCTGGGGAAACTTCCGTCTCGGGCGTATCCAACATCCGCTCCATTCTGACAGGAGCCGTTGAGTCGCGTGACAAATGTTGCGTATGTAGCTTCGTGGGATTGTCTGCGGCGGGTGCTCCGC
>DASXMA010000485.1:0-8865 GCA_036495965.1 Mycobacterium sp.
GTGCTGGCGCCACAGCACGCCCTTCGGCATCCCAGTGGTGCCACCGGTGTACAGGACGTACAAGTCATCGGGTGAATGCCGCACCGGCGGTGTCAAAGGCGAGCTGGATGCGATGACGGTCTCGTAATCCACTGCGCCGTAAACCAAGTCGTTACCGGACTTGTCGGCGATCTGAATCAGCACGCGTAGCTGCGGAAGATCCGGAAGCACTTCGGCTACTCGCGGCGCAAACGCGGAATGGTAGATCAGCGCGGTCGCCCCCGAGTCCGCCAGCAGATACTGCAGCTCACTTTTGACGTACCGGAAGTTGACGTTGAACGGCGCAACTCGCGCTCCGAATGTGCCGAGCAACGCCTCGACGAATTCATTTCCGTTATAGGAGTATATGCCGAGTAGGTCCTGGCCCACCTCATGGCCGGCGATCGCGGAGCGCTCGGTGTGGCATCCGAGTCCCCGCGAGTGCAGATATGCGGCGAGTCGGTTCGATCGCTCCATCACCTGGGCGTAGCTGTAGCGCTGCTCGCCCTGAATCAGCAGCTCCCGATCGGGAATCGCGGCTGCGACGGCTTTCGCGACGGCCGGCACCGTGAATTGTGTTGCGGTGTGGTCAGTCATGGCTGCCTCCATACCCGCAGCAGATCGTCGGTCGTGGTGATGGTCGCCAGCAGCGACAGGGTGTTTGCGACGATGGCCTCGCCGTACTCGGTCGGAATGCCGGCGACGGCATCGCGGGGCACGACGACGCGATAGGCGGCGTTGACCGCGTCCATGACGACGTTGGGTATCGCGATATTCAGTGAAACACCGACGACCACGATCGTGGACACTCCGAGGTTCCGCAGCACCGCGTCGAGGTCGGTGCCCCCCATCGGTCCGACGCCATGCCACCTGCTCAGAACAAGATCAGTTGGCTGCGGGCCTAATTCGGGCAGAACGGCTGCCCCGGGCGTGCCGGGTACGATGTCTACTTCGCCGCGTCCGAGGCTGAAAATCTTGGCGTTGTGGTTGGAGCCGAGCCCATCGGGGCGTCGCTGCACCAAGCAATGCACGACGCGCACACTGGCCGCCCGCGCCGCCGGCAGCAGCCGCACGATGTTGGGTAATGCAACACGGCGCGCTTCCTGGGCGAGTTGCGCCAGCCCTGCATTCGGGCCGATGACCGCGTCCTGGCATTCCTGGGTGATAATTGCGGTGTGCTCGGGCGCTACAAGTTCCGCTAGTTCAGTCATCTGCGTCACGACGTTTCAACGGGGCACCTCGTAGAACTGACTCGCCCACTTACGCAGTGCCATATACGCTTTCGCGTCGACCCTGGACAGTGGCGGGTGTTCCACGTACTTCTGGTAGCGCCAGATTTCCAGATCGTCGAAGACGGTGGACAGGAACTGCTTCTCGATGAGCTCGCGCAGCCCGCCCTCCGGCACGTCGGAGGTGTCGCCGGGGACTCGGGGCCACCAGATCGAGTAGAACAGGTCCGAACACTCATCATCGACCGGCGTGCAAGTGAAAATCAGCCGGTGATTCTGCGCACCCTCGAAGACGCTGATCGCTCCTCCGAGGCCGAACAAGTGGCTGTGAAACCGCAACGCGAGATCCTCGGAGTTGTCGCTGCGTGCGTCTGGCCAGCCCGCAATGAATTGCCATTCGTGGTCCACGATCTGCCAGTCCAGCACCCGCGGCGTCACCGTGGCGTGGTGGACGTACGCGAAATGAGCACTGTCGGGGGGGTTCTCCGCCACGATCTGCGGATGTACCGGTTCGCGCTCCGCGCGCCGGGAGAACTCCGGATAGGCCCGGTAATAAGCCACCGGATCGGTCTCGAATTGGGGGAACTTTCGGAAGATGTCCGGCATTTCCCACTGCGGATCCTTGCCGTCCGGCTGATGCCAGATGAACACGCAGTCGTACTGCTCCCGGACGGGAAACACCCGCAGACGCAGAGCGCGGTTGGGTCGGTCCGGTTGATAGGGGATGTATCGATTGGTTCCGTCCGGACCCCAGCGCCACCCGTGGAAGGGGCACTCGACGCAGTCGTCGACCACCTTGCCGCCGTGGCCGATATGGGCGCCGAGGTGTTTGCAGTGCGCCTCCAGGACGTGCAGTTCACCGTGCTCATCCCGATAGGCCACCAGATCCTCGCCGAAATATTGCAGCTGCCGCACTTCGCCCACCGGGAATTCGGGCGACCACCCGACCATGAACCACCCGGTTGCCTTCCAGGTGAAAGGCACTTTCACGGCGGCGCCTCCCGTGATCGTTGATACTAAGTCGGTTACAGTATAGATTTCAGCAGTTCGGTCAGCGCGCGGCAAGGAGTGAATTGACGTCCTCCACTGGCTTAAGCCGGTGGATTCCAACCCCGTAGCGCCTAGGCAGCAGGAGAACAGAGTTGAGGTTCACGGTTCGCGGACCGGCTAGTGCCGAGGTCTCCCCGTGCTGTCACCGCCCGTCCGGCGGCGATGTTGCGTGCGGCGTTGACGTCGGCATTGCACGGGCCCGCGCCGCAGGCGACGCAGTGGAAAACAGCTTGGCTCTTGCGGTTTTCCGGCGCGGTATGCCCGCAGTGGGAGCATCGTTGCGACGTATACGCTGCTGGAACGAGTTCGAGTCGCCCCGCCGCTTTGTGCTTCAACCGGGCCACCAGCAGCCCCCACCCTTGGCGGCTGATCTCACGGTTGAGGCCCCGTTTCTGCGCGACGTGCTTGCCCGGGCGTTCACGAGTCCCGCGCACCGAGCGGGTCATGGCACGCACGTTCAAGTCCTCGACGCGGATGATATCGAAGCGGCGCGCCAGATCGGTGGTGGTCTTTTCCACCCAGTCACGGCGGCGATCGGATTCGCGGGCCCGCAACTTCGCAATGGCCAGCTTCGTTCGCGCCCGCCGATCAGATCCGCGCTGCGCCCGAGCCAGCCGCTTCTGCAGTCGGTGCAGGCGCTTGGTTTCACCAGCACGAAGGCCAGGAACACCCAGCAGCTCCCCGCTGGACAACGCCACGGATACCGCCACGCCGCGATCCACACCAACAACGCTGCCATCACCGGGGCCCGCGACAGGGCCGGGGATAACAGCAAAAGCTATGTGCCAGCGGCCCGATCGATCCAACGTGACTCGATACGACTTCACCGTGTCGGCGATGTTGCGGGTCCAGCGGAATACCACCCAGCCGACCTTGGGTATCCAAACCTGCCCATAGCGGCGGCTGAGCCGTTTGAGGTGGCGCAGTTTGAATCCGACTTGCCGGAATCCTTCATGCTTTCCGGCCTTACGCCACGTCGGGCGCCGGTGGGTGCCGTTGAAAAAGTTGCGAATCGCCTGGGCGAAGTCCCGCAACGCCTGCTGCTGCACGGTCTGCGACCCGGCGGCCAGCCAGTCGTATTCAGCGCGGGCCGCAGTCAACTGGGCACACTGCTCGTTATAGCAGGGCGCGTCCCGGCCTGGCTGCCAGTGCCGCTGCTGCTCCACGGCCAGATTCCACACAAACCGTGCGTGACGGCAGTGCTCAGCCAACGTTGCCGCCTGCTCAGGGCTGGGAAGCAACCGAAATCTGCACACAGCAACAACCTAGCCACGACCACCGACAACCTGCCGAAAGGAAGGAAGCGGCGTTTCCTTCCGCGGCTAAAGCGGAGGGTTTCCACGCCGCAACCTGATGACTCGAGCGGCTGACGAGCTGAAAGCGAGCTTCGATGGTTGACCCCGACACTTCCTTCGAGTCCTTCGACGCGCTCGTCATCGGCGCCGGATTCTCCGGTCTGTACATGCTCCATCGGCTGCGTCAGCTCGGAATACGGACCCGGGTGCTGGAGATGGCCGAAAACGTAGGCGGGACTTGGCTGTTCAACCGATACCCCGGCGCACGGTGTGACATCGAGAGCATCGAATACTCCTACAGCTTCTCCGAAGATATTGAGCAGGAATGGGTTTGGACGGAGTCGATGCCCGCCCAGCCGGAGGTCGAGGCCTATCTGAACTTCGTCGCCGACCGGCTCGATCTTCGCCGCGACATCCAGTTCGACACCAAGGTCGTTGCGATGAACTTCGACGAAGACGCCGCCGTCTGGATGGTGGAAACCGAGTCTGGCGAGTCCTTCGCCGCGCCGTTTGTGGTGGCCGCCTCCGGCATCCTGTCGGCACCGCTGGAGCCCGACATCCCGGGAATGGCCAGCTTCACCGGCACATCGCTGTTCACCAGCCGCTGGCCGAAGGAGGACTGCGACCTCGTCGGAAAGCGGGTCGGCGTCATCGGCACCGGCTCGACCGGTGTTCAGCTCATCCCGGTGGTGGCTCGGGTGGCCTTGCAGCTCTGTGTTTTCCAGCGTTCGCCTGCGTACACGCTGCCGTGGCGGGTGCGGCGCTTCCAGCCCGGCGAGCTGGACGAGATGAAAGCTCGTTACGGCGAAATCCGGGCCGCCCAACGGGCGCACCCGATCGGGGCGGCGCGACTGAGCGCCTTCTCGGTGCTGCTGGAGATGCTGGGCAGGCCACCGTTGAAGTCCGCGACCCGCGAAGAGCAATTGCGCGCCATCGGGGAGCACGGCGTCATGGGCGCGCTCAACTGGAGCGACGTATTCTTCGACATCGAAGCAAATCGGATGGCTGCCAAGTTGTACGGCGAGGCGGTAACCCGGATTGTCAAGGACCCGGAAACAGCGGCGTCGCTGGTGCCCGTGCATCCGTTCGCGTGCAAGCGGCCGATCATCGACCAGGGCTACTACGAGACATTCAACCGGGACAACGTCACACTCGTCGATCTGCGCAAGGCGCCGATCCGCGAGGTCACGCCGGGCGGCATCCGCACCGAGCACGATTCGTACGAACTTGATGTGATCATCTACGCCACCGGGTTCGACGCTATGACCGGTGCGCTGAGCCGTATCGACATCCGCGGCCGCGACGAGGTGTCGTTCGGCGAATTCTGGGCCAGCGAGGGTCCGCTGTCCTATCTTGGGTTGGCGGTCGCCGGCTTTCCCAACCTTTTCACGATCCAGGGTCCGGGCAGCCCGAGCGCCGCCACGAACTTCGTCGCCGCACTGGAGCAGCATGTGGAGTGGATCAGTGACTGCATCGCCTACCTGCGGGCCCGCGGAATCCGGACCATCGAAGCGCTGGCCACCGCGCAGCAGGAGTGGATCGACCACGCCACCGCGCTTGTCGCGCAGACGGTGCTGGTTCACCCCTCCTGCAACTCTTGGTACAACGGTGGCAATGTGCCTGGCAAGAAACGGATGTACATGGGCTACACCGGCGGAATCCCCGAATATCGGCGCCGCTGCGATGAAATCGCGACCGGCGGATACACCGGTTTCAAGCTGGCTTAGTTGGTTCAAGGGTGAGCGGCATGGCTAAGGTATTGAGCGGTCTAGGCCTCGCCAAAGACGTGGCCCGCGAGCTCGGCATGGTGCTGCCGCGTACGGTAGCCGGACTCAACGAGTCGACTGGCTGGGTCCCGGCGTCGCGGCGCGGCATGCGTCAGTTCGGCGAGGTCATGCTCGACGAGCTTGTCCTGGGTGGCTTCTCGTTGCTGGGCGGGACCCCTGCGGCAGTGCGGTCGCTGAGTGCGTGCGCTGCGGCGGCCGAGGAGTTGTCGGAGCTGGGCATCGACCGTGCGCATGCCGATCCACAACCGGTGCGGGTGACGTCGTTACGGCGACGGCGCTTGCCAGGTTTCGGGGCCGGGCTGGCGTATGAACGGATGACGTTCGAGCATGATCCGGCGCTGCCGAAGACGCTGGAAGCCGAGGGCTTTGGTGGCCCGGCGAGGGCGGTGGTACACCTGTGCCGGCACCACGACGGCCCGAGGCCGTGGCTCATATGGGTACACGGCGCCGGTCAGGGCCGCACGGAAGACCTATTGCTGTCTCGGATCGGCCGGATACATCACAAGCTGGGTTTCAACGTCGCAATGCCGGTGCAGCCCGGCCACGGTTGCCGACGCCGCGAATGGCCGGCCTACCCGGACATGGATCCATTGGGCAACGTCGCCGGCATGATGCGCGCGGTCTCTGAGGTACGCGCCGTTGTCCGATGGGCGCAGCCGCAAGCCACCGCTGTTGTGGTATCTGGGATTTCGATGGGTACTCCGGTCGCCGCGCTGGTTTCCCATCTGGAAAGGCAGATCGACGCGGTTGCGCTGTATACCCCGATCCTGGGGCTCAATGCGATGATCGCGCGACACTTGGGGCGGTGGGGGCCATCTCGTAACGGGTTCCGGGAGCTATTGGGGTCCCCGGAGGTCTCGAAGCTGACCTCGGTGATCGACCCACTCGCAGTCGACCCCGCCCCGCCGCCGCGGCGCCGGCTCATTGTCGGTGCGTGGCACGACCGAATGGCGATGCGCGAGCCGACGATTGCGTTGCAGGAACGCTGGGGCGGCCAGCTGTACTGGCACGACGGCAGTCATGTCGGTCATGTGTTCTCCCGGCGCGTGCAGCGGCTCACCGAGCGATTTCTGCGCGGGGTGGCCTCACAAAAAGCAGGGGACGCGGCGGTCGGGTGATGGCAGCCATGCGGACCGCGCGCGAAGTGGTCGAACTCTACAACCTCGTGGTCTGGAACCAATGCAACCTGGCGCTGGCCGAGGAGTTGTTCGCCGACACCGTCATCCGGCACGAGGTGGGTGAGGCGCACACCCTGACCCGCGAACAGGCGGTCAATCGGGTCAAGGCCGTCTGGGAGATGCTGGGCAAGTTGCGCTTCGATTTGAATATCGTGATCGCCGGCGACGACGGTGAGCACGTCGCGATCGTCTACGACTCGACAATGACCACCAAGGACGGGACCGAAACCAACACCGAAACCAAGGTTGCCAGCATCGAGGTGTTCCGTGTCGTCGGCGGCAAGATCACCGAGGTCTGGAATTGTGGTTACAAGCAAGGGGTTTGGAATTGAGCGATCGCGCGCTTGACGAATTGGGCTACTACCTGCTGGCCGGGGCCGGAGGGGAGGGACCGGCGACCCTGATGGACGAGGCGCGCCGAGGCGAGGAGTTGGGCTTCGGCACCGCGTTCATCTCCGAGCGGTGGAATGTCAAGGAGGCCTCGTCGCTCGTCGGCGCCGCGTGCGCGGTGACCAACCGGATGCAGATCGCCACCGCCGCAACCAATCACAACACCCGTCATCCACTGATAACCGGATCGTGGGCCACCACCATGCACCGGCTTTCCGGCGGCCGTTTTACCCTGGGCATCGGCCGCGGCATCGCCGCGATCTACGGAGCATTCGGCATCCCTGCGGTGACGACCGCGCAGATGGAAGATTGGGCCCAGGTCATGCGCCGGCTCTGGCATGGCGAGGTGATCTTCAACCATGACGGCCCGATGGGAAAGTACCCGATCCTGTTTCTGGACCCGGACTTCAAGGAAGATATTCGCTTGGCGTTGGTGGCTTTCGGACCCCACACGCTCGCGCTCGGGGGCCGGGTGTTCGACGACGTCGTCCTGCACACCTACTTCACCCCGGAGACGTTGCAGCGCTGCGTCAAAACGGTCAAGTCCGCCGCGGAAAAGGCGGACCGCGATCCTGACAGCGTGCGGGTGTGGTCGTGCTTTGCGACGGTCGGCGACCACCTCCCCGAACAGTTGCGGCTGAAGAAGACCGTCGCGCGTCTGGCCACCTATCTGCAGGGGTACGGCGATCTGATGGTGCAGACGAATAATTGGGATCCCGCTGTGCTGCAACGGTTCCGGGCAGACCCGGTGGTGACGTCGATCGCGGGCGGAATCGATCACAAGGCCACGCCCGAGCAGATCGAGCACATCGCGACACTGATTCCAGACGAATGGCTGGAACCGTCGGCGACCGGGTCGGCCCAGCAGTGCGTGGACCGCATCCGTAAGGAATTCGACTTCGGTGCCGACGCGGTGATCATGCATGGGGCGACGCCCGATGAGCTCGAGCCGGTCGTCGCGGCCTATCGAAGCGGCGTCCAGCGTCACTCGCGCTGCCGAAACGCTAAGGCATGATGACGGTCCGGGACACCGGTTCGGCCGCGGCCTGCCGGCTGGACAGGCCGCGAAGCAAGGATGCGAGCAACGCGTCGCGTGTCTCGCGGGGGTCGATGAGTTCGTCGAATCCCATGTGCTCGGCCGATCGATACGACGCTTGCAGCTCGGCGTTACGCAGCTTGGCGGAGAGGTCTTCACCAGCGTGCGACGCCCTGCTCAGCGCTGCCGCGCTCATGGCGCCCATCGTCGCGCCGGGGTAGGCGAAGGTCGCGACCTGGTGGTCGAAACCCAGCAGTGACATGACCATGGAACCGAACCCATATGCCTTGCGCAGCGTGAGGTGCAGCTTCATCGTGCTGGCTGCCGTCTGGGCGGCAAACATTCGCGCGCCGGCACGCAGCACGCCGCTGCGCTCGGACCGACTGCCGGGCAGCATGCCGGGGTTGTCGGCAAGGAAGACGATCGGCAGATGGAACGAGTCGGCCACCATGATGAAGTGCGCCGCTTTGTCCGCGGCGTCGGCGTCGATGGAGCCGGCGAGCACCTGGGGCTGGTTGGCCACCACCGCGACCGGATGGCCGCCGAGATGAGCCAGCGCGCAGATGATCGCCCTGCCGAACGGTGGCTGGACCTCGAACCAGTCCGGCCGGTCGAAGATCACGTCGAGCACGGCGCGCATGTCGTAGATGCGGCGGTTGTCGCGGGAGACGATGTCGAGCAGCTCCGGTGTCCGCCGTGGCTCGCTGGTGTCGTCGGCGGGCAGCGGCGACGGGTACGACCAGGAGCTCGGCGGGAAGTACGACAAGTAGCGGCGGATGTCGTCGAGCACGGCTTCGTCATCCTCGGCGACATTGTGGATCACCCCGCTGGGTAGTGCGACGTCCGGTCCACCGAGGTCCTCCTTCGAGATGTCTTCTCCGG
>DASXMA010000486.1:0-5179 GCA_036495965.1 Mycobacterium sp.
TTTCTCGGCGTACAGATCCACCTCGGGCAGCTCGTCGACGGGCCAGTTGGCCAGGGTGTCCAGATAGAGCTGGCGCACCTCGGCGATGTGCTCCGGCAACGTCTCGAGTGTCCAGTCGTCCACCGGAATCGGCGGGAACACTGCGACATCGACCGTGCCCGGATTTATCGTGGTGGAGTTTCGAGATGCCACGATTTCCGCATTGCGAATCACGATGGGAACGATGGGAATTCCCACCGCCATCGCGATGCGGAACGGCCCCTTTTTGAATGGCCCGACTTCAGTGGTGTCGATCCGAGTGCCTTCGGGAGCGATCACAATTGACAGTCCGTTCCTCGCCCGCTCCTCCACGGTGTGCAGCGTCTCCACCGCGGCTGCCGCATCGTCTCGGTCGATGAAGACGCTATCCAGTAACTTGCCGAGGGTGCCCATGATCGGGTCGCTCTGCAGTTCCTTCTTGCCTACACCCACCCAGTTGTCGCGGACCAGCGCGCCGGAGATAACCGGATCAACTTGGTTGCGGTGGTTGAAGATAAAGACAGCCGGGCGCTGTGCGGTGAGATTCTCTTTTCCGATGACGTTCAGATGCACGCCACTGATCGCCAACAGCAATTGGGAAAAGCTGGAAGTAAAGAAATTCACGCCACGCCGCCGGCTACCAGTCAGCACGCCGATTCCCACTGCGCCGGCGGCGACCGGGAACATCGAACTGAAGCCGGCCAGTGTTCGCAACTGCCGCCGGATACCAACGCGGCCCCGGCTGTTGAACCTCAAAATCGGCCAGCCGCGGCGCTTGGCGACGGCGGCCATCTTGCCTTCGGGATTGGTGGGCCGCGGATTGCCCACCAGATACATCAGGGCGACGTCCTCGTCACCGTCAGCGTAGAAGTAGCTGTCTTTGAGGTCGATGCCATTCTCGGCCGCAAACCGCTGCACCGCAGCGGCTTTGCCTGGTCCCCACAAGATCGGCTTGACCACTCCGCCGGTGAGCAAGCCGTCTTCATTGGTTTCGAACTTGTTGGTCAGCATGTTGGTGATCCCAAGGAAGCGGGCTACCGGATCGACCTGGATGGTCAGCGCCGAGGAGCTGAGCACCACGGTGTGGCCACGAGCCACGTGAGCCCGGACCAACTCGCGCATCTCTGGGTAGATCCGGGACTCGATCCGCTGGGCGAAGAGCCGCTCGCCGATCTCCTCCAAGTCGTCTATCAGCCGCCCGGCCAGAGCCGAGGCGGCCTTACCGATGAGATCCTCGAACTCGATGCGCCCGAGCGTATGACTCAGACCGGCCTGAACCATACCGAGCAGCTCACCCACCCCCATGTCGCGGCGCCGCAACCGTTCCTGGGTGAGGATCACGGCGGTGAACCCGGCGACCAATGTCCCGTCCAGGTCGAAAAACGCACCGATCTTGGGGCCGGGAGCACTGGCGAGGATCTCGGCCACCGAGCCGGGCAACCGCATGTCCCCTGCCGAATTCGGCGTGCCGCGCTGGGCCCCTTGCTCTTCGGCGGGACTCATGAGCCGGACACCGATCGCGACGCCGAGCGGGTCGGCTCAGCGAACGACGCGGGAACCGCCCGCGGTGCCGGGTCGCCGGCCAGCGCCAGGATCTCGTCGAAACCGTCGAGCAGGCACTGGGCGAACAACGCCTCGTTGCGCACCGACGCCCTGTCGTAGCGCACGGTGATGGTGCACCATCCACCCCGGGAAATCAGCACCACCATCATCGCCACCCCGGGTAGCGGGCCGATCCCGTACTGCCGCAATATCTTTGCACCGGCGATGTAGGTGTCTCCCGGATAGACCGGGACGTTGCTGGCCTGCACATCGGATCCGACGACCGAGCCGGTGATCCCCTCCAGGATCGCAGTCGGCAAGACACTCAGCACCGGCGCGATGGAGCCGATGATGTTCATCGCCGGCTCGTCGCGGCGCTGCGTCATCTGCGCGCGGATCTTTTTCATCCGGGCGACCGGATCGGCGGTACCCAACGGCGCTGCCAGGTTGACGCCGGTGAACCGGTTGCCGCCGGCGGTATCGGCTTCGGCCCGCAGATTCACCGGCACCGCCATCGGCAGCGTGCTGATCGGGACGCCGAGGGCCTCGTGGTAGCGCCGCAGCGCACCAGACAAACCGGCGAGATAGGCGTCGTTGATCGATCCGCCGCCGGCTTTTGCGGCCTTGTGCAGGTCGGAGAGGGAGATGTCGATGGCCTCGGTGCGGGTGGCCAGGCTGCGCCGACGCAACAGCGGCGATGGCTCGGCGGCTCGGTTGATCACCCGGATGCCCGACGTGGCGTAGCCCACGATCCCCGAAACTGTGGACACCGGGTCCAAAACCGCTCGCCCGGTCGCCGATACGGCTCCGGACAGCACACCCAAGACGCCGTTGACGATGGCGAGGGGCAGGTGGTTGATGCCCTGCCGCATCAAGTCATTGGGGGTTAGATCCTGCGGAATGGGTTGTGGCGCCGTCGGCCTGGCGGGCGGATCGCGCTCCAGGTCATAGAATTGCGCGAACATTTCGACACCGCCAACGCCGTCGGTGACGGCATGGCTGACGTGCAGCAGGGTCGCGGCCTTGCCGTCGCCCAGACCCTCGACCAGGGTGGCAGTCCACAGCGGCCGGGATATGTCCATCGGCGACTGCAGGATCACCTCGGCGAGATCGAACACTTCACGCAGGGTGCCGGGTTCTGACACGCGTACCCGGCGCACATGGAAGTCGAGGTTGAAATCGGGATCGACTACCCAGCGCGGTGCCGCTGTCGGCAGCGTCGGCACCACAACCTTCTGCCGCAGCCGCGACACCCGTCGGGAGGCGTTTTCGAACCGGGCCCGGAACCGCTCCCAGTCCGGCGTGGCGTCGAGGAGCTCCAGCGCCATGATCCCCGACCGGGTGCGGGGATTCGCTTCACCCCGGTGCATTAGATAGTCGACTGGCCCAAGTGCGTCGGACAATCCAACGGCCTCGACGGATTCAGTCATGATCGTTAACTCGACTCGTCAACCTTGTCACCGCCGCTCAAGCCTCCTGCCTCAGACTTTGCAACCCAGTTGCCAACACAACGCTAGTCGGCTTGACGCGCTGGTGAAAGCCGCGATCCGGTCCTGCGTACAGGCGCAGCCAGGGGCGCCTGTACGCAGCTAACGAAAGTATTTAAGTGGGCGGCGGGGTTGGAAATTCAGCTCGCCGAGGTTGCCGGCAGCGGCAACGAATCCAGCGGCGAGGTGGTGCGCTGCCGGTAGACCACGCCCAGGAAGTCGGAGACAGCGTTGGCGGCCAGCCGCGATCGGACGGTCGGGGTGATGTCGAACGCGTGGTGCGCATTGGCGAGCTCGGCGTACACCACCGTGGGTGCTCCGGCCGCACGCAGGGCTGCGCAGAACTCCCGGGCCTGACCACAGGGAACCAGTTCATCCTTCTCGCCGTGCAGCACGAAGAACGGGGGTGCCTGGGCGTGTGCGTACGAAATCGGCGAAGCCGCCCTGAACCGCTCGGGATCGTCGGCATAGCGAGCACGCATCACGAATTGCTCGAGAAACGGCATCATCAGCTCGTGCATGTTCTCGGCGTCGGTGAAGTCGTAGACGCCGTAATAGGGCGCCACCGCCTGGACCGTCGTGTCAGCCTTTTCGAACCCGGGCTGAAACGCTGGGTCGTTGGGGGTGAGTCCGGCCAAAGAGGCCAGGTGTGCGCCCGCGGACCCGCCGGTGATCGCGATGAAATCGGGGTCGCCGCCGTAGTCGGCGATGTTTTCCCGGACCCACGCGATCGCCCTCTTCACGTCGATGATGTGCGCCGGAAATGTGGAACGCGGGCTCCTGCTGTAGTCGATCGAGACGCAAACCCAGCCGAGTTCGACCATCCGGCTCAGCAGCGTGTAGGCCTGACCGCGTTTGCCGTTGACAGCCCAAGCCCCACCGGGGACCTGTATCAGCACCGGCGCACGGCGGCCGGGCGCCAGGTCATGACGCCGCCAGATGTCCAGCAGGTTGTCGCGACCACCGGGACCATAGGAGATGTCGGACGTCTGCCGCGCGTACTTGCGGTGGGGACCCGGCATGCGCAACAGCCCGTCGCGGGGCGCGCACTCGGACTGTTCGCAGGTCGGATGACACACCAGGTCGCGGAAGTCCGCTCCGAAGGACTCCTCGAGCGCGGCGGTGAGGGTTTGATCCGCTCGCTGCGCGGCCCAGCTGGTGCCAACACGGCCGATGGACGGGCGCGATACCCGGGACAGGGCATGCCCGGTCAAAACATGCGGGGGAAACTCCGTATAGAGCCAGCCGGCAAACCAGCCAACCGCAAATGGCGAGCCGCGCAGCAACAAGGCGCCGGCCCGATAGGTATCTCTGGCATCGGCCGCCAAGCGCAGTGCGTGGCCACCGGCCCAGGAGCACCGCGAGGTCAAGTTCATGGCCACGCTCATAGCAACGCCACCCCTCGACGTTATGCACACGCCTCGTTGCGGTTAACGGCTGTTTACCAACCGATGTTGTGCGTGTGTCGAGGCTCACACCATAACCGATAATTGCGGCGCGGGAACACTTTTCACCCGCGTGGCGGTCGGGGAGTCGGATCGGCAGTCCAGTTCGATAGACTGACCTGCGCATTGCCTCCGTAGCTCAGGTGGATAGAGCAAGGGCCTTCTAATCCCTAGGTCGCCCGTTCGAGTCGGGCCGGGGGCACCGCGAAGGGTGTGTGGCCTCGGCTGATGCTTGACAGTCACTTCGGCTGATCCTTGACACTCCTTGGATGAGGGAGTTGAGCGTGGCCGAGCAGAGGTATCAGGCCGTGATGGCTGCGATAGGTGATGGCCTGTCGACCTCGCAGGTCGCTGCGAAGGTCGGGGTTTCGCGCCAGACGCTGCATGCGTGGTTGGCGCGCGCTATGAGGCCGAGGGTCTGGAAGGGCTGAAGGATCGGTCGCCTCGGCCGGTGAGGTCCGCATCAGATGGGTGCGGAGGTGGAGGCGATGCTGCTGGAGTTGCGGCGTACTCGCCGGTATTGGGGTCCCCGCCGGCTGGCGTTCGAGCTGGGCAATCGCGGGGCGGGCCGCTGCCCTCGCCGTCGGGGCTGTATCGGGCGTTGGTTCGTGCCGGCATGATCGATCCGGCGGAGCGGGATCGACGCTCTCGCAAGTGGAAACGCTGGGAACGCAGCGCGCCGATGGA
>DASXMA010000487.1:0-1746 GCA_036495965.1 Mycobacterium sp.
GACACCTTCGTCGTCCGATCGCTCATCACGCCGTCGATCATGACGGTGATGGGACGCTGGTTCTGGTGGCCGAAGCGGGTACGGGTCCGCCCGGCCAGCCAGATGCTTCGGTCCATCGGGCCACGCCCGCTGGTTCGTGCACTGTTGTACCAGCCGCAGCACGCCGCCCCGCGGGATTCGCAGACGTAGCGTAAGACACAGCACGCGCCGCCGATTGCGGATTGTGTCGCACCGATAACACGTCGGTGTCCGTTAGCTTGTGAACGAATTTGTGAACGAAACGCGGCGCAATGGACGAGATGGTGTGGAACTTAGCGTGAAGGCTCCGACGGGCGCGCCATCGTGACCTGCATGTGGCGATCCAGATCAGCCTGGGCGGTGCGGCCCTGGTGGCCGCGGTCGGGGTCGTCGTCAGCACCCGAGCTGACTGAATCCGCGGCTCGCGCGCTTCGGCTTGAAACTTGGGATGAATTGAAGTGGGAGGTAATGGTTTACGACTGAGGTTCCGCGTCCGCTATGCCCTCCTGACCATTGGAGGAGCGTATGCTTTCTGATCTCTATATCCGGTCGATGGCTCTGGTCGAACAACCCCCGGGAACGGCTCAACAGAGAAATCCGACGGCGATCGGTCTACGTTTCGCGTTGCGCCGCCTTGGCAGCTTCGCGCTGAGCCTTCTCTTTGACGTGTTTCGAGCAGCAATGCGCCAGATTGCAATGGAACCGGTCACTGCATTCGTGCGAACAATAGGCTGATGCGGCTGGAAGCCAGTCCGGATCGGACAGGTCGCGCCGTGGGTCGTTCAGATCGAACGTGTGGCCGCAATGTACGCAGGTCTTGGTCTTGGTCTTGGTCTTGACCATACCGGTCAGGGTACGCGCCATGGCCCTAAATTGGTGCTGGTTTCAGATCGACGGCGAACAATCTACGTTTCGCAAAACAGGTTGCTAGCGGACGCGAGCGACGCAACCCGGCAAACAGCCGACGCTCGCCAACACAGCCGTATCCATCCACGCCTCGGTTTCACGGCGGTGCATTACTCACCCGGGTGAATAGGTGGTTGGGGTGATGACAGCTCACCCCGCCTGGCTGCAGTCTCAGTACGACCAGAACCGGGCGCGATTGTCGGCTGGCTTGCGGGGCGCCCCCACTGAGGCCGTTACGCGTCGTCGATACGAAGAACGGTCCAGTCGGAGCAGTCAGGAGAACCAGGAAGGATCCCGAATATGCACTTTGAGGCCAAGAAGGTCATCGTCGTCGGCGGCAGCGCCGGCATCGGCCGGCAGGTCGCCGTTGATGTCGTGCGCCACGGCGGCAGCGCGGTGATCGTCGGCCGGTCAAAAGACCGTGTTGATGACACCGTGACCGAACTGACCGGCGGGGGTGGCCAAGCGTGGGGGATCGCCGCCGAGCTGACGGATCGCGCCGCTATCTCCGATGTGCAGCGCCAGCTTTCCGAGCATCACAGCGACGCGACACTGTTGGTCAATTCGGCCGGAATCTTCGGCCCCAAGCCGTTTCTGGAGTACGACGAGCAGGACTACGACTCGTACATGGAGCTCAACTATGCCCTGTTCTTCCTGACGCAGACCGTCGTTGAGGGCATTATCGCCCGTGGGGAGGGCGGCTCCATCGTCAACATCGGCAGCATGTGGGCACATCAGGCGATCGGTGCGACCCCATCGTGTGGGCACTCGATGCAAAAAGCCGGGCTGCATGCGCTCACCCATAACCTGGCCATCGAGCTT
>DASXMA010000488.1:0-3657 GCA_036495965.1 Mycobacterium sp.
CATGTCGATAAACGGATCTCCGGCGATCTGTTCGGAGAACCGCGTGCAGCGGGCGCACAGGATGCAGCGCTCGCGGTCCAGCAGCACCTGCGAAGAGATGTTGATCGGCTTGGCGAACGTGCGCTTGACGTCGGTATAGCGGGAATCGGCGCGACCGTTGGACATTGCCTGGTTCTGCAGCGGACATTCACCGCCCTTGTCGCACATCGGGCAGTCCAGCGGATGGTTGATCAGCAGCAGCTCCATCACGCCGTGCTGGGCCTTGTCGGCGGCCGCTGAGGTCAGCTGGGTGCGCACCACCATCTCGTCGGTGGCTACGGTGGTGCACGACGCCATCGGTTTGCGTTGTCCCTCGACCTCGACCAGGCACTGCCGGCAAGCGCCGACGGGATCCAGCAGCGGGTGGTCGCAGAAACGCGGGATCTGGATGCCCATCAATTCGGCGGCGCGAATCACCAGAGTTCCCTTGGGAACACTGATCTCGACATCGTCGATGGTCAGCGTCACCATCTCCGGCGGGCTTACCTCATCGCCGGCTTGGGCTTTGGCCGCACTGGTCATCGGGGCGTTATGCCTTTCCATCCGCCGTGAGCATGGAGTCTCGGGGGTCGAACGGGCAACCGCCTCCTTCGACGTGGGCGACGTACTCGTCGCGGAAATGCTGAACCGACGACATCACCGGGGCGGCGGCGCCATCGCCCAACGCGCAGAACGACTTTCCCAAGATGGTGTCGGAGATGTCGGACAGTTTGTCGATATCCTCGTGGGTGCCCCTGCCGGTTTCCAGTCGTTCGTAGATCTGGTCCAGCCAGAAGGTGCCCTCTCGGCACGGCGTACATTTCCCGCAGGATTCGTGTTTGTAGAACTCGGTCCAGCGGCGCACCGCGCGCACCACGCAAGTGGTCTCGTCGAAAATCTCCAGCGCTTTGGTGCCCAGCATCGAGCCGGCCGCGCCGACGCCCTCGTAGTCCAGTGGCACGTCGAGGTGCTCGTCGGTGAGCAGCGGGGTCGAGGACCCGCCGGGCGTCCAAAACTTGAGCTGGTGCCCGGCGCGCACCCCGCCGGCGTAAGCGAGCAACTCGCGCAACGTGATTCCCAGCGGTGCCTCGTACTGGCCCGGACGGGCGACGTGCCCGGACAGCGAATACAGCGTGAAGCCAGGCGATTTCTCGCTGCCCATCGACCGGAACCATTCGACCCCGTTGAGGATGATCGCCGGCACGCTGGCGATGGTCTCGACATTGTTGATCACCGTGGGGCAGCCGTAGAGCCCGGCCACCGCGGGGAACGGCGGCCGCAGCCGGGGCTGGCCGCGCCGGCCCTCCAGCGAGTCGAGCAGTGCGGTCTCCTCGCCGCAGATATACGCTCCCGCTCCGGCGTGCACGATCAACTCCAGGTCGTAGCCGGATCCGGCGATGTCGCGACCCAGATAACCGGCGGCGTAGGCCTCCGCGACCGCGTTCTGCAGGCGGCGCAGCACCGGCAGCACCTCACCGCGCACGTAGATGAACGCATGGCTTGCCCGGATCGCATAGCACGCGATGATGACGCCCTCGACGAGCACGTGCGGTGTTGCCAGCATCAGCGGGATGTCTTTGCACGTACCAGGTTCCGACTCGTCCGCGTTGACCACCAGGTAGTGCGGCTTGGCGGCCGCCCCGGTGTCGCCCTGCGGGATGAACGACCACTTCGTGCCGGTGGAGAAGCCCGCGCCGCCGCGGCCACGCAGTCCGGAGTCCTTGACGGTGCCCATGACCGCGTCGGGCTCCATGGCCAAGGCCTTCTTCATCGCCTGGTAGCCGTCGTGGCGGTGATAGGTCTCCAATGTCCACGACTCGGGGTCGTCCCAGTAGCGGCTGATCACCGGGGTCAACGGTGTGGCTTGGGCGGTGGGGGCAGCCATTACTGTCCGTCCCCAGAGTTATTCGATGTGGGTGGCGCGTCCATGCCGAGTTCCTTCGCCACCTTCAGACCGGCCAGTGTCGCCGCGCCGGCGCCCCCCTGACCTTGATCGGGGCGCTCATCGGGCAGGCCCGCCAGGATGCGTGATGTCTCGCGGAAGGCACACAGCGGGGTGCCGCGGGTGGGCGCCGCGGGCTTGCCCTCGCGCAGCGAGTCGACGAGTTTGCGCGCCGACTCCGGCGTCTGGTTGTCGAAGAACTCCCAGTTGACCATCACGACCGGCGCGAAATCGCAGGCGGCATTGCACTCGATGTGTTGCAGCGTGACCTTGCCGTCGGCAGTGGTCTGGTCGTTGCGGACGCCAAGATGGTTGACCAGCGTCTCGAATATGGCGTCGCCGCCCATGACCGCGCACAGTGTGTTGGTGCAGACTCCGACCAGGTAGTCGCCGGTGGGGCCGCGGCGATACATCGTGTAGAAGCTGGCCACCGCCGACACCTCGGCCCCGGTGAGTCCCAGCTGCTCACCGCAGAACTCCAACCCGGCCGGCGTCACGTAGGAATCCTCGGATTGAACCAGGTGCAGCAGCGGCAGCAGCGCCGAGCGCTTGTTGGGGTAGCGGCCGATGATTTCCTTGGCGTCGACCTCCAGCCGCGCCCGCACCTCTGGTGAATACGATTGCGGCGCACCTTCAACGACAAACTGGCTGGGTTCCTCCGGCGGTGGTCCGAGCCGGATGAAGATCCGCTCGCCGCTGCTGCCTACGCCCGGCGCCGTCATCGGTCGACCCCGCCCATCACCGGGTCGATGCTCGCGACCGCGGTGATCAGATCGGCCACCATTCCGCCCTCGCACATCGCGGCGACCGATTGCAAGTTGGTGAAAGACGGGTCCCGGTAATGCACGCGATAGGGGCGGGTACCTCCATCGCTGACCATGTGCACGCCCAGCTCACCGCGGGGTGACTCCACCGCGACGTAAACCTGGCCCGCCGGAACGCGAATGCCCTCGGTGACCAGCTTGAAGTGGTGGATCAAAGCCTCCATCGAGCTGCCCATGATCTTCGCGATGTGTTCCGGTGAGTTGCCCATGCCGTCGGGCCCGACCGTCAGGTCGGCCGGCCAGGCGATCTTGCGGTCGTCGACCATGATCGGTCCCGGTCGCAACTTGTCCAAACACTGCTCGACAATCTTGATCGACTCCCACATCTCTTTGACGCGAATCATGTAGCGCCCGTAAGCATCACACGTGTCATCGGTGATCACGTCGAATTCGTAATTTTCGTATCCGCAGTAGGGTTCGCTTTTGCGCAGGTCGTGGGGCAGGCCGGTGGCGCGCAGGATAGGGCCGGTGATGCCCAGCGCCATGCAGCCGGCCAGGTCCAGGTAGCCGACGTGCTGGGTGCGCGCTTTCCAGATGGCGTTTTCGTTGAGCAGATCGCCCATGTCGCGCAGCGGTTTCTTGAGTTCCTCGAGGGCCTCGGCGATTTCGACTTCCGCGTTGGGCGGTAGGTCCTGCGCTACGCCGCCGGGCCGGATGTAGGCACTGTTCATCCGCAACCCGCTGATCGATTCGAACAAGTTCAGGACGATCTCGCGCCCGCGGAAGCCAACAAACATCGGAGTCATGGCGCCCAGTTCCATGCCGCCGGTCGCCAGTGCGACCAGATGCGACGAGATCCGGTTGAGCTCCATCATCATGACGCGGATGACGTTGACCCGCTCCGGTATCTCATCGGTGATGCCGAGCAGCTTC
>DASXMA010000489.1:0-32956 GCA_036495965.1 Mycobacterium sp.
CCGGGCCGGGAATGTTGGGCTGGTTCCCGGTTTCCGGCCAGTGGCCGGGTTCCCGAAGACTCAGAGCTCTTTGTGGTTGCCGGAGCTGCCGCTAGTGACGAGGGCTTAGTACTGATCCACAATCGCGATGAATGCTCGCACTCGATCCGGCGCGCCTCGACACCATCGACTCCGAGCTGCGATTGGTGGCGACGCTCCGCCGTGCGGCTCGGGCGCGGGGTGGGCTGCTGCCGTCGATAGACGTGGCCGATGCGCTGCTGGATGAACGCCGCGAGTTGACCGGGAGTTGAGCGCGCTAACCGGTTTTGTCCTCCTCGGCCTGGGCGTGCTGACGTAGCTCGACGGTAAACTCTGCGCATGCGTATCAGGCACCTGTTGGCAGGATCCGCCCTCGTTGGTGGGCTGGGCATGGCCGCCCTCGGTATTGGCGCTGGCGTGGCACACGCGGACCCACCAGCCCCGCCGCCATTGCCGGAGGAACCTGGACCGTCGGCACCGACGTGGGGGTCTGGGTCGTTACTGCTTGGGCTGTTGGGGCCTGGATCGCCACTGCCTGAGCTGTTGGGGCCTGGGTCGCCAGTACCTGAGCTGTTGGGGCCTGGGTCGCCAGTGCCTGAGCTGTTGGGGCCTGGGTTGCCACCGCGCCAGCCCTGGGGGCCACCCCTAGAGTCCCCTCTGCCTCCGCCACCAGCGGGCTAGCAACCCTGGGAGCGGGGTGGGGCCGCTGCCGTCGATAGACGTGGCGGATGCGCTGCTGGAAGCGCCGCGAGCGGTCGGTAAAGTCGATCAGCAGGATGAGCCCCAGCCGCATCCCGCGGTCTTCTCCTCCTTGCTCGCCGTGTCGATCAAGTTGGACGCCGACGCGGGGTTGAATAGTTGGCCAGCCGTCGGATCCAGACAACGCGGCTAAAGGTGACTCGCGGCGAAATCCGCGCCTTGGCCGACCAAGCCGTTCGCCGGATACAGAGTGTGAGCGATGCTGGGCGGCCCAGGTGGCGCGCCATTGCAGATACTGTCGTCGGGAGCGCATAACTGACTGGTCTTGGCTGCGTACAGGGGACCGATCGTAATGGGCGGCGCGCCTGCATCGCGCAGGAACTCATTGGAAGGTGTCCCGAATAGGACCACTGCGGCCACGTGATTAGCCACCGTCGGCGGCAGCGGCTGAGGTACGTAGGACGCGAACTCTGCGGGTACCTCCTTTGGCACGGCAGCCGAGGTGACGAAGCCGGCCACGACGGCGCCTTGAGAATACCCGCCGAGCACCACTCTGGTGTTGGGACAGTTCGACGCCGTGGACTCGACGTGAGCGCCCGCATCCCTGATCCCGTCGACGACTGTTTTGGCGAAAGCTATGCCTCCGTTGAAGTCGCTGCTCGCGTCGTAATTGACCGGATAGACCCCCACCGACTTACCGCCGACTCGAGACCCTAGCGCGTCCACGAACGCCTGCCCGACCCCGCCGACTCCAGGTGGCTCGCCGGTACCGCGGGCGAACACCACCTGAACGTCCGGACACGGATCGGCGGAGACCGAAGGGATTGCAGACGCGAGGACAGAAGCGCTAACGCCCCACGCCGCGACTACCGCAGGAGCAACGAAACGGAGGATGTGACGCGCGATCATGCCGCAGTGTGCCCACGCATGCGATTCCTAAACCAGCGCTGCCAGACGGTGGGCTACTACGACGACGCGACCGGCCTGACCGCGCCCAGCTCGACGAGCGCTGACTGACGACACCATCGACTCCGAGCTGCGGTTGGTGGCGGCACTTCGCCGTGCGGTTTGGGAGCGGGGCGGGCCGCTGCCGTCAATAGACGTGGCCGATGCGCTGCTAGATGAACGTTGCAAGCTGACCGAGTCGCTACAACCAATAAGCTCCGTGCGCGCGCGAGAAGCCATTGAGGGGTAGCGTTCCGCTGTTCGAGGAAACGAACAAGGAGACTGCTATGGCAGCCAAGTTCGAGATCAGCAAGGACAAATCCGGCAAGTATCGGTTCCACCTCAAGGCCGCGAACGGCGAGATCATCGCCGCCAGCCAGGGCTATGAGACCAAGGAAAGTGCCCACAAGGGCATCGAGTCGGTCAAGACAAGTGCTCCCGCGGCGAAGGTCGTAGACCTTACCGAGCGGGAGCCCGCGCACAACTAACGCGTATCTCGCCATACATCCGCCGCACGCCACGAATACGCGGCGCGTGCAGGAGGGTGTCTGTTGGGTGGTGGTGTTAGCCGCTATATCGCCTTGTCAGCATCGCCAGCAACGCCCCGAAGGGCCACCTCACGCCCACCCGGCCCACGTTGTTCCGCAGGTACGGCACTGCCAGGCGGTCGGACGCTCCCCAAGACTGTGGAACGTCACGACATGCCCGCGTATCTGACGCCATAGCAGCGCCAGCACCACGCGCAACGGTGGCCGTGGTTGGCTTGGTCATACCTACCAGCATTGTTTGAATCCCCCCAGAGTGCTTTTCGGAAAACGTCAGCTCAGCGCTTAGAACGTCCTGTCAAGCTCGATAGCTACAGTAACGAACAGTGCTCCAAGCGAAGGCAAACGGCGACACTTGTGAGCGGGTTCACAGACCCGCGTCTAGAAATAGTTGATCGGGCCGCCCTGCTCTCCTCGGGGGCGCCCCGTACGTTTTTTCGCGGCGCTGGAACCAGGCCCGGTGCCGGTTTCGGTATCATCAAAGAAGTCAATTGCCGCGCCGACCTAAGACCGCCGGAACTTGGGTACTTCTTCCAGTCTGGCGGGTATTTGATGGTGCCCGAGGTTCAGGTAGAAGGAGCCGCCCAGTGGGCTGGCACCATGCAAAGCGGGCCAGAGTGGCGGGCGGTGAAAACAACACGTGAACCGCGGCGACGACGACCGAAACCCCAATGAAGCAGTGGCGGAGACCACCGCGGATTTTGGCGCCCACTTTCTTGACGAGCTGGATAACGGTTCGACCGCTGCTACCGAGGCGGAAACCACCGAAGGGTTGCCGAGCGGATCGGCGCTGCTGGTCGTTAAGCGTGGCCCGAACGCCGGTTCTCGATTCTTACTCGATCAGCCAGTCGCCTCGGCGGGGCGCCATCCCGACAGCGACATTCTTCTCGACGACGTCACCGTGAGCCGCCGTCACGCCGAGTTTCGCCTCGATAAGAACGGCAGCTGGGCCGTCGCCGACGTCGGCAGCCTCAACGGCACCTACGTCAACCGTCAGCCGGTGGACTTGGACTCAGCGGTGCTAGCCAACAACGATGAAGTGCAGATCGGCAAGTTCCGGCTGGTCTTCCTTAACGGATAATCCTCGCCTGTCAGATCTGGCAGGCAATGTCGGCCACCCGCCATCAATACACGTTCGAACCGCTCAATTCGCTTACTAAATTGCGGGTCAGCTCTGAGCTGGCAGCGCGCTGGCCGCGGAACTGTCGGCGTCTTCGACGTAGCCACCGCTCGTCACTGCGGGCCACGCGGCGAAGCTCGACGAGCAACCATAGCGCTCCGGCGACCGTTCCGAGTACGGCGACGAGCACCGTCGTGGCGAGCCATTCGTAGTGTCCGTAGGCGGCGACTGCCGCAGTGCTTATCATCCCGGAGAACGCAACGGCTAGCAGGATGAACCCCGGCCATAGGAGGTTGTCCTTCATCGTGATACCAGCGTGCGGTTGCGTGGTCCGGAAATGATCGGTCGGATCGTGATGCCTGTCTCCCATCACCTCTCCCTCCCATCGTCGGACAAGATAACGGCATGCTGTTCATTAATACGTTCGTCGTCGCCGTGAGGGTCGAGCGGATCAGTCGCCGCCTTCTCCGTCATCGCTTTGACCAGCGCCAGTGATTTCGCAGTTTAGCGGTGTTTCTGCTGGTCAGCGTCGCTGTGCTGGGTATGTGCCAAGTGCAAGATAACCAAGAAATACCAGGACGAAGTCAGTTCGAAATAGCGGCTCAAATCCCGAACCACTGCGTGAGTACTCCGCGCAGTTCATCGATTTCGGGTGTGGCCGCCGAAGATGCCCACGCCACATAGCCATCAGGGCGCACGAGCAGCGCCGTGGCCGGCACGTCGGCGACTGGACGTCCGGCAGCGACGGTGAGTTGGTCGGCAACGTCGACCAGCGCAGCCACCACCTCGCCGCGGTCGGTGAGATCAAGAAGCAATGGCCGCCCGGTGCGGGCGAGCTCCGCGACGCGCGTTGTTCCACCGGTGTTTGCCACACTGAAGTCGGGCACCCAGTGGCCAGCCAAGGGATGCGCGTCAGCGCTTGCGCCGTAACGGTTTTCGGCGCCGGAAATCAGGTCGCTGAGGCGACGCACGATAGCGGGATCGGTGACCAACTCGGAAAACAGTTCGCGCAATGCTGTGACCTCAGGCCCGGGCCGGACGAGAGCCAGCTGGGCCCTGCTGTGCATGATCACCCGTTCGGCAGCCGGCCGACGCTCGGCCTCATAGGTTGCGAGCAGCGTGGGCTCGACGCGCCTATTGAGGACCGCCGCCAGCTTCCAGCCAAGGTTCACCGCGTCCTGCAAACCCAGGTTGAGTCCGGGTCCACCCATCGGGGAGTGGACATGTGCGGCGTCGCCAACCAGAAACACCCGGCCCATCTGATACCGGGACGCGATCCTGGAGTTGATCCCGGAAAAACGACGCAGATCAAGCGGTGCGTCAGGCGATGCCGGCCGCAGCGGAACATCAGTGCCGAGTACCCGCTTGGCGCTGGCCTCAAGTTCGGCGAGGCTCATGGGCGGCTCGTCGACGTTATCGTCGCGCGGTTCCTCGCGAGGCGATCTGTCCAGCTCGAAGACGATCACCGCTGCGCGGTTGCCGAGCGCACCGCATGCGAACACGCCCTGCTCGGCTCGGTGGAACTGCAGCAGCGGGACGCGACCAAACCCGGGTACGTCCAGCGCCCCGCTGACCGGATCGATCCAGTCGTGGGGCGGCAGCACGTCGAATCCCAGCCGGGCGACCAGGTCATACGACGACATACCGGGGAAATCGATACCAGCCAACTTGCGGGTCATGCTGGTGCCGCCGTCGGCCCCGATGAGGTACTTGGCCCTCAGCTGATAGGCGCCATCCGGTCCCGTGACGTGCACGGTGACGCCGTCGTCATGCTGGTCGAACCCGGTTAGCGCGTGACCCCAGCGAATATCGGCATCGTATTCGGCGGCCCGCTCCGCAAGTACCTGGACAAGCCTGGGTTGCTGGACGGGGAGCAGGAACAGTTGCGAATTTCCGACCAGCGCAAGGTCCAAGGCGAGAGCCGCAAACATCGCGCGGGGGTTGAGGCGCGGCGGTTCCGTCGTACCGGCGAGTGTGTTGTACAGGCCACGATGGTCCAAGATCCGAACCCCTTGGCCGATAATGCCGTTGGCTCGCCGTTGTGGATTAGGGCCACGCATCGGATCCAACACCACCGGCCGGACACCGGCCAATCCCAGTTCGCTGGCCAACATCAGTCCATTCGGACCAGCGCCGGCGACGACGACATCAATCACTTAGCCGAGCTTAATAGTTTCGGATGGCCCCGACAACCAGACGACCAAGTGACAACGCGCGATCTCATATCCCGGCTATAGGCACTTCCCAGCTGATAACTAGCGACATGGCGCAAACCTGGAGCATGACCATCGCTGGCCGCCAGTGCGATGAAACCCCCGCAGCCGGCGCGCGACGTCGGCAATTACGAATGATGCAACTATTTTTCGCCGGGGCCGCGGCGCTCGCGATGCTCGCGCTATTGAATGCCGCCCGGCCCGATACAACCGAAACCATGCTGGGATCGGGATCAGTCCGCTTGACGGACATGGCCGTTGACTTACCGGCGCCCGCCAGCGGTCCGGTTGGCCTGCAATTCCCCCAAGCGCCTCCGAACGTTACCGGCGGGGGAGGCTTCGCCGCCGATGATGACAGCGATCAGGCTCGACAGCAGGAACAGCTGGCGCTGCAGCAGATGCAACAGTCCGAACAGCAGGCCGAACAGCAGAACGAAGAGGCTGAGCAGCAGTTCGAACAAGGCATGCAGCAGGCTCAAATGGACGAACAACAAGCGAACGACCCGTAAGCCTGTGTCCAAGCGTGGCGGCCGCTTGCTGCGGCCGTCATGAGCCATACGATGTCCAAACACGCCGGCTTACCGACGGATCCGAGCATCGAGTCGTCAAGGTGTTCTATGAACCCGCTGAACTCGCTGTGCAGCTACGACGATTGGGTTGGGTTGCAAATCTGGCTGGGACGTCACGGTTGATCTATGTATCTGCCACGCCGGGCGGCGCGCACCGCAGAACGAAAACCCTTAAGCGGCAAAAGTAAAAGCTATCGTCCGCCGCTCGACTCGCGCTCGGCCGCTTTCACTAGCCGATCCGCAAAAAAACGGATCGCCCCGCCCAGCACGGCCCGCATCAGCGGACCGGTCCCGGGGACTCCCTCGATAAACGAGCCAGTCCAGCGGATGTCGGTGCCGCCTGCCGCATTCGGCGTAAAGACCACCTCGCCGAAATAGTCCTTGGCCGGGCTCGGCGGTCCAACCAGCTTGTAGGCGTGGCGCCGATCCTGCTCGTACTCGATGGTCTCCTCCTGTACCAGCACAGGCCACGTGCCGATCTTGCGGATAGCCCCGACGCCGCCCGGCGCCGGATCACCTTGCCGCGCCCAACTCGACGAAAGGACGATCGGCTTGCCCCAGCTCGACCAATTGGCACCGTCCGACACGAGCCGGAACAACGTTGCGGCAGGCGCGCTACTGGTCCGGTTGACCTCGAACGAAAACTTCCGACCCGCCATGCGCGACTCCCTGGTGAGACAGCTGAATGACCCTGTAGGCGATTGCCGCGTACCTTACCGCCCAAGCCGCGCACAGACTCGGCTGGCCCGCGTTGCGGTCTGCGTTATGCCGCGCATCCACCAGCGCTTGCCAGCGAATGACCCGCACGGCGACTAGAGAGCGCATACTCACCCTGTGAGTCAAGCTCATGCCGTTTCAGCTCCATCGGCACCCACCAAGGGCGGCCTCACCGCAGCGCTACCTCTGCTTGAGCGAAACACGTTGTAAATCAACATGGTAATGCGGCTATCGGTGCTACTTCTCGCGGCAGTGTTGTCGCTCAGCGGCTGCGGCGGTGGTCAAAACGCTACGCCCGCCAGCACGACAAACCACGACGCCGCCACGACCCGCAGCCAGAATGTGCTAAACGGCGCTATCGAGGTCGGTGCGCCCGGATGCTCGGCTGCGGTAGGCGTCAAGGGGAAAGTCGTGTGGACAGGAGTTCGCGGCGTTGCCGACACGTCAACTGGCAACGCGATCACCACGCAAACCGTGTTCGACATCGCCTCGGTATCCAAGCAATTCACCGCCACCGCGCTCCTGCTGCTGGTTGATGCGGGCAAGGTAACGCTCGACGACCCGTTATCTCGATACGCGCCTGAGCTGCCAACGTGGTCTAGCACGGTCACCGTCGGGCAGCTGATGCACCAGACAAGCGGCGTGCCCGAGTACGTCGGGCTGCTCGAGGCGCGGGGGTTCCAGTTCAGCGACCTTACGACCGAGGACCAAGCCTTGCAGGCGTTGGTCAGCGTGCCGAAGCTGGAGTTTCAGCCCGGTTCGCGGTTCGAATACTCGAATTCCAACTACTTGCTGCTGGGCGGAATTGTCCAGCGGATATCGCGGGAACCACTGGCGCAGTTCCTAACCGAGAACATCTTCCATCCGCTGAGTCTGGCAATGGTCGTGGATCCGACCGGGCAGATTCCCAATAAAGCCATCTCGTATGAGAAGGGCAGCGACGGGTACCGCGCGACCCGATCTGGCTGGGAGCAGGTCGGCGACGGCGGCATCCAGACCACACCCAGCCAACTGGTCTATTGGGCGGACAACTACCGAACCGGCCGTGTGGGGGGACCCAAGCTGATGGAGGCGCAACTGGCCGGGGCAGTGCCAACCGAGCCGGGAGGTGGCCACAGGTATGGCGCAGGAATTTACTCTCTGGCCAACGGCATGCTCGATCACGATGGAGCCTGGGGCGGATTCGTCACGGCATTCCGCGTCAGCAAGGACCGAACGACGTCCCTGGCCATCAGTTGCAACACCGATAAGCAAGACCCGGAAGCCCTCGCCGACTCGCTCGGCAAGCTCTGGATGTAGCTGGCCGCGCCGACGACGGTGGATGTTGGCTTCAAACACTCTGACGTCGAAGATATCTCGGGCGTTGGTTCGTCAAAAATGTTTACCCTCAGCACCTTTCGAAAAATAAACGCGATCGTCCTCAGCCATTGCGTCCAACTTCGGTGGTGGTGATATCGGTGACAGTGGTGGTGGCATCGTGGACGGCGGTCAAACCGATTACGGTGCAGCCATTCTCGAGTTCGATGCTGGTTAGCGCCATCGGCGTGGGCAGGGCCGCCAAGAAGCGCCCCAGGCCGGCTTCGGAGATCCGAAACAGTTCACCCTGGACGGGCGCCCCCTGTCCGGGCTTCGTCCTGATCAGCCCGGGTGTGGGGGGTGTGGTGTCGAGGGCCATGAGGCAATAGGCGTCGCTCGTGTTGATCTGGTCGACGTAGCGTGCGCCGAATCGTTCGAGTTGCCAGTGCAGGGATTGTCCGCGTAAGTGGGCGCCAAATACAGCCAAATCGACGCCGTTTCCGGTTAAGGGTGTGGATGTCGCGCCGATCAATCGCGCGGCGATATCGGCAGCGATTTGGTCGTTGAAAGCAGCTACGACGAGCATCACTCCGAAGGGAGTGCCCGTGGCCGTGGGTACGCCGGGAACGGCGACTGCGGCCATGTCGAGCAGATTGCAGAAATTCGTGTAGGTGCCCAGGCGGCGGTTGATTGAGAAGGGATCAGCCTGTACCTCGGCCAACGTGGGGTGTTCGGTGGTGGTGGGCAGCAGCAACGCATCGAACCCTTCGAGGAGGTCCGCGGCGTCGGCTCGTGCGTGTGCCAATGCGTCCAGGTCAGCGGCGAATGCCGGGCCGCTGATCTCGCGTGCGGCGGTGATGATTGCCGCCACCGTGGGGTCGGCGCCTGCGGGTGCGCTGTCGAGGAATTCGCCGACTGCGGTGTATCGCTCGGCGACGATCGCGCCGTCATAGAGCAGCAGGCCCGCGTCCAGCAGGACGGAGATATTGACTGGTTCGACACTCAGTCCGGCGTCGGTAGCGAGACTCACGGTCTGCTCGAATGCGTCGCGGTAGATATCGCTGAGTGCGGTGAGGTTGGCGGCTGCGGGGATTGCCAGCCGCGGTGCGTCGGGTGCCGCGAGGCGAACGTCGGCGGGCCACGTACGGCTGCGGGGGTCGCGGGAATCGGGGCCGGCCATTACCGCTGCCGCAGCGGTGGCCAAGGTGAGATCTGCTGCGAGTACGGAGACGGCGTCGAAGCTGGCGCAGGCCGGAACGACCCCGTGAGTGGGGATGATCCCGAGTGTGGGTTTGATGCCGACGATGCCGTTGAGTGCGGCGGGGACCCGAACGGATCCCGCGGTGTCAGTGCCGATGCCGATGTCGGCGATGCCCAGCGCAACAGCCACCGCCGAACCGGAACTGGAGCCCCCGGCGACCAAGTGTGGATAGCGCGAATTACGCACGGCGCCATAGGGACTACGGGTACCGACCAAACCAGTGCCGAACTGGTCGAGGTTCGTTTTGCCGAGGACGACGGCGCCAGCGGTGCGGAGCCGGTCGACGGCGGCGGCAGTGGTTGTCGAGACGTAGGCGAATTCGGGGCACGCCGCTGTGGTTGGTAGGCCCGCGACGTCGATGTTGTCCTTGACGGCGACGACCAGTCCTGCCAGGGGCAAGATCTCGCCCGCGGCGAGCCGTTCTTCGACGGCGCCGGCTTCGGCGAGCACATCGGACTGGGCGCGCAGCGTGATCCAGATTTCGGGTCGGTCGGCTTCGGCGATTCTCCGATATGCGGCGGTTACCCGCGCGGTGGGCGAGCGCGTTGCGTCCGCGGCGGACTGGTCGGTGGTCATTCCAACCACGTCAGAGCACGTGGGGCGCAACGAGGACGGTAGCGCTGGACACCGCGAAACCGATGAGGAAGGCGATGACCGTAAAGCCCATCACCTGGCGGACATTGAGCTTTGCGATCGCGAGGACCGGCAGCAGCCAAAACGGCTGAATCATGTTCGCAACCCCCTCGCCGACTGCGACCGCCATTGAGATCAACCCCAAGTAAGCCGGCGAATGTTGACCAATGGCCAGCGCTGATTGAACCGCGATTGGCCCTTGCACCGCCCAGTGCCCGCCGCCGGAAGGCACGAACAACGAGATGATGACCGAGCCGACGAAAGTCAGGAACGGCAGCGTGTATTCGTCTGCGCCCCGCACCAGCGCCTCAGCCAGGACCGTCTGCAGCGCCTTGCCTGATCCGGTCGGCAGATAGCCCAGCAGCCCGACGATTCCGCCGTACAGGGGATACTGCAGCAGCAGCGGACCGGACACCCTCGCCGCGCCCGAAAATGCGCGGATGAAGCGAATCGGTGTGCGGTGCAGCAAGGCGCTGGTGACGGTAAACAACATGATCATCGACGAGATGTTCAGCGCAAACCCACTCAGCACGAAATACGTTATGCCCGCTGCGAATACGATGACATTGAGGATCCACAGGTCTTCCAGCCACTCGGCGAAAGTCCGCTTGCCGGTGGGCTCTGGCGGTTCGGGCTCCTCCTCGAAGACCGCAGGATCGGGCTCGAGACTCTGCGTGGGCGCCATCCGCCAGATCGCGATGCCGAGCAGGGCGACCACGGCGAGCACGGCGATCCAGTTGTAGGGCTGGAAAATCGTCAACGTCAGCGGCACGGTCATGCCGGTTATCTTGTGAATCACGTTGATTGGGCTGGTTGTGTCGGTATTGGCGAGCGCGATCGACGATGACAAGCCCTGCGTCCAGACGAGATAACCCATGAACCCGGTAGCTATGAGATAGCCGAAATGCGCACCATTAAGTCGCTTTGCCACCTGGCGCGCGACCAAAGCACCTGATACCAGACCGAGTCCCCAGTTCAGCAGGGAAAAGACGGTGCTGACACCAAAACAGAGCAGGGCTCCCTGGACCTGGTTGGTCGGCTTACTTGCGATATAGATGATGGCGCGCTTCAGGATGGGTGCCTCGGCCAGCGTGTAACCCGTCACGAGGATGAGCACCATCTGGAACGCAAAGGTGAAGATGTTCTGCGAGCCCCATACTCCGCCATACCACGCCTTGAGAATGCCGGCAGGCGTCGCGCCCCGGACAAGCAGCGCAACCAGCGCGACCACGATGAGGCTAAGCAAGATCGCAAACAAGTACGGGTCTGGCATCAAGCGTTCGACATACCGGACACAGAGCGCGGTGAATCGCTGGATTAAGCCGCGTCGCTCGACTCGCTGGCCCTCTGTCGTCGCCATGGACTTCCTTTACCGTGACTCTTCGCACGCGTCGTGATCTCGTTGGCTTTTCGCAACCCTGGCTTAGGGAACTCTAAATGGGTTTCGGGTAAGTGACCGCAGATGAACTAGCAGACGAAGACAACGACGGTTGCCACAGCGGGCAAGAGCAAACGGTCAGGACGCCGCGGAAGCGTGCCAGCTGCAACGGAGCCGCATGTTCGGGCACCTAGACTGCGCTTATGGATCACGGCTCCCGACAGGGCTCGGTGGCTCCAAAAGGCCTGCTACTGATCGAGGACTGCGTGGACGCCGACGGCCGCGTTGCGTTGCCGCCGGGCACCACTCTGATATCTCTCATCGAGCGCAACATCGCGAATGTCAGTGACTACGTCGCGTATCGTTACCTGGACTACGCCCGTTCTGACGGACACGCCATTGAACTGACGTGGGCCCAATTCGGTATCCGGTTACGAGCCATCGGTGCGCACGTCCAACAGTTCGCGGATCACGGTGACCGGGTCGCGGTTCTCGCGCCACAGGGCATCGACTACGTCGCGGGCTTCTACGCCGCGATCAAGGCAGGGACCATTGCGGTGCCGCTGTTCGCCCCCGAACTGCCGGGCCACGCTGAACGTCTCGAAACGGCGCTTCGCGATTCGGAGCCCACCGCCGTGCTGACGACAGCGGCGGCGAAAGACGCGGTCGAGAACTTTCTGGTCACCCTTCCACAACTGCGAAAGCCGCGACTCATCGTCATTGATCGGATACCAGATTCGGCGGAAGAACAGTTCGCCCCTGTCGAGCTGGACATCGACCGCGTTTCCCACTTGCAGTACACCTCGGGTTCGACACGGCCTCCGGTTGGTGTGGAGATCACCCACCGGGCGGTCGGCACCAACCTGGTGCAGATGATCCTGTCGATCGACCTGCTGAACCGGAACACCCATGGCGTCAGCTGGTTACCGCTCTACCACGACATGGGGCTGTCGATGATCGGCTTTCCGGCGGTCTACGGCGGACACTCCACGTTGATGGCGCCGACCGCGTTTGTCCGTCGACCGCAGCGGTGGATCCAGGCGTTGGCCGCCGGGTCGCGCGAAGGCAACGTGGTGACCGCCGCACCCAACTTCGCCTACGAGTGGACCGCACAGCGCGGCCTACCCGCGGCCGGCGACGATATCGACCTCAGCAACGTCGTGCTGATCATCGGGTCCGAGCCGGTCAGCATCGAGGCGATTACCACGTTCAACAAAGCGTTCGCGCCCTACGGATTACCACGCACCGCATTCAAGCCGTCGTATGGCATCGCCGAGGCGACGCTGATGGTCGCAACCATCGACCACGACGCTGAGGCGGCCGTTGCTTATCTCGACCGTGAACAACTGGGGGCTGGTCGTGCGGTGCGCGTCGCCGCCGACGCTGCCAATGCGGTGGCGCAGGTGTCGTGCGGTCGGATCGCTCGCAGCATGTGGGCCGTGATCGTCGACCCGGATACCGGTGCCGAACTGCCCGACGGCGCGGTCGGCGAAGTCTGGCTGCAAGGCGACAACGTTGGTCGGGGTTACTGGGGGCGCCCGGAAGAAACCGAGCTGACGTTCCACGCCCAGCTTCGGTCGCGGCTTGAGGAGGGCAGCCGTGCCAAGGGCTCAGCGGCCGGAAGCATGTGGCTGCGGACCGGGGACCTGGGTGTGTATCTCGACGGCGAGCTCTATATCACCGGCCGGATAGCGGACCTGGTGATCATCGACGGCCGCATCCACTATCCACAGGACATCGAGGCCACGGCGGCGGAGGCCTCGCCGATGGTGCGGCGTGGGTATGTCACGGCGTTCTCGGTGCCGGCGAACGAGCTGCCGAAAGCAGACAACTCCGACAGCTCGGATACCGGCCAGCGCCTGGTGATCGTTGCCGAACGTGCCGCGGGCACCAGTCGCGACGATCCTCAGCCGGCGATCGAGGCCATCCTGGCCACGGTGTCGCATCGACATGGTCTAGCGGTGGCCGACGTGCGCTTCCTGCCGGCCGGCGCTATCCCGCGCACCACCAGTGGGAAGCTGGCCCGCCGGGCGTGCCGCGCACAATACCTCAGCGGCGCATTGGGCGTGCATTAAAGGTTTCCCACCAGCGACGGTGTAGCGCGAGTCCGGGTGGCATCCTGGCCATGTGGGTTTGCTGTTCCGGTTGGCGGAGCTTTTGATTCTGATCCTGCCACTGGCGGGCATCGTCATCGGTGCGCTGAAAGCGTTTCGCGCCAACAAGCGGCGGGCCGCGGAATCGCAGGATGACGGTCGCGGACTGCCACGGCACGGTGCGGAAGTAACCGAATCCTTCGGCAGTCATCAGGTAGCTCAGTGGCGGTCGCTCAGACGAGTACTAGAAGAGCACAGCCGAACCGACAAACGCTGGCTCGAGTATGAGCTCGACTTCGCCAAGCTTCTCGACTTCCCGCTCATGACCGACATGCGTAATCCGCTCACGATCGGCTTCCACAAAGCCAAGCTCCGAGCGGACTTTCTGCGCCCTGTCAAAGCCGAAGATCTCCTCGATGACCGAGAGGCCGCCGCGCAGTATCTGTCCGCCGTTGAGGAGTACGTGACCGCCTTCAACGTCGCTGAGGCAGAGGCGATACGCAGACGTCGCAACGACTTCTCACTAGACGGCCGACACCGGATCGCCCGGGCCCAGAACCTATTGCGCGTCGCTTCGGACTCCGCCGCGGCGCCGCAGGAACGCCAGAATGCCTATGACCTAGCTTGTAAAGAACTCGATGGCCTCGTCGTTTTACCATCCACGACGCAGGCCAGCATCGAGCGCGGGATCTCCGGTCAAATAGAGGGGTAGTGCACCGATCGATTGCGTGCGCTGTTTCTGCCCGGCGTACGAATCCGCTTCGCCCGTCCCTGCGTCGTCTCCTGACCGGGTGATCGATCAGGGGCAGGAGTATCCGCCGTCGATCACGATGTCGGTACCGGTCATGTAGCTCGATGCCTCACTGGCCAGGTACAGGTACAGGCCGGTGAGTTCTTCGGGCTGGCCCAAGCGGCCCATCGGTACCTTCGGCGCCCATAGCGCGTGCAGCTCGGCGTAGGGCTCGACGAGCTCGGTGAGGATGTAACCGGGACTGACGCTGTTGACCCGAATCTTGTGCGGCGCGAACTCAACAGCCATGGCCTTGGTCAAATGAATGACCGCCGCCTTGGAGGCGCAGTAGTGGCCAACCTGCTGCGGGATGTTGATGATGTGGCCGGACATGGAAGCGGTGTTGATGATGGTCCCGCCCTGTCCTTGCCGCACCATCGCCCGGGCCGCTGCCTGAGCCGTGAGGAAGACGCCAGTCACATTGGTGTCCTGGATACGCTGAAATTCCTCCAGCGGCATCTCCAGCATCGGGGTGATGGTGATGATCCCGGCGTTGCAGACCGCGATGTCGATGCCACCCAACTCCGCGGTCACCTGGTCCAGCATGCTGTCGACCTGCTCGGCTTGGGTCACGTCGCAACAAATGGGCACGACCTTGCCATCGCCGGCTGCCGCGATCTGTCGCGCGACCTTCTCCAACTTCTCGGAATGCCGCGCCGCAACGGCGACTTGAGCCCCGGCTTGCAGATACGCCTCAGCCACTTTTTTGCCGATACCGCTGGACGCCCCGGTCACCAGAGCGCGCTTGCCATCCAAGTTGAACAGGTTCAACACGTTCATTCGACATCCCCATCCATACGAGTCACCTGTAACCGAAGCACGTTCTAGTGTGTCCGTCATGGGCAAATTCACCAGGGCCGAAATTGAGCAAGCCGTCACGAACTACACAACGGTGGTCGAGGGATGTAGCGCTTCGGGCGACTGGCGACCTTTTGCCGATCTATTCACCGAGGACGTCGTCTACACCGAGCATCACTACGGTGTCTTTCATGGGCGCGAGGCGGTCCGGGACTGGATCGTCGCGGTCATGGCTCCGTTTCCGCACATGCGATTTCCCAATGAGTGGATGGCCTACGACGAGGACAACGATGCGGTCGTCGTCATGATCAAGAATCTGCTCGACCACCCCACGGACCCGAACGGTGAGCCGTTCTGGTTCCCGAACTGGACTCGGTTGGTCTATGCCGGCGACGGCCTGTTTTCCAGTGAGGAAGACATTTACAACCCCAACCGCGATGCGCCCGGAGCCGTCGCCGCCTGGATACAGGCCGGCGGCCGGCTGGAGTCGGACGAGATCCTGCAGCCCAACACCTAGCTAGGCCGACGAGCGATCCGGCTGTCGCCTCCGCCGCCGCGAGCGGACCGCCGCGAGCGCTTGCTCCCATGCCAGCATCGTCGTGGCCTTCACGTTGGCCGGTTTGATGCTGTCCCTGGACAGGAGCGCGGTGGCGGCGGCCTTGGTGGTCGCCGACGCCTTGGACATGTGGCCGGAATCGAATGGCGGCTGCGGGTCGTATTCGATGGCGAGCTGTATCGCCTTCGCGCGGCTTTCGCCGCCCAGCTGTCCCGCCAGCCATAGCGCCAGGTCGAGTCCTGCCGACACGCCCGCACTCGTAACGATGTTGTCCTGGTGCACGATTCGCTCGTCCGCGACGGGGATGGCGCCAAATGCCTTCAGCGCGGGAATGGTCAGCCAGTGCGACGTCGCACGCCGGCCCTCGAGCAAGCCGGCGGCCGCGAGGATCACCGAGCCCGAACACACCGACGCCGTCCAGCTGGCCGTGCGGCGGGCCTGCCGCAGCCATTCGAGCAGCGTCTCGTCACGTGCGTGCACCGGAGTCGAGGGGCCACCCGGCACGAGAATCACATCGGGCGAAGGCGTTTCAACCAGCGAATGCGTGGCGCCGATGACCAGAACGCCGGAGTCGGCGGTGATCGGTCCGGACTGGTGCCACACGAATCGCACCTCGGCGCCGGGCAGGTTTCGCAGCACCTCGTATGGACCGATCATGTCCAGCGCGGTGAATCCGGGGTAGGCCACGAATGCAATTTGGGTCATCGCTGTCATCCTCTCTGAATTACCGCCCCAGTAATTACGCAAAAGCCTTGCGGTACTGATCTGGCGAGACGCCGACGCGGCGAATGAAGTTGCGCCGCATGGTTTCCGCGGTACCGAAGCCGCAGCGTGCCGCGATCGCCACGACGGTGTCGTCGGTCTCTTCCAACTGTCGGCGCGCGGCTTCGGTGCGGATACGTTCGACGTAGTGGCCGGGTGCCTCACCGACCTCGTCAGTGAACACCCGAGTGAAGTGGCGGGGGCTCATCGTCGCCCGGCGGGCCAGTTCGCCAATGCTGTGCGAGCCGCCCGGTTCAGCCTCGATAGCGTCCTGAACCTCGCGGATCGAAGTCCGTTTCGCTCGCGGCATCCACACCGGCGCCGCGAATTGCGTCTGCCCGCCTGGGCGCCGCAAATAGAGCACCAACAAGCGGGCCACCGTCTGCGCCACCTCGGTGCCGTGGTCATCCTCGACCAGCGAGAGCGCGAGGTCGATCCCCGCGGTGACGCCCGCGGCTGTCCACACCGCGTCCGAGCTACGGACGAAGATCGGGTCAGGATCGACGTCGACGGCCGGAAACTCGCGGGCCAACCGTCCGGCAAACGCCCAGTGGGTAGTCACCCGGCAGCCGTCCAGCAGCCCCGCTTCGGCCGCAAGGAATGCGCCCGTGCAGACCGTGACTATGCGGCGGGCAGTGCCGGCGACGGCTTTGATCCATGTGATGAGCTCGCCGTCGGTTCGTGCGTCCTCGACGCCACCGCCGCCCGGCAGCACGACGGTGTCCAGCGAGTCGTTCGGATCCGGCAGCGGCCCCGACCCGAAGGCCAGGCCACTCGCGGTCGTGACCTGTTGGCCGTCGGCCGAGGCCACAACGACGTCGTATCCGCCGCCGGTCAGTAGCGATGCGGTGGTGAAGACGTCGTGCGGCCCCACCACATCAAGTGCCTGCACGCCAGAAAATCCGACGATAACCACCTTGCGAGCCATGGACTCAGTGTTCGCCAGGCACAGGCGTGTCGTCTACGCCCTGTAGCCCACTAATTAGGACATACGGACCTGGCCTCGGGCGGCCCTCCCGGGCTTGGCAGACTGTGGCCATGGCACAGATAACCTTGCGTGGAAACCCGATCAACACTGTCGGCGAGCTGCCCGCCGTCGGATCCGAAGCCCCGGCCTTCACCTTGACCGGTGGCGACCTCGGAGCGGTCAGCAGCGAGCAGTTCCGCGGTAAGACCGTGGTGCTGAACATCTTTCCGTCCGTGGATACGCCGGTATGCGCGACGAGCGTGAGGACCTTCAACGAGCGCGCGGCCGCAAGCGGTGTGTCCGTGGTGTGCGTGTCGAAAGATCTGCCATTCGCGCAAGGGCGATTCTGCGGCGCCGAGGGCATCGAGAACGTCACTACCGCTTCGGCGTTCCGCGACAGCTTCGGCGAGGACTACGGCACGACGATCGTCGACGGTCCCATGGCCGGGTTGCTTGCCAGGGCGGTGGTCGTGATCGGCGCTGACGGCAACGTCGCGTACACCGAACTCGTCCCGGAGATCGCGCAGGAGCCGAATTACGACGCGGCGCTTGCCGCGGCGAGCTGAACCCGCCTCCCTCGACACCCTCGACGACAAGCCCGTCCACGCGGGCGTCGACGGCCTTTTAGGCGACGCCAGGGTGCCCACCACATGAAAGACGGTGATGCCCGCATCGTGCAGCCGACCGGTGAACAACGAGGGATCACCGGCTGAGGTGGTTACGAAGCCGATGTCGTTGGCAACAAGCAGGTCCACAACGGCCGGGTCGCGGTTCATGATCAGGGCGATGTTCGCGCCAACCGCAGCGTCCGTGAGATCGCGCACCCGCTGCAAATCGGCTCGACCCTGATCAGAGGTGGTCTCGATGATCCCCAGCGCACCGGCGTTGGACACAGCCGCGGCGAGCTGCGCGCCGGCGATATAGGTCATCGGCGCCTGAATGATTGGGATGTCGATCCGCGCGACTTCGCCGACGCGGTTGGGTGCGGGGCCGCCGCTTCCGGCAGTCATTGGCGACGCGGATCGATGAGGTTACGGAAACTTTCCGCGGAGCAGACGGACGCACCCAGGCTGTGGACTCGGTCGGACAGCACTTTGTCCGATGTCACGACACGAATGTCGTGCGGCCGGGCGTCGGCTTGTACGAGGCGGACGATCTCGTCGTCGGCCGAGTTCGCGGCCGCCTTGGGCGCGTGCGTGACCGCGACCACCGAAGAGGTGATGGCAGCCGACGGCGGCCGCTCGAAGACAATCGTTACCTCGTCCCCTTGACCTGATGCCCATTGGTCGAGCTTGTCCACCAGCGTGGCCATGGCGCGGCCGCGGTCTTTCCACCAGCCGTCGGGGCGACTCCCGATGACATTCATGGCGTCGACGATCCATCGCACAAACACACGGTAGGGGACACCCGCTCGGCCCTGGAGCCACCTCCCGCGTTTAGGAGATTTTTTCCATTCCGACGGCAACCGGTTGTACTGCGCCGCGACGATGCGCTCTTCCAGGGCGCCGTCGAAACACGGAGTACGGCAATGCTTTCAGGTCAGCAGAATGAGGCTGAACACGACCAACACGGTCAGCATCAGCAGCTGGGGCCAAGGCCGCCACGGCGCGTCTTGGATGGCGTACGACATTTCTTTGATCGGTGACGTTTGCGGTGGAGCCGCGCGGTCCGGCGGCACCGGACGGTGGAATTGGTGGAAGTACAACTGGATGAGCGTCGCACCGATCCAAAGCCCGCCCAGAAAGCTGACCGCGTCGACACCGCGCCACAACAAGAGTGCGGCGATCACAACCGTGAACGCCATCAACACGAGATCGGACGCGGTGGTTGCCGACGGCTTATCGCCGTACTGCTTGTCCAGCAGCGCGCGGCGTCGCCGGTAGGGCAGCGCGAAAAACGCGAACTTCGTGACGATGTGCAGGCCAAGCACCACGACAACGACAGTTGCAATCGAGTTCATTGGTACGGTCACCGGTATCAGTGTCCCCGCTGATGCTGTCGCACCGTAATCGATGATGGGAATGGGTCAATGACGTCGATAGCCGAGACGGATGACCGGGTCGTTTCGCTGGCTCGTGGTATGCGGGATCTGGTACAGGCCGAAGCCACAGAATCCGAGAGGATGCGCACACTGACCGCGGCGATTGTCGACGAGATGTGGGCTACGGGGCTGATGGCCGCGTTCAACCCAGTCGTGGCCGGCGGTGTCGAGCCATCGTTCGCTGCAATGATCGAGACATGGATCGAAATGGCTTGGCAAGACGGCTCATTCGGGTGGATCGGCATCGCCAACCTGCCGTCGTCGTTCGCCGCCGCGGCGTATCTGCCCGACGAAGGATTCGCCGAGGTTTTCACCGCGCACGACAATCGAGTCACCCTGGGCGGCCAGTTCTTTCCCAACGGACAGGGAACTACAGTGGATGGCGGTTATCTGTTAAACGGATCGTGGAACTTCGGCTCGGGCATCGGCCACTCCCAATACATCGCAGCCGGTTTTCTGCCGATGGACAGCGGCGAGATGCGCTGGATCAGCGAAGGCTTCCCGGAGATGCGGGTCGCCGTGGTGCCGCGAGACGAGATCAAGTTCAACGACGGCTGGTTCGTACAGGGGCTCAAGGGAACAGGATCCTATGACTACGCCGCCGAGGGCGTGTTCGTGCCCGACAGCCGTACCTTTGAACTGTTCGTCCGCCAGCCATACCGGGGTACGTCACCGGCCACTCGCATGGGGCTGATGCCCGTCACCGCCGCGGGCCACGCATCATGGGCACTGGGCGTCTCCAAGAGCATGCTCGACGATGTTCAGGAACTTGCCGCAACGAAATTCCGGATGAGTGATATGGCGTCGCTGGCCAGCCGCCCGACGTTTCAGAAAGGGCTTGCGCACCACCGCGCGGCCTGGCGTGCCGCCCGCCTCCTGGTGCTCGACGCATTCACGACTGCCGAGGCTGCCGTTGCCTCGGGGAATGATCTGACACCTGAGCTGCGCGCCGACATGCGGGTCGCCGCTGTCTATGCCACCGACGCTGCTCGAGCCTGTGCTGAATGGGCCCACCTGGTCGCGGGCACCAGTTCGATCCGCGAGGGCACCCGCCTCGAGCGGGCCTTCCGTGACATGTACACCGGAACCCAACACGCCTTCATCAGCGAGAAGGTAGCCATCGACGTGGCACAGATATGGCTGGGCATCATCGAAGACCAGCCCGGCCTGTAAGTGGGCGAACCCGCATGGTGCTGATCGACCGGCGACGATCACAGATGAGCCAGGAGTCGTTCGGCGAACACCCCGGGATGCTCGCGGTGCATGAAATGGCCACCTGGGACTTCCTCAACGATGTACTCGTTCTCGAACATCCTGGCGGCGTCGCGATAGTCGGAGGGTTCGACGACTGGATCGTCTTGCCCCGCAAAGACAACGGTTGGCACCGTGATCCGCGTCCTCAGCGATGCGCTGGGTATGGGGGAGAGTTTTCGGTAGTAGCCGAATGCGGCGTTCAGGCTCGCCCGGTTTGAAAAGCTCGCGCGCACTGCGTCGAACTCTTCGGGATCTGGTTTCCACGTCGGAGACCACCGCCGGTAGATGGCGCGAAGCGCGGCAAAATCGTTGCGCGCGAAGCGGTTCGGCGCCCCCGGCAGCTTATACATCGCGAAGTGTCGGGCGCCCCAAAGCTTCTTCGGCGACGGCTTGAGCGCCGCGGGGTGCGGAATACCGATGACGAAAAGCTTTTTCACTCGATCCGGGCCGAGCGCGGCCGCCCCGTACGCGGCCGAAGCGCCCCAGTCGTGACCGATGACGATGGCATCGCGGGCGCCGAGGGCGTCGATCAGGGCAAGGGGATCGTGGGCCAGCGTCTCTTGGTCGGGATCGCGGTTCGGAATCGCGGTGGGGTGGTATCCACGCATGAATGGGCTGACTGCGCGGTAGCCGTCGGCAGCGATACGCGGGCGAAGGTCATCCCAGGTATGCGCGGTATCCGGGAACCCGTGCAGCAGGAGCACGAGAGGCCCGGAGCCCTCTTCGAGATAGGCGAATCTCAGCCCATTCGCATCGACGTACCGGATCAGATCGGCCATGGCCTCCGGACACTACGCCGGCTAGTGCTCAGCCGGATAGGCGTGGATCAGTGCGGTGGTGAGTTTCGGGACGGCGTGGCTGAGTTCGTGTTCGGCTTCATGGGCGATGCGATGCGCCTGCGCCAGGTTGAGGGTGGGGTCGACATCGAGTTCGGCCTCGGCGTGTAAACGGTGCCCGATCCAGCGCATTCGCACACTGCGCACCGCCTGCACCCCGGGTTGGGCCGCCAGCATTTGTGCGGCGGTGTCGACCATCGCCGGATCGACTCCGTCGAGTAAGCGGCGGAACACGTCGCGGACTGCGGTTCGCAGCACGGCCAGAATCACCACGGTGATCACCAGACCGACGATGGGGTCGGCCAGTGGGAACCCGAGCGCGACACCACCGGCGGAGAACACCACCGCCAAGGAGGTGAACCCGTCGGTGCGAGCGTGCAGCCCGTCGGCAACCAGGGCGGCAGAGCCGACGCGGTGCCCGATTCTGATTCGGTAGAGGGCGACCCACTCGTTTCCGAGGAAGCCGATCACGCCGGCAAGCGCGACCCAGCCGACGCAGTCGATCGGTTCGGGATGGGTTAGCCGCACGACGGCTTGGTATCCGGCGACGATCGCCGACAGCGCGATCACGGCGACCACGAACAACCCGGCCAGGTCCTCTGCGCGGCCGAAGCCGTAGGTGTAGCGACGGGTGGCCGCCTTGGTGCCCAGCGCGAACGCGATCCACAACGGCGCGGCAGTCAGGGCATCAGAGAAGTTGTGGATCGTATCGGCGGCCAATGCCACGGACCCGGAGAAGATCACAACCACGATCTGGGCGATCGCGGTCACACCGAGGACCACCAGGCTGATCTTGGCGGCGCGGATCCCGGCAGCGCTGGACTGCAGGGCATCATCGACGCCGTCAGCGGCATCATGCGAATGCCGCGCGAAGATCTTGTTGATTGCCCTGCGCAACCCCCGCGGATGGTCGTGGCCGTGGGCATGAACGCACGTCGTGCAGTTATCTGCATGCATACGCAGATAATAAGCCTTATTACTTGCCGGCTGCCACGCGAAGGTCGCATACGATCAGCGGATGCGCGGCTCGAAGATCCTCATCACCGGTCCGACTGGGCAGGTTGCCACTCCCGTCGCCCAGGCCCTGGCGGCCGACAACGAAGTGTGGGGCATCGCTCGCTTCACCAACCCCGCCGTACGGGAGAGCCTCGAGAAGGCGGGGGTGCGGTGCCAGGCGATCAACCTGGCCGCTGGTGATTTCACCGGCCTGCCAGAGGATTTCGACTACGTCATCAACTTGGCGGTCGCCAAGAGCGGCAACTGGGACAAGGACCTACGGGCCAACGCAGAGGCCGTCGGCCTCCTGATGGCACACTGCCGCGCGGCAAAAGCTTTTCTGCACTGCTCGTCGGGTGCCGTGTATGACCCGCCGGACGACGAACCCCGCACGGAGCGCGCCGCCTTGGGCGACAATCACAAGCCGTTATTCCCCACCTATTCCATTTCCAAAATCGCCGGCGAGGTCGTCGCGCGGACGATGGCGCGCGCCCTCGGTCTGCCTACCACCATCGCCCGTCTCAACGTTCCGTACGGCGACAACGGCGGGTGGCCGTTCTACCACATGGAGATGATGCTGGCCGGGATCCCGATCCCGGTCCCGCCGGGCATGCCGGCCCGCTACAACCCGATCCACGAGGACGACATCATCGCCACCATTCCGAAGCTGCTCGAGGCGGCGTCGGTCCCGGCGACCACGCTCAATTGGTGTGGTGAGCAAACCGTCAGCCTGCAGGAGTGGTGCGGCTACCTCGGCTCGCTCGTCGGCAAGGAACCGGTCTTCGAGGTGAGCGAGCAAGCGCTGCGCGGTAATCCCACCGACGCGACCCGGATGCGCGAGCTCGTCGGCGCAGCAACGGTCGACTGGCACGACGGGATGCGCCGGATGGCCGCCAAGTTCCACCCGGAGCTGGTCGGCTCATAGGCAAGATTCACCCATGTCGACGTACGTGCGCCGCACCCAGTCGGTGCAACTCGATGAGCTGACTGACCGCATTGCCGGCAAGCTGGCCGAACACGCGGGATCCCGCCAGATCGATCTCAGGAATGTCCAGCTGTGGATGATCCACAGCGAAAACCCTCCTGCCGGTTGAGGATTCGGGAAATTGCTGCGGCGCCGGGCAAATTCATCCGACCCCGAGCTGAGCACTGGACGGTAGTGGTCCTGCATCCAACCCAGATCCTCGTTGTCATCGACGGTGAAAAGCGCGGTACCGCCGCTCTGTCTGTTCTACATTGGTTTTGGTCCCGAAACTGCAGCGGCTGAATGCTTTTCGGCGGTGCGTTCGGCGATCACCGCGGCCAAGAATCCCGCTGCCTGACAAGGCGCTGCGACGCAGGGCAAGGCACGGCAGCGTCATCCGTGAGTGCGGACGCTTGACCGCGCCGCGCTCACAAGATCACAGCCTGGCGCGATTACTTCGATGTGCCCAAAAGCTCGTCGTAGCGCTGGGCGCCGATCGGGGAACGGGGATTCCTCAGGCGGCGGGTGCCGTTGTCTCGACGTTCTCGTCGATCGGTTGATTCATCTCAGCTCTGAACTGGCGATACCTCTCAGCGCGCCCAGACCGGCGCCGGACGATCAGCCAACCGACAGCGAGCACCAGGAACCATAGCGGGAACCACGCCAAGGCGATCGCGGTTTCCCTTTCCGTGCAGAGCGTCCAGATGACGAACACGAAAAAGGCCAGGATCGCCCAGCACATCACCACACCGCCGGGCATCTTGTAGGGCGAGTCGGCGTGACGCTGTGCGTGCCGGCGCCGGTAAACGAGGTAACTGACAACAATCATCGCCCAGACGAACAGGAATAACAGAGACGAAATGGTCGTCACGAGCGTGAAGGCACCCATCACTGAACCACCGACGTAGAGCAGCGGGGCCGCGGTCAGCAGTAGTACCGCCGTGACAAGTATGGCCAGCGCCGGCACGCCGCCGCGGTTCAGTCGATGGAAGGGCGCCGGAGCGCTCCCTTCTTCCGCCAGACCGAAAAGCATACGGCCGGTGGAGAATACCCCCGAGTTGGCCGCAGAGGCCGCTGCGGTGATCACGACGAAGTTGACGATCGACGCTGCAGCGGTAAGCCCGGCCAGGGCGAACATCATCACGAACGGAGACTCGCCGCTGGCGAACTGCCGCCAGGGGACAACCGTGAGAATTGCCAGCAGCGCACCGATGTAGAAGATCGCCACCCGCAGCGGAACGGCATTGATCGCGCGGGGAAGGGTGCGGCGCGGGTTCACCGTCTCGGCCGCCGCGGTGCCGACGAGTTCCACACCGACGAACGCGAAAAACGCGATCTGGAACCCACTGACCACGCCCATCAACCCGGTAGCGAAGAATCCGCCGTCGTTCCAGAGATTCGCAATCGTCGCACGATGCCCTTGCGGTGAAACGAAATTCGTCGCCAGAAGGATCGCACCGACGCCGATGAAGCACACGATCGCGGCAACTTTGATCAGGGCGAACCAAAACTCGGTCTCCCCGAAGTTGCGGACATTGAACAAGTTGAACATCAGGATCAGAGCGCAGGTGACCAGCGCCGGTAGCCATGCGGGCAGGTCGGGCCACCAGAACTTCGAGTAACCGGCGATCGCGACGACTTCTGCGATGCCGGTGGCGATCCAGGCGAACCAGTACGACCACCCCACGAAGAAGCCCGCCGCGGGACCCAAAAGGTCCGCCGAGAAGTCAACGAACGACTTGTAATTCAGGTTCGACAACAGCAGTTCGCCCATCGCGCGAAGCACGAAGAACACAAAAAACCCGATGATCCCGTACACCGCCACTACCGCCGGACCGGCAAGCGAGATCGTGCGCCCAGACCCCATGAATAGGCCCGTGCCGATCGCACCTCCGATCGCGATCAACTGAATATGACGGTTCGACAGGCCCCGATGCAGTTGCGGGACAGCGGCATTGGGCGCGGCGACGTCGTCGCACATGGGTCACGTCCTCGTCAGTCAGGAGCTGCTCTAACCGATGCTGTGCACCTAGCCCGACGTCTTGACGACGAGCTTGCCGACGTTCTTGCCGTCGAACAGCATGTTGATCGCCGTCGGCAGCTGCTCGAAGCCTTCGACGACGGTCTCCAGCGGCGTGAGCCTGCCCTCGGTGATCAGGCCGGCGATCTCGCGGATCGCCTCGGGCGCCCGACCGAAGTGGTCGAGGACAATGAAGCCCTGCAGTGTCGCGCGCTGGATCAGCAGGTTTCCGAACGCGCGCGGTCCGGGTGGCGGGTCGGCCGAGTTGTAGCCGGAGATCAGACCGCAGAGTGCGACGCGCGCGCCCACGTTGACGCGCGCGAAGATCGCATCCATGATGCCGCCGCCGACGTTTTCGAAGTCGACATCGATGCCGTTGGGCGTCGCCGCGGCGAGCTGGGCGGCCCAATCGTCCGCGCGGTGGTCCACTGCCGCGTCGAAGCCGAGCTGGTCCGTCAGCAGCGCGCATTTCTCCGGCCCGCCGGCGATCCCAACCACGCGGGCACCGTCGGCCTTAGCAAGCTGGCCGGCAACCGAACCGACTGCTCCGGCCGCGGCCGACACGACCACCGTCTCGCCCGGTTGTGGCTTGCCGATGTCGCGGATCCCGACCCACGCGGTGAGCCCGGTCATCCCGAGCGCGCCCATATACGCAGTCGGCGAGATCCCCTCGGCGACATCGACCGGGAACAAGGGCATCGCATCCGAGGCGACCGCGTACTCCTGCCAGCCAACGAGACCCTGGACGGTCTGGCCGACCACATAGTTCGGATTCTTCGACGCGACGACCTCGCCGAGCCCGCCCGCGCGCATGACCTCACCGATGCCGACCGGCGGCAAATACGTCGGCGTGTCGTTGATCCACGTGCGGTTCGTCGGGTCTAAGGAGATCCAGTCAACGCGTACCAGCGCCTGGCCGTCCCCGATTTCGGGGACGGCCGCCTCGGTGAGCTCGAAAGTGTCCGGCCCGATGCGGCCGGAGGGACGCTCGCGGAGGAGGAAGCGGCGGTTTCGATCAGACATGAGCGCACGGTACCGGACACGGCATAGGTTGCCCACCGGCTCCATCGCTTACCGATGCCGATGCGGCCGGTGGCTAGAAGAGGCGTAGCCGAGCGAACACGGTCACGAAACGCTGTCCCACTGCTCGTCGGCTACATCGGCGATGCAGTGGTAGGCGATCACCCGAGTCCCGGGGTTTGCCACGCCACCGTCAATGTTGAGGCAGGGACCAAGGGCGCTCGTGACCTGGCCGTTGGGCTGGGTATTCCAACGCTGGTTGTTCGAATTGGTCTGACAGGCCGAGAGGATTACCGGGGTGGTATCCGCTGCGTTGCTGATGCTCACGCAAGTTCCGGGGAAAGCCACGCTCTCGATTTGACCGGCAGGGTCGAAATTCCAGAGCTGGGATTTCGACCCATTGCAGGCGTTGACCATCGTCGCAGCGTTGTTCCCGTTCGGGCTGTCGAGACACCAATTGCCCAACCGGCTCTTCAACTGGACCGGGGTGGCGGCACTCGCCACACCAGCGCTTAACAGCGCGACACCGAACATCGCGCCGACTACGACGAAGGACCGGCGCACACCGCCCATCAACTGCGATTCATGCATTTCAGCTCTATCCTCTCGTCCTGGTCCACCTCAAACGCCACAAGCGGCGGAGGGGCCGGCTACACCCAAACCGCCAGCCCCCGCAGACGGTCGCCGCAGCTAAGAAGATTCTTTCACCGCCATCTGGATCTGCAATGACGCATGCGTCGCGCTGCGGGACGATTAGCCAGGTGGACGCGTTGCGAGTTGCCATGGTCTCGATTACCTCGATGGCTATGGCTGTTTTCTCGACGGCCGGACCGGCAAGTGCTGATCCGCCGCTCACCCGGGTCATCACCACGGTGGCTGTCGGACCTAATGGCCAACCCATCGATGGCTACCAAGAAGCACCAACGCAGGGCAATGTCGTCGAGGTCAACGACTGCACGACGCCATCACCGTCGGCGGTCGCGAACAACATCTACTATTGATAGACAGTTCGGCGTGGCTGGTTTCATTACATGTGGTTTCTGTGCTTTCACCTGTAGCTTTGGCACCTTCCCTGTCTGACAATATTGGACATTGCCCGACACACCCATACACTGATGTTGTGCAAACCTTGTGCGGAGAGTTGACGGGTGGCGCGTAAACGGCGCGGATTCGGCCGGATACGCCAGGAGCGCTCCGGCCGTTACAGCGCCGCCTACATCGGGCCTGACGCGAAGCTGCATCACGCCCCCAGGACATATGCTGCCGAATCGGATGCCGAAGGTTGGCTGGCCAACCAGCGGCGCAAGATCGACCTCGGCACGTGGGGGGCCGACGAACGCAGCGACGGTATTACGCTGCGCGCCTACGCGGATCGGTGGATCGAGCAGCGGCAGCTGCGGGTACGTACCCGCGCCCACTACGAATCGATGCTCGATCGGCTGATCCTGCCTGCCTTGGGTGACGCGAAGCTGGTCACGCTGACACCGGCCAAGATCCGCGAGTGGCATGCCGACCTCGGTAGTGGCCACCCGACCCGCAACGCGCAGTGCTACGCCCTGCTGCATGCGATCTGCGCGACAGCCGTCCAGGATGAAGTGCTTGATGCCAACCCGTGCCGGATCCGCGGGGCGTCGCAGACCGCACGCAAACGTGACGTGGAAGTACTCAACCCGGCCGAGGTCGACCGCCTCGCCAGCAAGATGCCGGCCAGCTTGCGCGCCAGTGTCGTTATGGCCGCCTGGTGCGGGCTGCGGTGGGGGGAGACCTCGGAACTGCGCCGTAAGGATGTCAGCGACGATTGCAGCGTGCTGCGGGTGCGCCGCGCGGTCACCTACCGCAAGGGCCGCTTCTACGTCGGGGATCCCAAAACCGCCGCGGGTATCCGTGACGTGGCAGTACCTCCGCATATCCGGCCAATGATTAAGGCGCACTTAAAAAACCATGTCGGCCGCGCTGGCGACTCGCTGCTATTCGCCGATGAGGACGGCACCCACCTAGGCGCAGGCCGCTACTGGGTCCACTGGGAGAAAGCCCGCGAGGCGATCGGCAAACCAACCCTGCGGGTGCATGACTTGAGGCACGTCGGCGCGGTGCTGGCCGCCCAAAGCGGTGCCACCACCGCCGAACTCATGCACCGGCTCGGGCACACCACGCCTCAGATGGCGCTGCGCTATCAGCATGTCGCTGAAGGCCGCGACGCCGAGATAGCCGAACGGTTGTCGAGGCTCGCCAAAGGGACCGGTCCCCTTAGTCCCTAGCCATAACCGCAGGTCAATACCGGCAAATTCGCGGCGCGTTGCCAATGTCAACGCGATGTCAAACATGGCTGCAGCGAAACATGTTACGGCACTTCGCGTGTCGCATATCGCCGTGATACTCGTCACACATTGAAGACCTACAGTGACCTACAGTGGACATTGGGGAGACCTACAGTGACCTACGGAGCCCAAAAACGCTTGGCTCCCAACGTCGGGTGCGGCAGTCGTCTATGTTCGCGAAGCACTCACGACATTCTTCGACCCGTACAGCCAATCGGCGAACAACATCTATCGGTACATCGCCGAGACCCGTCTGGCGTTAGCTGTCCCGCGTCCGTCGGCCATTAACTTGGTCAGTGGATTGCCGACCTCCTAATGGTTGCCCGCGTGATCAAGAAGTCACCCGCCAATTTCGTTACGGAGGAACAAGTGACACCGAAGAAAACAGTCACCGTCAAAGTGATTGACCGATGGTCCGTTGTCGATGATGACGGCAAGCGTCACGTCGAAGGTGATGAACTCAGCGTGCCTGAGCACGTCGCCGATGAGTGGTTGCGTTCAGGTTGGGTCGCACGCGTCAGCGCCAAGAGCAGCTGACATGAGAGCTCTATCAACGCGTCCCGGCGCCGCCGTCACTAGGCATGCGGATGGCGTCGGGCGCGTTGATGGCACTGGACTCCCCGGTCGCCCTGGTGGAAACCACGGCACCGTGGCGACCGGGGTTCCAGTACCAGCAAGGAATGCTGACCATGTTAACTAGATGCCCTAACGGGTTAGCTAGCCCTCGTGTCTAATAACGGCACGGTTCGGGCCGGTAACCACCCTAAGCAGCGGTTTATGGCTCTGAGCTGTGCAAACACGGTGGAGGGGGTGGTTCCATCTCTACCAGGCCCCAACGGGGCACCTCGGCGGCCGACGGCAAAGTTCAGGGACGAAACTCAAAATGGCAATGCCAGCAGCAAACGGCAGCAAATTCCACCCGCTAAGAAGGGGTTTCTAGCAAATGCCAGCAAACCACGGAACACACTCCCGCTACTCCCAAGGTTGCCGGTGCGACGACTGTCGCGAAGGGCACCGGCTAAAGGCCCGCGAGTACTCGCAGCGCAAATCCGCAGGTCAGGTGTCTATCTTTAGACAGGTGCCACCTGGGGCAAATGCCACACCTGATCTTGAACCCGGCCCTGTCGAGGTCGGTGTTCAGGCTGAAATCGGCGGTGTAGCTGATACAAGGCCGGGGTTAGCTGAAATCGCGTTGGCGCTGGCCCGGTTGCTGGATGATCCGGCTGCTAGGAATCAGGCGCCGGCCGCTGCGAAAGTGCTGGTCAGCGTGCTGGACAAGTTGCGTTCGGATTCGGCTCGCTAGCGCCGTGGTGGTTTGGCGGTGGTGCGAACGATGACGGAGAACGGCGGCGCGCCTGACTAAGTGCGGGCCTCTTCGACACGACGAGTGAGTGTCGGCCCTAACCAAAGCACACGATCAAATGCCTGGGAATCGCCTCTTAAGTGCTTTGAGGACACGGTTGGCTTCTTGCACGCGCCCCTTTACCAGAACTACACGCTCTGGTATCTCGGTAGTTTCGTTCACTTGGCGAGTTGACCAATGTCGTTGGGCTTCTTTGGCCGCTTTCCGCGCCTCGATTAGCTCGTTCCGCATGATTTCCGCGAAGTAGGCCGCTTGGGCAAGTTCGGACGCACCGTTCACTTCTACCCGCAACGCTTCGCCGGCAACGTCGTCGGCCACGTAGTCATGCTACTGACAGTCTGTTCGACGACGCGCGTCAATCCACTCGTCGAAGCACACTGGCCAACGGTGTGTCACATGATCGCAGTGCCGGTGGCTTGAAAGATGACCCGGCGGCCGATTTCCACGGCGTGGTCGGCGAACCTTTCGTAGTAACGGCTTAGCAGTGTCACGTCGACGGCGGTGGCGACGGGGTGGGGCCACTCGTGGTCCATAACCACGGTGAATAGGTGGCAGTGTAGTTCGTCCATTGCATCGTCTTCGTCGTCGAGTTGGGCTGCGTTGTCGGGATCTCCTGACAGGACAACGTCTTTGGCGTTCTGGCCGATATTGACGGCGATTCGGCCCATGTCGGCGAAGTAGTGGGTGACATCATCGGGAATGGCGTGCGCCGGGTGTCGGCGGCGAGCGGTTTTAGCGACATGCAGTGCCAGGGCGCACATGCGGTCGACGTCAGCGACGTTCCTGAGGCTGCTTACAACTGCTCGCAGGTCGGTGGCGACCGGAGCTTGGAGGGCGAGCAGAGTGAAGGCGTCGCTTTCGGTCTGGGCGGCCTCAATCACGAGGTTCTGGTGGTCGCTGATCACGGTTTCGGCCGAGACGATGTCGGCGTCGAGTAGGGCTTGGGTGGCCTGATGCATCGCGGTGCCGGCGAGCCCGCACATGTTGCCGATGCTGCGTGTCAACGCGTCGATCTGTTCGTGAAACGCGGTCCGCATAAGTGTTAACGGTAGGAGGTGGCGGCTCGCGACGTGGGGTTTATTCGACGCGAGTAGGTTGGGCTTGAGCTGGGCTGATGCGGGGCGCTACCGACCGTTGTGGAGTGGGAAGTGCAGTTGGGCGATTTGGTGACCAGGTTTGTGGGGTTCATTCGGGCGGGATACCCGCACGGAGTCCCCGAAAACGACTACATACCGTTGCTGGCACTGCTGGGGCGTCGGTTGTCCGACGACGAGGTAGGCGCGGTGGCTAGAGACCTGGCGGCTCGCGGCGAGTTGAACGTTGATATCGCCGATATCGGCGCGTCCATCATGCGGATCACTGACGAGCTGCCGTCCCCGGCTGATCTTGCACGCGTCCAGCTTCGACTGGAGGCAATTGGCTGGCCCATCGACCCGGACAAGTAGGGGTGACCGGCCGCCCCGGGGAGAGCAGCAGCGGGCGGCCCGATCAACTATTCAGACGCGGCCTAGGGCGATCTGGTTCCACAAATCGGTCAGCTCGCGGCGTTCATCGAGCAGCGCATCCGCCACGTCTATCGACGGCAGCGGCCCACCCCGCGCCCGCGCCGCACCGCGAAGAGCCGCCACTAACCGAAGCTCAGTCGTCGATGTGCGGCCGGATTGAGGACCGCGACGAGACGGCGCGCGCCTATCTTGAGGAAATGGAACTGTGAGAACCCCTTGATCGAGCCAGCACGTGATTAGCTTCTAGACAGGTAGTCGACTACTCACGGGGACCGCCGCCTTTGAGACGACACTGATGTCACGGTCAATTGGTGGACCCAGCTGCAAGCTGACGCCAGATCGGGCCGTGGAAGTCGCAAGATGCCCAAATCACGAGAAAGGCAAACGAATATGACGACTGCGAGACCCGAACAAACCCTGAACCACGCCGCTAAGGCGCGCGAATCCGTTACCCACACCGAACACGATCTGCCGGCCCAGAAGTCGAAAAAGCCTGCACGGCGTGCATCCGCCGATTCACAGGAGAGTCGGACCGCGCCACCACTCCCCCCAGTCGCGCGGAAGAAGTAGTCCGATGCCATGGTTAGAGGTTCACAATAATTACAGCGAAGCGGTCTCCATCGTGATCATGAAGGGGGACGAGGACGGCTGCGGAGAATACGGAAACTGGGCAACACACGGTTGGTTCAATCTGAACTCAGGTGATACGGGAACCGTGCTGTACTCAGAGTACGACGCCGCCTATATCTATGCCGAGGCCCCCGACGGCACGTGGTGGGGTGACCAAAATGGGCCTGAAATATATGTCAATCCGTACGATAAGTTCGATTCGTGTATTGGGATCGGAACATCCACGTGGGACATCGTGCAACCCGCACGCGTGTACCTCGGCAAATTCCTGTTTGGGACAGCCACGGCGAACTTAAATTAACTGTTCCTCCAAGATAGTCAATCACCACATCGCCACCCATATAACACGTGAGTCGGCCCGCCACCCCGAAGGGTGACGGGCCGCTCCAGGACTTGCGGTTGGTCAGGCGGTCGTCCCAACGATGAATCCGCCAGGTGTTCCGGGAAGTCGAACAGCTAGCACGAACCAAACTTGAGGGCGCCTGAAAAAGGGTTCGGGCCGCCACCACCCCGAAGGATGACGGGCCGCATCGGACTTGAGGTTTATCAGGTGGTCGCCCACCCGTCGATCTCGTCGGCAGCCTCGATAAGCCTCGCAGCGCCCCCGGGGAGAGTAGGGGCGGCCCGATCAACTAGTCAGACGCGGACT
>DASXMA010000490.1:0-4038 GCA_036495965.1 Mycobacterium sp.
GAGCCGGTCAGCAGCACAGCGCAGGCCTACGACGCGGTGCGCCACGCCATCATCAAGGCCGACCTGCCCCCCGGCGCCGTGGTTTCCCAGGTCCAACTTGCCGCCCAACTCAACATCAGTCGAACCCCACTGCGCGAGGCACTGCGCCGTATCCAAAGCGAAGACCTACTCGAGGGCGACTTCAACCGGCGATTGCGCGTCGCACCGCTTTCGGTTGACGACCTCGAACAACTCGCGGCCATGCGCATCGTGCTCGAATCATTGGGCGTGCAGGTCAGCGTTGCCCAACTCGACGCCGCACGCCTGCGCCGGGCCACCGAAGCCTTTGACCAGATGGACCGAATATGGTCGAACACAGGGTCTTTCGACGAATTCCGAATACCCCATCGCGTGTTCCACACCACCCTTTTCAGCGGCGTCGGTGCGCGCATGCGCTGCCAGCTCGAAGAACTGTGGGATCACGCCGAACGTTATCGAGCATTTTATCGCCAATCCAGCGATGACCCGGTAACGCTGGCCAACATCGCCCACGACGAGCACGCCGCGATTCTGCAAAGCGCCCACGATCGCGACGCCCACGGCTGCGGCAAGCTCATCGCCGCCCACCTCGCACGCACCGCACTGACCACAATGGCCAAACTCGACCCGACCCACGACCCCACCATCATCCGACAGGCGACAGTCCTAATCACCGGACGGCCCTGACCCGCCGGTGGGCCAACCGAGCATGCGGGACCCGGCTTCCGGACCTGACGGACAAGCCACCAGGCCGGCCCTCGCCGGCTTGCCGTGTCCATCTATTTATGCCGCCCATCCAAAACCTTGCCGCATTTCTGGTCGCACAGCGCAGACGCCGCCGGTGTCACAGCGGGCACATTAGAGTTCTCCCGAGGTAGCACGGCAGAGGAGCTCGCGTGACGACATCGGTCGACGGCAACTGGACCTTCACCGTCAAGAGCATGATGGGCGAGATGCAGGGCACCCTGGACCTGAGGTCCAGCGGCTCGAAGCTCACCGGAACGGCCGAGGCCGCGATCGGGGGGCGCATCCCGCTCGAGAACGGCAAGATCGCCGGCGACGAAGTGTCGTGGGAAGCCAAGATCACCACGCCGATGAAGATGACGCTGAAGTTCGCGGCGACCTTCGACGCCGACACGATGGTCGGCCGGGTCAAGGCCGCCGTGATGCCGAAGGCGCAATTCACGGCGCGCCGCGTGGGGTCCGACGATGCGGTCGAGGCGAAGCTCGCATCCATTCTGGAGGCCAGATCCGAGGCCGATGCCGGCGCGGACGAGCAGGCCCAATCCGAGGTGACCGTCGACGGGGTCATCTACCGCAGCCTGCGGCCAGTCTCGGACCCAGGCTCCTTCTATCCCGGGCTGCACCCCGAGGTCGTGACGTTGCCCGCGGGTTCGACCTACGGCCCCACCGGCAGCGAGGGCGACGAGGGGTCGCGATGGCATGGCGGCACCCGTCCACTCCCGACCGACATCCTGTTCGAACGCGACGTCGCGGTGCCGCTGCGCGACGGCACCACGATCTACGTCGACATCTTCCGGCCACTCGGCGCGACCAACGTTCCGGCCATCGTGTCGTGGAGCCCCTACGGCAAGGAAGGCGGCTTCTGGAATCACGCCGTCGCACATCCGATTGGCAAGTCCCCCCGCGAGGAGTGGATCTCGGGGCTGCAAAAGTTCGAAGGCCCCGACCCCGCCGAGTGGGTCTCCCACGGCTACGCCGTGGTCAACGCCGACGCGCGGGGCTCCTACTCCTCCGAAGGGGACATGCAGTTCTTCGGTGAGCAGGAGGGCTGGAACGGGCACGACCTCGTCGAGTGGATCGCGGCTCGGGACTGGTCCAACGGCCGGGTGGGCATGCAGGGCAACTCGTGGCTCGCGGTCGCACAGTGGTTCGTCGCGGGCGAGCAACCCCCGCATCTGGCCGCGATCGCGCCCTGGAACGGGTTCTTCGACATCTACAACGACTTCGTCGCTGCCGGCGGCATGCCGACGCCGGCGTTCGCCGATTTTCTCGCCGATCGTCAGTGGGGCAACCGCGTCGAGTACCTGCCCGGCATGCTCGAGAAGTTCCCGTTCAAGAACTCCTACTGGGACACCAAGGTCGCCCAACTCGAGAAAATCACCGTCCCCGCCTACGTCGCGGCCATGCCCCAACCCGGGGCGTTCCACCGGTGGACTTCGGAGGCGTTCCGCCGAATCTCGTCGCGGGAGAAGTGGCTGCGGATCTTCAACACGGACGAGTGGTACTTCGAGTACAAGCCGGAGTACGTGGCCGACGTGCGCCGGTTCTTCGACCGCTACCTCAAGGAAGAACGGAATGGCTGGGAGGACACCCCGCGCGTACGCGTTGCTGTCCTCGATCGCGCACTGGAGCCCGGCACGGGCGCCAACCCCGACTGCGCCGACGCCATGATCTACGTGCCAGCCGTCGAGATGGACCGGCCCGAGCAGGAGTGGCCAGTCGCACGCACCCAGTACAACCGGCTCTACTGCGACGCCGGCACGCTCGGGCCTCAGCCCGCCGACGCCGAGAGCGCGGCCCGGTATCCGGGCGCCGGCGGCGAGGCCACCTTCACCCACGTGTTTGCCGAAACGACCGAACTGATCGGCTACGCCCAGGCGAAGCTGTGGGTGGAAGTGATCGAAGGTCAGGACGCCGATCTCTTCCTCCGGCTCGACAAGCTCGGCGCGGACGGCCGGGTCCACGGAGTGGTCAACCTGGAAAGCCTGCGGGTGTCACACCGCGAGCTCGACGAAGCGCGCTGCACCGAGTTCATGGTCTATCAGACGCACCGCCGCGAACAACCGCTGGAACCCGGCGAACGGGTGCTCATCACCGTCGGCTTCGCCCCGATGGCGGTGCGGTTCGCCGCGGGAGAGCAATTGCGTCTGCGGGTCGCGACCGATCTCGGGGACCCGAGCACACCGGGGTTGGAGCTGGCGGCGATGAGTCTCCCGCCGGTGGTGCGAAACGCGGGCACCCACGTGATCCATTGCGGCGGCCGGTACGACTCGTGCCTCGTCGTACCTGTAGTGAGTCCGCACTGAACACCTGATATCTGACGTACTTTCAGGTCGTCAGCCTTTACCTCTCGGAGCTGCGCGTGGCACCACTCCGACGTACCCAAGGACCCCACGCCATACTCGCTCTGCGAGCCCGAACCGCAGCACCAGAGTGCAGCGACGTCACCGGGCCACACCCCGGCGGTCGGCCGAACTACTGTCTATCAGCTGCTGGCCAGCGGCGTGCTCCGCTCGGTCAAGATCGGTCGCCCACGCCGCATCCCTGCAGAGGAAGTCAAGTCGTTGAACAGCGTAAATCATGAGTGGTCCCGGCTGGGATCGAACCAGCGACCTTCCGCGTGTGAAGCGGACGCTCTTCCACTGAGCCACGGGACCCGCGCCGAGAGGCGAACGAGGTCGAAGGTTAGCACGCAACCGCGGGTCCGCAGAACTCGCCACGTGCATACGAGCCGGGCCCTGGCGGCCTCGACACGCATCGTACCTAGGGATTTGTGTGCGTCGGGTCACGTGGACTATCGTCGTGCTTCGCACCGGGCGACGATCTCGCCCGTTGCGCGCGGACGTAGCGCAGTTGGTAGCGCATCACCTTGCCAAGGTGAGGGTCGCGGGTTCGAATCCCGTCGTCCGCTCGAGGTGCAAGTGGCATCAATCCCTGCGGTGGAGTGGCCGAGTGGTTAGGCAACGGCCTGCAAAGCCGTGCACAAGGGTTCGATTCCCGTCTCCACCTCCAAATTCCTTGACCCGGGCGCGGTTAGCTCAGCGGGAGAGCGCTTCCCTGACACGGAAGAGGTCGCTGGTTCAATCCCAGTACCGCGCACAAGATTCGATGCAGGTCAGATGTCATATTGAACTGAAGACCTCGGTGCGTGACCTAGATATGGCCTGACCCGACGCCAAAGACGCCGCCTCCACCTGGACGGCGCCCGAGCCGTCCGCACCGGCGAGCTGTCAGAGAAAATCGCCGACGCGCTGGCACACCGCGAACCAGCCGGCC
>DASXMA010000491.1:0-7200 GCA_036495965.1 Mycobacterium sp.
ATCCTTAACGCGCACAAGAGTATAGGGTCTTGGGGTACCCGCGACTGGTCAGATAACTGGGGATCCGAGCCCACCTCTTCATGCCCGGCGTGCGGCGCCGCACTGTTTCAAGAATGCTAAAACCCGTACAGGATCGGGCAGACGCATTACCAACCGGTCAACGCCCCGGTGGGCAGGGTATACCCCCCGGGGGGACCGCACCCGTTGCCGGTGCCGCACCCCATCCGACTGCCCGGGCCGGCTTTGCCTGCCTCACTCCAGCGCCCATACCCCGGGTCAAGGCGGAGGGTCCCTATGAACACGCTGTTGCTCTCGATGCTCGGCGCAGTTGCGGAGTTTGAACGCTCGATGATTCTGGAGCGCCAACGCGAGGGAATCGCCCTCGCGAAGGCGGCTGGCAAGTACAAGGGCCGCAAGGCGGTCCTGAACAATACCCGGGCCGCCGCACTGCGTGCCCGGTTGGCAAAAGGCGAGTCCGTTTCGGGGCCTCGCACGTGAGTATGGAATCAGTCGTCAGACGGTCTACGACTACAAGACCGCCTGACCACATTGGATCGATGAATGACCGGCCCGCCAAGGCCGGTCCTCTGTCCAAGATGGCATCGGCAACAACCGATGCCTTCTCGCACATTTGGGCCGCCCCCCAGCGGCCCTATGGTTTCTATTACTCTCCCCGCCGACGCTGAGGCGGGTCGCGTGGGTATGACCACTGGTCGAGAGGGGTAATCTGGCGTTGAAACCGGCCACCTACAGGAGTCACCACGTCAACCGCCCGGCCGAACCTTTTCCAATACATCGCATACTCGTACATCCAGCGACGCCTGCCCGACTCGATGCGAAGTTGGGTCGCCCACGATCTGGCCGGTAAGGGAGCGGTCCGCCGGTTTCTGCTCCGGGCCGCGATACCCCCATTTCTAGTTCTCGCCCCGTTCTGGCTGCTTCCCGGCTCGCTGTATGTGCATGCAGAGATGACGGTTCCCATTTACATTTGGACCCTGTTGGTTTCGCTCGCGCTGAACAAGGTGTGGCGTCGCCATCGGCTCGCGGACCATGATTTGGACCCGAATCTGGTCGACGCGGTTAGGCGCGAGAAAGACGCGAAGATGGACGAGGACTACATTCGGCGTTACGGACCGCGGCCGGAATCGGCCAATTGGCAAGCGAACAGCAACCCCTTTTTCTAAGCCCGGCCCAGTGTTTCAGCGGCAGCAGGGATGTGTGACGAGGCACGTATCGTTGTCCAGTCCGGCGGTGAGTTCGTCGATATATGCAAGCTAGTCCGGGCACGACAGAGGATTCGCTAGGGTCGGTTGATGTCGTACCCAGAAGCGCGCTACCTCGGCGGCGCCGGTGAGATCAGCGCGACCGCCCGCCCGGCCGGGGCCGCGCCGGAGCTGATCCTGCCGACCACGAACGTGCACTACCTGGCGACCGGCGCGACCACCGGCGGCGACTTCGGGCACTACCGCTGGGAGATGGCCGGCCCGCCGAGCGGCCCCGCGCCGCACTTCCACCGCTCGATCACCGAGTCGTTCTACGTGCTGTCCGGCACGGTTGGGCTCTACGACGGCAGCGGGTGGACCGACGCCGGCCCCGGCGATTACTTTTTCGTCCCGCCCGGCGGCATCCACGCGTTCCGCAACGAGCCCGGACAGCCGGCCTCGATGCTGATTCTCGACGGAAAGTTTGGACTTGGTGCCGAGCCGGGTCAGCTTCCGAACGCCTTCGGCGGCGGGGCCCCTTCGGGCAACACACCCGGATACGGCCGCTCCAATGCCTCACGTTGTGCCGCGAATAACGTGTCACAGGCGCCAAGCGCCATGTCGAGCAGCTTGTCCAGCGTCGAACGAGGGAACGTCGCGCCCTCACCGGTCCCCTGAACCTCCACCAGGGTCCCGGTGTCGGTGGCCACGACATTCATATCCACTTCGGCGCGCGCGTCTTCTTCGTAGGGCAGGTCCACCCGAATCCTTCCGTCGACCACTCCGACGCTGACCGCCGCGATGGCGCACGACAGCGGCCTGGGATCCGAGAGCTTCCCCGCCGCCGATAGGTAGGTCACCGCATCGGCCAGCGCTATGTAGGCGCCCGTGATGGCCGCGGTGCGGGTGCCGCCGTCGGCCTGCAACACATCGCAGTCGACGGCGATTGTGTTCTCGCCCAGCGCCGCCAGGTCGATGCACGCTCGCAGCGACCGGCCGACCAGCCGACTGATCTCCTGGGTACGCCCGGACAGCCGGCCTCTCACCGATTCGCGATCAGAGCGAGTATGCGTGGCCGACGGCAGCATCGCGTACTCCGCAGTCAGCCACCCCAGGCCCGACCCCTTGCGCCAGCGTGGCACCCCCTCGGTGACGCTGGCAGTGCACATGACCTTGGTGTGACCGAATTCGATCAGTACCGAGCCCGCCGGGTGTTCGGTGAACCCGCGGGTGATGACCACGGGGCGAAGCTCGTCGTCAAGGCGGCCGTCTTCTCGTTTGGACACGACGCCAACCCTAGCCCGCCGACGATGCGCGCCCCGCGCGAGGAGCAGGCGGGCAATTCAGCACAGCCGGTCGGCTCAAACCCTCTCAGAGCGGCGGACGTCGAACGTCTCACCGCATACCACCGCATGCACGGGGCCATCGAACTCGGCCTTGGCCTCGCTGATCACGTCCTCACGCGAAGTCCACGGTGGGATGTGTGTCAGCAGCAACTCGCGAACGCCGGCCTGTGCGGCAGCCCTGCCAGCCTCGGCGCCCGACAGGTGCAGAGCGGGCGGACGATCAGGCGCCTGGGTCCAGGAGGCCTCGCAGAGGAAAACGTCGGCGTCGCGAGCCAGCTCGATGAGCTGATCGCAGGCGCCGGTGTCACCGCTATAGACGAATGAGGCACCGTTGGGATCGGTGATCCTCAAGCCGTAGGACTCGGTTGGATGAGCCACCACCCGCGGCACTACCGTCAGCGCGCCGAACGTCACCGGCTCGCCCTCGACCCAGTGATGAACGTCGAAGATGTCGGAGCAATCGTCGATCTCCCCGCCGTAAGGTGACGACGCGGCTCCCAACCGCGACCACGTGTCGCTCGGGCCGTATAACAACGCCTTGCCGAGGGGGCGCGACGGGTGGTAGCGGCGCCACACGAACAGGCCCGGCATATCCAGACAGTGGTCGGCGTGCAGATGGGTTAGGAGCACATGCACCGAACCTGGATCCATGAACCGCTGCAACGCGCCGAGCACGCCTCCGCCGAAGTCGAGGACCATCGGCGGAGTATCCGGCGCCCGGAGCAGATAACCCGACGCGGGCGAATCCGGACCCACCACGCTGCCCGAGCAGCCCAGCACGGTTATTCGCACGGACACTACTGTGCCATGCCCGCTAGCGCGATGAGGAAAACATCGCCGCATTGGGTGACGAGAATCATCCGCATACCTAGTACACGTGGCTGCGACGTACAGGTTCAACGCCGGTCACCGCGGGACCCAGGAATCGCGCCGCCAGTTTGGTGAACGCCTCGGGGTCGCCGGTGGCCTCGAACACCCGGGTAGCGGGCGGCGCGTCATGCGGCCGCAGCAGGTCTTTTTCGGTGAGCACCCGAAGCACTTCCTTGGCGGTTTCCTCCGCGCTCGAAACCAGCGTCACGTTCTCACCCATGGCGAGTTGGATCAGCCCGGACAGCAGTGGATAGTGCGTGCAGCCCAGCACCAGCGTGTCGACCTGCGCGCGCTGTAGCGGCTCCAGATAGCCCTCGGCCAGTCCGAGCACCTGACGTCCGCTGGTGACGCCGCGCTCGACGAAGTCGACGAAACGCGGGCAGGCGACCGCGGTGATCTCGGTGTCGCGGGCGGCGGCGAACGCGTCCTGGTAGGCGTGCGAGGCGATGGTCGCCTGCGTGCCGATGACCCCGATGCGGCCGTTGCGGGTAGTGGCGACCGCGCGGCGCACCGCGGGCAAGATCACTTCGACGACCGGCACGTCGTAGCGCTCGCGAGCATCCCGAAGGCATGCCGCCGATGCCGTGTTGCAGGCGATCACCAGCGCCTTGACACCGCGGTCAACGAGGTCGTCACCGATGGCCAGCGCGTGGGCGCGAACCTCAGAGATGGGGAGTGGACCATAGGGACCGTTACCGGTGTCGCCGACGTAGATTATGTCCTCGTCGGGCAATTGGTCGATGATGGCCCGCGCGACGGTCAGACCCCCGACGCCGGAGTCGAAGACCCCGACGGGCGCCAGCGGTGAACTCATGTCTTCAGGCGCGGCGAACGGGTGGCGGCCTTTTTCTTTTCGCGGGCCTTGCGCTCAGGAGCGGACAGCAGATAGGCGGCCACGACGCCGGCGATCGCGCCAGACAGATGACCTTGCCAGGACACACCACCGCACTGGTGGAGCACCGGCATCGCACCGAGCAGCACGCCGCCGTAAAGGAACAAGACCACCAGCCCGATGACGATGTCCCAAACCCTGCGCACGAATATCCCGAACACCAGGAGGAAAGCCAGGTAGCCGAAGATCAGGCCCGAGGCCCCGATGTGGTCGGTCGGGCCGCAACTGCTCCCCACGTTGCCGATCAGCCAAGTGCCGAACCCGCCCAGGATCCAGATGATCGCGGTGGCCCAGACGAACCGAGACATTCCGGCCAGCGTCACGAGAAATCCCAGCACCAGCAGCGGGATCGTGTTGGCCGCCAGGTGCTGCCAGTTTGCGTGTAGAACCGGCGCGAAGATGATCCCCCACAGCCCGTCGGTCTGACCCGGCCTGATGCCGTTGACGTCCAGCGAATGGTTCATCAGCTGATCGATCAGCTCGACAAGGTATAACAACGCCACGAAGGTGAGGATCGTGGCCCCGCCGACCCTCCACGTGGGCCGCTTTTTCGTCTGGGTGGCCGGCGTGCGCGGATGTCCCTGGGTCATGCCCATAGCTGCCCTTCTAGAGCGTTTTCGGCATCATCAAGGCTACCGGCATAGGCGCCGGTCGACAGATACTTCCAGCCGGCGTCGGCCACCACGAAGGCGATGTCGGCGCGCGCACCTTCCTTGAGCGCCTTTCGCCCGATGCCCAGCGCCGCGTGCAGCACCGCGCCGGTCGAGATGCCCGCAAAGATTCCTTCGGAGTCCACCAGCTCGCGCGTGCGACGGACCGCATCGGCCGAGCCGACCGAGTAGCGGGTGGTGAGTACGTCCGGGTCATAAAGTTCGGGCACAAATCCTTCATCGATGTTGCGCAACGCGTACACCCCTTCGCCGTAGCGAGGTTCGGCGGCCACGATCTTGATGTCGGGAACGTGCTCGCGAAGAAATCGCCCGGTGCCCATCAGGGTGCCGGTGGTACCCAGTCCGGCGACGAAGTGAGTGATCTCGGGGAGGTCGGCCAGCAACTCGGGTCCGGTGCCGCGGTAGTGCGAGTCGGTGTTGGCCGGGTTGCCGTACTGATACAGCATCACCCACGACGGGTTGGCCGCGGCCAGCTCCTTAGCGGTTGCCACGGCGGTGTTCGACCCGCCCTCGGCCGGCGAGAAGATGATCTGTGCGCCGTAGAGCTCCAGCAGCTGACGCCGTTCGATGGAGGTGTTCTCGGCCATCACGCAGATCAGCCGGTAACCCTTCAACCGGGCCGCCATCGCCAGTGAGATGCCGGTGTTACCGCTGGTGGGCTCGAGGATCGTCGCGCCGGGCGCCAGTAACCCGTCCTCTTCGGCCTGCTCGATCATCCTCAGCGCCGGGCGGTCCTTGATCGAACCGGTCGGGTTTCGGTCCTCGAGCTTGGCCCACAGTCGCACGTGCGGTCCATCCGACCCGTCGCTCCAACGCGGTGAGAGCCGGGACAGACCGACCAGCGGCGTGTTGCCCAGGGCCTCCAACAGCGAGTCGTAGCGCGTCATGTGCTCCGCTCATCCACCGGCTCAACCACCCGCCACCGCGGGCAGGATGGTCACCGCGTCGCCGTCGGCGATCGTGGCGTCCAGGCCGCCGGAGAATCGCACGTCCTCATCGTTGACGTAGATGTTCACAAAGCGGTGCAGCTTGCCGTTATCGATCAGGCGCTCGGAGATACCGGAGTAGTTGGCCTCCAGGTCACTGATGATCGCGCCCAGTGTGTCACCGCTCGCGGAGACGCGCTTCTCGCCGCCGGTGTGCGGCCTGAGGATGGTCGGGATGGACACGGTGACGGTCATGCGGGCCTTTCTAGGACGGGTCAGGAGGGTACTGCTCGACGATATCGAGCGGTTCTTCGGTGACGGCGCCGTCGACGATGCGATAGCTGCGCAGCTCGTGGCGGTCCGGGTCGCGGGTGGATACCAACACGTAGTGCGCGTCCGGCTCGGCGGCCAGCTTCACGTCGGTGCGGCTCGGGTAGGCCTCGGTCGCAGTGTGTGAGTGATAGATGACGACCGGGACCTCATCGGCATCGTCCATTGCCCGCCACACCTTGAGCTGCTCTTGCGCATCGAAGCGATAAAACGTCGGCGAGCGCTCGGCATTGACCATCGGGATGTGCCGCTCCGGACGGTCGGATCCTCCCCGGCCGGCCAACACCCCGCACGCTTCGTCGGGGTGGTCGCGACGCGCGTGATCAACCATGGCCTCCACCAGGTCGGTGCGGATCACCAGCACGTCAACTGCTCCCTTTCCCGAGATTTTGAGACCCGAATGCTCCGGGCAACATGCCGCGGTAGGTGGGTATTCCGGCCACCGACTCGGCGGCGAGCACACCGAGCAGCACCGCACGCGCCAGGCAATCAGCCGCGGCCGCGCCCACCTCGATCACCAGCCCTGTCTCTGGAGAAAACGCGGCGGGCGGTGGTTTCGAACTGGCCGCCGGCGCGACCTCGACCGCCCCGGTAGCCAGCGCGAACACGGTATCGCCGTCCAACGGCGTATGTGCTGGCCGGATGGTGCGGGCCAGGCCGTCGTGGGCGGCGATCGCGACGCGTCGGCATGCCGCCGAGGTCAGCGCGGCGTCGGTCGCCACCACCGCGATGGTGGTATTCAGCGGGCTCAAGGGCGACGGCAGTTGCGCGAATGCGTCGATCTCCTCGGCCGGCGGTGGCCGCAGCGCGAACTCTTCGATCAAGTCCGCCATCCACGGCAGACCGGTGGCGCGGTCGACCACGTCGCCTGCGCAGTTCACCGCGACCAGCGCGCCGACGGTCACGCCGGACGGCAGTGTCGTCGAGGCGGTTCCGATACCACCCTTGAGTACGCCGGCCCGC
>DASXMA010000492.1:0-9299 GCA_036495965.1 Mycobacterium sp.
GACGCCGCCCGGCCGATCGGCGCGTGGGTCGACGTCGTGCTCCGGACATTCATCGGGTCGGCTGTCCTGGTGCTGCCGGTGGTCATGGCGGGGGTGGCGGTGGTGCTGATGCGGACCCAGCCCAATCCCGATGCCCGGCCCAGGCTGGTTCTCGGCGCCAGCTTGATTGCCCTGTCGATCCTCGGCCTGCGCCATCTGTGGTCCGGTTCCCCGGAAGATCCCGAATTGCGGCGTCGCGCGGCAGGCTTCGTCGGCTTTGCCATCGGTGGCCCGTTGTCGGACGGCTTGACGGCCTGGATCGCCGCGCCACTGCTATTCATCGGTGCGCTATTCGGGGTGCTGTTGCTGACGGGGACCACGATCCGCGAGGTGCCCGACGCAATGCGTGCGATGTTCGGCACCCGGCTGTTCCAGCGTGAGTACGCCGGCGAGGCTCACTACGACTACGACGACGAGTTCCCCGAGGACGCGGACGCCGGTGCGCGCGAAGACCTTTCCGACGGGTACTACGGCGGGGCGTCTTTCGACCAAGAGCCGCAGGCGTGGCCGTCAGCGGGCGCCGCCCAGGGCGCCGGCGATGATGCTTATGACGAAACTCCCACCGTGCCCGAACCTGCCTTTGAACAAGCCACAGCGCGCAGCCGCCGCGGCTCCCGCAAGCGGACACGAGCGCTGGACCGGGTGCTCGAGGGCCCCTACACGCTGCCGTCGCTGGATCTGCTGGTCGCCGGCGATCCGCCCAAGAAACGCAGTGCGGCCAACAACCACATGGCCACCGCCATCGGCGAGGTGCTCACCCAATTCAAGGTCGACGCGGCCGTCACCGGCTGCACCCGCGGACCCACCGTCACCCGCTACGAGGTCGAGCTGGGGCCAGGCGTCAAGGTGGAGAAGATCACGGCGCTGCAGCGCAACATCGCCTACGCGGTGGCCACCGAGAGTGTCCGCATGCTGGCCCCGATCCCCGGCAAGTCGGCCGTCGGCATCGAGGTTCCCAATACCGATCGCGAAATGGTGCGCCTGGCCGACGTGCTCACTGCGTCCTCGACCCGCCGCGACCACCACCCGCTGGTGATCGGGCTGGGCAAGGACATCGAGGGCGATTTCATCTCGGCCAACCTGGCCAAGATGCCGCACCTGCTGGTCGCCGGCTCCACCGGATCCGGCAAGTCCAGCTTCGTCAACTCCATGCTGGTATCGCTGTTGACCCGGGCCACTCCGGAGGAGGTCAGGATGATCCTGATCGATCCGAAGATGGTGGAACTGACGCCGTATGAAGGCATCCCGCACCTGATCACCCCGATCATCACCCAGCCCAAGAAAGCGGCGGCCGCGCTGGCGTGGCTGGTCGAGGAGATGGAGCAGCGCTACCAGGACATGCAGGCGTCGCGGGTGCGTCACATCGACGACTTCAACGCCAAGGTGCGATCCGGTGCCATCACGGCGCCGCTGGGCAGCCAGCGTGAGTACCGGCCTTATCCGTACGTCGTGGCGATCGTCGACGAGCTGGCCGACTTGATGATGACCGCCCCGCGTGACGTCGAGGACGCCATCGTGCGGATCACCCAGAAGGCCCGCGCCGCGGGCATCCATCTGGTGCTGGCCACCCAGCGCCCGTCGGTGGACGTGGTCACCGGGCTCATCAAGACCAACGTGCCGGCCCGGCTTTCGTTCGCGACGTCGTCGCTGACCGACAGCCGGGTGATCCTGGACCAGGCGGGCGCGGAGAAGCTGATCGGGATGGGTGACGGCCTGTTCTTGCCGATGGGCGCGAGCAAGCCGCTACGGCTGCAGGGTGCCTACATCACCGACGAGGAGATCCTCGCCGTCGTCAACGCCTGCAAGGACCAGGCCGAACCCGAATACACCGACGGCGTGACCACCGCCAAGCCCACCAGTGAACGCACCGACGTCGACCCCGACATCGGCGACGACATGGATGTGTTCCTGCAAGCCGTCGAGCTGGTGGTGTCCAGTCAGTTCGGTTCCACCTCGATGCTGCAGCGCAAGCTGCGCGTCGGCTTCGCCAAAGCGGGCCGTTTGATGGATCTGATGGAGACCCGCGGCATCGTGGGGCCCAGTGAGGGATCCAAGGCGCGTGAGGTGCTGGTCAAGCCCGACGAACTGGCGGCGACGCTGGCCTCGATCCGGGGCTCCGCGGGTGGATCCCACGACGGCGGCGCCGACGGTTAGTTGTTAGAGCAGCAGCAGCATCCGGGTGTTACCCAGGATGTTGGGCTTGACATAGCTCAGGTCCAGGAATTCGGCGACACCGATGTCGTAGGAGCGGCACATCTCCTCGAACACCTCGGCCGTGACCGGCGTGCCCTCGATCTCGGTGAACCCGTGCCTGCCGAAGAACTCAGTCTCGAAGGTCAACACGAACAGCCGTTGCAGCTGCAGCTCGCGAGCGACTTCGACAAGGCGGTTGACGATCGTGTGGCCGACACCGCGGCCGGTCGTCGCCGGGTCGACCGCGACGGTACGGATTTCGCCCAGATCAGACCACAACACGTGCAACGCCCCGCAACCGATCACTTTCCCTGCGAGTTCGGCCACCCAGAATTCCTGAACAGCCTCATACAGCGTGACCAGGTTCTTTTCCAGCAGGATCTTTCCGGCGTAGGTGTCGACGAGTTGTTTGATCGCGGGGACATCGGATGTTCGCGCACGCCGGACCACCGGCCGGTAATCCTGTTGGCTTTCGGTCACGGGTAACAGTATCGACTTCACAGACGGCAGCAGGGACGGCTGCGCTGGTCAACCGTTATTCTGTTGCCGTGTCGGGGCAGCCGCAAACGGGTCCGATCGTTGGACGCGCGCGTATAGCCAACCTCGCGAATATCCTCACGTTATTGCGGCTGGTGCTGGTCCCGATCTTCCTGCTCGCCTTGTTCGCCGGGGACGGCCACGAAATCGCCGGACGCATAGTGGCTTTCGTAATTTTCACGATTGCCATCATCACTGATCGGCTGGACGGCCTGCTGGCCCGCAACTACGGCATGGCGACCGAATTCGGCGCGTTCGTCGATCCGATCGCGGACAAGACGCTGATCGGGTCGGCGCTGGTCGGATTGTCGATGCTCGGTGACCTGCCGTGGTGGGTCACGGTGCTGATCTTGACTCGCGAGCTCGGGGTGACCCTGTTGCGGTTGGCGGTGATTCGTCGCGGCGTCATTCCCGCCAGCTGGGGCGGCAAACTCAAGACCGTGGTCCAGGCGCTGGCGATCGGGTTATTCGTGCTACCACTGTCGGGGCCGTTCCTGGTAGTGGCTTCGGTGGTGATGGGCGCGGCGATCGTGCTTACGGTGGTGACCGGTATCGACTACGTCGTATCGGCTGTCAGGGAAGTTCGTCAGACGACCGACTGATCGGGAACCAACGCCGCCGCGGCCGGCGTTCACCTAGTGAGCCCATGGGTGATTCGGGGCTGATTTCGTGTCGAGCAGGGCTGACTGGACGAAGGAGAGCAGGATGCCGCCATTGGTGCGCGAGGTCATTGGCGACGTGTTACGCCGGGCCCGGACATCGCAGAGACGGACGTTGCGCGAGGTGTCTGATTCGGCTCGGGTGAGCCTCGGGTACCTATCCGAGGTCGAGCGCGGCCGCAAGGAGCCCTCCAGCGAGCTGCTCAACGCGATCTGTGACGCGTTGGAGGTCCCGCTGTCGACGGTCCTCACCGACGCCGGCGAGCGGATGGCGAGCGAGGAACGCGCCGCTCACAGCGAGCCGAATGCCGTGCCAAGCGGTTCCGCGATCGACCCCGGCACCAAGGTCGTCATTCCGCCGGTGGCGTCTCTGGCAGTGGCCTGAGTGCCGGACTGCGCCGGGTCCACCGCAAGGGGTGGGGCGATTGGCGCCGACCCACTAAATTGAGCGACAGGGTGAGCACGAGCCCATCCAGGGCACCCGGCCCACAAGTAGCGAAGGCGGAGCTGACTCATGGCTAATCCGTTCGTCAAAGCGTGGAAGTACCTCATGGCGTTGTTCAGCTCCAAAATCGATGAGCACGCCGACCCCAAAGTCCAGATCCAGCAGGCCATCGAGGAAGCACAACGCGCGCATCAGGCGCTGACCCAACAGGCGGCGCAGGTGATCGGCAACCAGCGGCAGCTGGAGATGCGGCTCAACCGGCAACTCGCGGACATCGAAAAGCTTCAGGTCAATGTGCGCCAGGCCCTGACCCTCGCCGACCAGGCCACCGCCGCCGGTGATGCCGCCAAGGCCACCGAGTACAACAACGCCGCCGAGGCGTTCGCGGCCCAGCTGGTGACCGGCGAGAAGAGCGTCGAAGACCTCAAAACCTTGCACGACCAGGCGCTGGGTGCCGCGGCTCAGGCCAAAAAGGCTGTCGAACAGAACTCCATGGTGCTGCAGCAGAAGATCGCCGAGCGCACCAAGCTGCTCAGCCAGCTCGAGCAGGCGAAAATGCAGGAACAGGTCAGCGCATCGCTGCGGTCGATGAGCGAGATCGCCGCTCCGGGCAACACCCCGAGCCTCGACGAGGTGCGCGACAAGATCGAACGCCGGTACGCCAACGCGATTGGCGCGGCCGAACTCGCGCAGGGCACCGTGCAGGGCCGCATGCTCGAGGTCGAGCAGGCCGGTGTGCAGATGGCCGGTCACTCCAGGCTGGAGCAGATCCGTGCGTCGATGCGTGGCGAAGCCCTGCCGGCGGGCGGGACTCCTGCCGCACCCGGAGCCGCCCCAGCCACCCCCGCGCCCGCCAAGACCAGCGACGGCCAAGCTGCCGAGAAGCCCTTCGGTCAGTCCTGAACGCAGACGGTCTGAAGATGGCGGTGAACGCGACCCAGCGCGGCTCCTGGCGGGCGTTGTTGCGGCGGGGGCTGGACACCGCCGCCGATCTTTCCGACATGGTGGCCCAGAAGATCAGCGCCGCCGCGGACCCCCGTGCACGCCAGCTGCGCCGCCGTCGCCGCGCACTGCGGTGGGGCCTGGTATTTACCGCCGGATGCGTGTTTTGGGCGGTGGTGACGGCGGTACTGGCCGCTTGGGGCTGGTTCGCGTTGCTGCTGGAGATCACCGGCGCCATCGCGGTCGTCCAGGCCATTCCGGCGACATTGTTGCTGCTCCGCTACCACTGGCTGCGATCGGAGCCACTGCCGACGAGCCGGCCCGCCAATGTCCGCAGGCTGCCGCCGCCCGGCTCGGCCGCGCGACCCGCGATGTACGCGCTGGGCGCCTCCGAACGCGGATTCTTCTCGTTGTTGGGTGTGATGGAGCGGGGCGCTATGTTGCCGGCGGCTGAAATCCGCGATTTGACCGCGGCGGCCAACAAGACCTCGGCTGCGATGGCGGCCACCGCCGCCGAGGTGGTGTCCATGGAGCGGGCGGTGCAGTATTCGGAATCATCGCGGTCGTATCTGGTGCCCACCATCAATGCATTCACCGCGCAGTTGAGCGCCGGCGTCCGTCAATACAATGAAATGGTCACTGCCGCAGCGCAATTGGTGTCGTCAGCGAACGGCGATGCCGGGGGAGCGTTAGCCGCTTCGCAGCAGCGCTACCGCGCCGAGTTGGTCGGCGCCACGGATCGTCTGGTCGGTTGGGCCCAGGCGTTTGACGAACTCGGCGGATTACCCCGCAACTAGCCAACCGCTGGCTACTCGCCGGCGGGCGGGTTCTGCGGCGGGTTGGATTCGGGTCGCGGACCATAGCGTTCGATGTAAGCCTGATGGATGTGGGCGTCGCGCTTGCGGGCGAGTTCGTCGACGAGATTTGGGTCCAGACCGTGCACCGCCAGCATGTGCCGGCGCCACACCTTGTTGAGCGCATGCGAGAAATACACGAACGGAATGAGAATCGGCAGCGTCATGCTCAGGTGGACGTCCAGCGTCGTCGGGATGAACCAGAACGGAATGAGCACCAGTACCGCCGGCACCGTGACGCGGATCACCATCCGGGCCGCAGCGCCCTTGCCGGCCAGATCATTACGCACCCAATCCCGCATCGAGTCGGGTAGTCGCCGGCCGCAGCAATAGCGGATGTATTGCAGAGGGCCCGGCTTGGTGCGGGCCGTGTCGCCGCTCATTGCCGTCTTCCCGGCTAGAACGACGCCTTGAGTGACGGCAGCACCAATGCCGCCAGACCACGTGCCGTCGCCTTGAGCATGTCGAAAAAGTCGAAGTAGTCCCGCCACAGGGTAATTCGCCCGTCGTGGACCTCGAACACGCCGCAGACCCAGAACTGAAGCCGCAGTGGGCCGAAGATCAGCGCGTCGCTGCGTTCGGTTAGCACCGCGGCTCCGTCGGCGGCAATGCGGTGGATCTTCACCTCGAACGCGGCACGGCCCTCCATCTGCCGGAACAGCTTCATCGCTCTGGCGCGGCCATGGATCGTCGGCAGTCCGACGTTCTCGTAGACGAGGTTGTCATCCAATGCGGCCTCTGCGGTTTCGTAATCCGCGTCCTGCAAGGCGTTCAGAAAGCCTTCGACCGTCCGGGTGTTCGCGACGGCCGTCCCAGTCAGCTCGGTCATAACTGCCAGCGTAGGCGAGCCTGACGGCCGGGCGCTGTGGCAGGGTAGGGCGGATGCGCGTCGCCGTGGTCGCCGGGCCGGATCCCGGGCACTCGTTTCCGGCCATTGCGCTGTGCCAACGATTCGGCGAAGCCGGCGATGAGCCCACCCTGTTCACCGGCGCGGAATGGATTGATGCCGCCCGAGCCGCCGGTGTTGACGCTGCCCCGTTAGACGGGCTCGCGGCCACCGACGACGACGTCGACGCGGGGGCCAGAATCCACCGGCGTGCGGCGCGGATGGCCGTGCTCAACGTGCCTGTGCTGCGCGAGCTGGCACCCGACCTGGTGGTGTCCGATGTCATCACCGCGGGCGGTGGCATGGCCGCCGAGCTGTTGGGGATCCCGTGGATAGAGCTCAATCCGCATCCGCTGTACCTGCCGTCGAAGGGGTTGCCGCCGATAGGCAGCGGGCTCGCGCCCGGCATCGGCATGCGCGGCCGACTACGCGATGCCACGATGCGCGTCCTGACAGCGCGATCCTGGCGTACCGGGCTTAAGCAGCGCGCGGCCGTCCGGATGCAGATCGGGCTGCCCGCTGTTGATCCCGGACCGTTGCGACGGCTGATCGCCACGCTGCCCGCGCTGGAGGTCCCGCGTCCCGACTGGCCGGACGAGGCCGTCCTGGTGGGCCCGTTGCACTTCGAGCCGACCGACCGGGTGCTTCCGGTTCCCGCGGGCTCCGGGCCGGTGGTGGTGGTCGCGCCGTCGACCGCATTGACCGGTACCGCCGGTTTGGCCGAAGTCGCGCTGGGATGCCTGACGCCGGGAGACACGCTGCCCGAGGGATCGCGGTTGATGGTGTCGCGTCTGGGCGGAGCGGATCTGACCGTGCCGCCGTGGGCGGCGGAGGGGCTGGGACACCAGGCTGAGCTGTTGACGCATGCCGACGTGGTGATCTGCGGCGGCGGTCACGGGATGGTGGCCAAGACGCTGCTGGCCGGGGTGCCGCTGGTGGTGGTTCCCGGCGGCGGGGATCAGTGGGAGGTGGCCAATCGGGTGGTACGTCAGGGCAGTGCGCGGCTGGTTCGGCCGTTGACCACCGACGCGCTGGTGGCCGCGACGAACGAGGTGCTGTCGTCGCCCAGCTACCGTGCGGCCGCCCGGGAAGCCGCCGCCAGTATCGCCCGGGTGGCCGACCCGGTGCAGGTGTGCCACGAAGCGCTGGCTCTTGCGGGCTGACCGGCCCGCTGGCCGGCCCAGTATGTTGGCGGGCGTGCGCCGGACCGAGTTCAATGAGCGGGTTGTTCTGCGGTTCGGTGCTGCGTACGGCGCATCGGTGCTGGTAGATCATGTGCTGACCGGCTTCGACGGCCGTACCGCCGCTCAGGCCATCGAGGAGGGCGTCGAGCCCCGAGATGTCTGGCGGGCGTTGTGCATCGACTTCGACGTGCCCCGCGACCAGTGGTGAGGTTGCCTGGGATTAAGTGTGCGTCCAAGGCGGTAGATCGGCGGAAACCGCGCCCTCAGCACACACTCGACGCCACCGTCGCACACTCGGTGGGTGCCACGGCGTGTCGAACTTGAATCGAACAGGTGTTCGTCTACTGTGGTGGTTACTCGAAGAGGACGACTTGTCGGTGGCCTTCTCTAGTGTCACGGCCAACCGACCGATACCGGTCATCGAACACCGACTACAGGAGAGGCACCATGACGCAAGCCCCCGACCGTGAAAAGGCTCTCGAACTGGCGATGGCCCAGATCGAGAAGAGCTACGGCAAAGGCTCGGTGATGCGTCTCGGCGACGAGATGCGTCAGCCGATCTCGATCATTCCGACCGGATCGATCGCACTGGACGTGGCCCTGGGCATCGGCGGCCTGCCACGTGGCCGGGTCGTGGAGATCTACGGCCCGGAGTCCTCGGGTAAGACCACCGTCGCACTGCACGCGGTGGCTAATGCCCAGGCCGCCGGCGGCGTCGCGGCGTTCATCGACGCCGAGCACGCTCTGGACCCGGACTACGCCAAGAAGCTGGGCGTCGACACCGATTCCCTGTTGGTCAGTCAACCCGACACCGGTGAACAGGCCCTCGAGATCGCCGACATGCTGATCCGCTCCGGCGCGCTCGACATTCTGGTCATCGACTCGGTGGCGGCGTTGGTGCCGCGCGCAGAACTCGAAGGCGAGATGGGGGACAGCCATGTCGGACTGCAGGCCCGGCTGATGAGTCAGGCGCTGCGGAAAATGACTGGCGCGCTCAACAATTCAGGAACCACAGCGATCTTCATCAACCAGCTCCGGGAGAAGATCGGGGTGATGTTCGGCAGTCCTGAAACCACGACGGGTGGAAAGGCCTTGAAGTTCTACGCGTCGGTGCGCATGGACGTACGCCGGATCGAGACACTCAAGGACGGCACCAACGCGGTCGGCAATCGCACCCGGGTCAAGGTCGTCAAAAACAAGGTGGCGCCGCCTTTCAAGCAGGCCGAATTCGACATCCTCTACGGCCGCGGCATCAGCAGGGAGGGTTCGCTGATCGATATGGGGGTAGATCAGGGCTTCATCCGCAAGTCCGGTTCCTGGTTCACCTACGAGGGCGAGCAGCTCGGTCAGGGCAAGGAGAATGTTCGCAGCTTCCTGATGGAGAACGCCGACGTGGCCAACGAGATCGAGAAGAAGATCAAGGAAAAGCTTGGCATTGGCGCGGTGGTGACCGATGACCCCTCTGGTGACGGTGTCCTACCCGCCCCCGTCGATTTCTGAGCCATCCCGCGAAGAGCAGGCGCGGGCATTGTGCCTGCGCCTGCTTACCGCGAGGTCGCG
>DASXMA010000493.1:0-2209 GCA_036495965.1 Mycobacterium sp.
ATGGCGTGCGACACGGCAGCAAATTCGCCAGCGCGGATAAGGTCAGGTGACGCTAATGCACCGCAAACGACACGCAATCGACCAGAATCCACCGGCTGCAACAGGAACCGATGAGGTAGGCGAAGCATTGCCGCCCAACGGAATAGGGCACACAACCGGACACAGCGGGAAGCAACGAAAACCGCCCGCTCTTAATCAGCGGGTCCGGGGTTCGAAACCCTGACGGCGCACAGCTCACAAGCAGTACCTAGCCAGTCTCACCAATTCAATCCGACGTTTATCGTTTATGGTCCGATCGAGAAGATCGGCAACCTCGGTGTGAATCCGACCGCGAGCCATGTACCGGTCCTGGGTCATGTTCGGTCGCGCGTGGCCGAGCTGGTCGGCGCCGATCCGAGCGCTCAACCCCCCGTCGGGGCACTTCACGGAAAGTTTCCGTTGGTGATTCGCCCAATGAAATGGGTCACCATCACCCCTGATTGGGCAGCCATCCCATCGCTCAGGCGTTTCACGAAGCGGCGCCGGATCAGACGGTGGCGCCGACGCGCAGCGAGGCAGACATGCGGTACATCACGATCAGCGGGCACGATGCCCGCCACCACATGGTCCCCGCCGCGTTCTGGATCGTCGCCGCGTTCTGGGTGGTCGCCGGCATCGTCGCGGTGACGGCCCTTGGGGGCGGTTTGACGCGATTGGCCGTCGCGCTTGCGATCGTGACCACGGAGTGGTGGATCTTGTCCGGAGTTGAGCATCGCGTGGAGAGAAACCACGCGGAGATGGCTCCAGGGAGCCATCCTTCGCCCCAGTCAACGCGACCTGAAAAAGATTTCGGCACACGCTTTATGGCGTGGCCCTGTAGCTAGGACGGCACAACGGAGCTTTGTGACCCCACAACATCGAGACCCCTACGGAATGCCGGTTGGGCGGCGAACCATCAAAAGCATGAACCGTATCGCCAACGATCCCGTGAAGTAGTTGCGGGCCGCGGCGAACTAGTTGGAGCGATTGTGACCATGATGTTTCACCTTCACCACTGGTCGGCCTGGTCGCCGGCCTATCAACCTGCTCTCAGCCTCACCTGGCGTCATCGCCGGAAGTGTCGTAAGTGCGGTAAGGAGCAGGTCGAGCTCGTATGAGTCCGCGGCGAAGATGGTGCGGAGAGGAGTAACGAATGGCTACAACGATATGGACGTTGCTCTCTATCTTCGTCATCGCTCCCCTCGGTGCTCTTGCCTTTGACAGGCCACTCTCCGGCAACTGGATCTGGCACATCGGTGATCGGCCAGCGCCACCGCAGTGACGGGCCGCCCCCGAGCAGCCACGCGAACTTGACGACGAAACGACCAGTAGCACAAGCACAATCATCGCCGGTCATCCATTTCGACGTCGAACGCCGCCCGAGCCACGGCGACAAGCACGTCGGTCGGTTGGCCGCCGGCCGCGGCGCTCGCCAGGTTTTCCAGCGCCGCGATCGTGTCGTTGTGCAGGCCGGTCTCGCTGGGCGGCATCGCGCCGGCCAGCGCGTCCGCGAGATATTTGGGAAACGCCGCGCGCTTCTCATCCGGCGTCGGCGGCCCCGACCTCACCACGCGTCCGGCCGAAGCCGCAGATCACGTCGCATCAGGTTATCCAAATGGACAACCTGAGCCATACGCCAGGCAAAAACCTCCATCTGGCGGCGGTGTTTTCCGGTCAACGCCGAAAAACACAGGTGGGCGGCAATAAGGTTGCGCGGATGGCGAAGCACTACGCGACCACCGAAAGCCGCATCGACGAAGTGAAGATCGGTTTCGAACTGCTCTTGCCGTCCGGCATGGATGGTGTACCGCCTATGAACTTCGTCATCGACGGGATCAAGCTCATCCACAATAATGGCGCCGGCGAACCACCGAAGATCAGGCTGACGACTGATCTCCCCGAAGGGCCGTACACCGTCGACTTCCCGCTTGACGCGGTCGTCACCATGATCGTCGAGCCCAGGAACGACGACTGAGTTTTACGTGATGCCACGAAAAAGATCCTCACCATGCGCATGCCGCGGCCGCGCGGACCGAGCCTCAGCGCCGGTCACCGTGGTGTATCGCTGCGTCGTGGCCACTGGCGCATACCCCAGCGGCCTCACCGATCATTAGTCATTTTCGACACGCATGTAAGCGTCGAGTCGTTACCGCCGTCCCGACCAGGATGCGCGCCGCCCTTCGCCTTAACG
>DASXMA010000494.1:0-3385 GCA_036495965.1 Mycobacterium sp.
ACAGCCATGACGCCGCAACCCGTCGGTCGAGACGCACAGGTGAGCGGTCCGAGCATGCAGGCGGCCGAAACGAGCATGGCGTGTGGACAGCGTCGGATGGTGGGGCGTAGTTCATCGACGACCGACAGGTCATTGTCCGCCGCACAGGCGGCACAAACCATGACGGTGAACGGGCGGTCGGTACCGCGGCGAGGGGAAGTCAACGTGCCGTGCTCTGGCCGGCCTCGCCGAGGTCAAAGCCGAGTCGTGTCATCGGTGAATCCTTTCTGGGGGCGCGACGGTGCCTCAGCGGCTCGCGGTCGCTCGTGGGTAGGGCAGTGGCGCCATTTCGCGCGCGTTCTTGATCGCGGCGCTGACCTGGCGTTGTTGTTGGACGGTTAGACCGGTGACGTGGTGGGAGCGGATTTTGCCTCGCTCGGAGATGAACATGCGGAGCGCGGCGGTGTCCTTATAGTCGACCGCGCTGAGCCCGAGGCCGGCGAGAAGATTCATCTTGCGAGGGCTGACGCGCAGTTGGGCGCTACGACGAGCCCGCTGGGATTTCTTGGCCGTCACCAGCTCGCCTTCCGGATGCCGGGCAACTGCCCGTTGTGGGCCAATTCGCGGACCCGTACCCGCGATAGCCCGAATTTGCGCAGATGCCCCCGGGGACGCCCATCGACGGAGTCGCGGTTACGCAACCGCACCGCGCTGGCATCGCGGGGCTGGCGCGCCAACTCCCTTTGCGCGGCCTCCCGTTGCTCACCGGTGCTCGACGGTGACCGGATGATCTCTTTGAGATGAGCACGACGTTGTGCGTAGCGCGCCACAATCGCCCGGCGGCGGTCGTTCTTGACGATCTTGGATTTCTTGGCCATGTTCAGCGTTCCTCGCGGAAGTCGACGTGGCGGCGAATCACCGGGTCGTACTTGCGCAGCACCAGCCGGTCCGGGTCGTTGCGCCGGTTCTTCCGGGTCACGTACGTATAGCCGGTGCCCGCCGTCGAGCGAAGTTTGACGAAGGGGCGGATGTCGTTGCGGGCCATCAGATTCGCTGCCCTTCGCGGCGCAGCCGCGCCACGACGGCTTCGATGCCGTCGCGGTCGATGACCTTGACGCCCTTGGCGCTGACCCTCAGCCGAATGCGACGGCCTTCTGATGGCAAGTAGTACGTCTTGAGCTGGACGTTGGGCGACCAGCGCCGCCGAGTCCGGCGATGCGAATGCGACACCGCGTTACCGAAACCCGGTGCCCGGCCGGTGACTTGGCAACGAGCAGACACTGTCCAACCTCCCTGGCGCGCATACTCTTATTGAAAATGATTTTCGACAAGCTTCGTCAGAGACGGTACCGTATCGGTGGCCCTAGTGAAAATGATTATCAACAAGGGGACTGATGCGGACGCCCGTGATCTTGGTCGCCGGCCAGAAGGACACCGACCCAGTCGTGGGGGCATTGCTGCGCACCCCCGGGACGGTGGTCGTTGAACACCGTTTCGACGGTCATGCGGTGCGGCGGACGATGGTGACCCTGCAGCATGGCGTGTTGACGACCGCAGAGGCCGGGTTCGAACTCGCGCACGGGTGCGTGTCCTGCACCATCCGCAAGGACCTGCTGGTGTTGTTGCGTCAGCTGCACCGCCGCGACGACATCGACCGCATTGTGGTGCACCTGGCACCCTGGCTGGAACCCGAACCGATCTGTGTTGCCATCGACCATGTCCGAGTGCGCGTGGCGCCAGGCTACCTCGACGGACCCGCGGCTCTTGATGTGTCGATCGCCGCCGTGGTGACCTGTGTCGATTCATCGGCGTGGCTCAACCAGGCGCTCGGCGAGCCCGAACTCGACGACGGACGCACCTGTGCCCAGGTGGTGGTCGGACAGGCCGAATTCGCCGACGTCGCCGTGCTCAACCATCCTGACCCATTCGTAGCTGCCGTACTGCGCCGCCTGTCGCCGCGCGCTCGCATCAGAGTGGGCGCCGACGACATCGAACACACCTTGGACAACCTGTACCGCGACGCGCGGCGAGGCAGAAGCGACGATCCGCATGGTCCGCTGTTGGCCGGACAGCCGCCCTTGGATTCGCGGGGCCCGATTAATCTCATCGAGTTCAATGCCCGACGCCCCTTTCACCCGCAGCGTCTGCACGCGTGTCTGGACCTGCTGCTAGAGGGCGTCATCCGAACCCGGGGACGACTGTGGTTGGCCAGCCAGCCCGATCAGGCGATGTGGTTGGAATCGGCCGGCGCCGGATTGCGGGTTACTTCAGCCGGCAAATGGCTGGCCGCCCTTACGGGTCCCGAGCTAGCCGATATCAATGCAGAACGACGCCTCTTCGCCGAGCTGAGGTCGGACGAGCAGTACGGCGATCGCCACACGGCGATGACCATCCTGATGTGCGGGGCAGACGCCGCCGCAATCCGCGACGGCCTCAACGGCGCACTGCTCACCGACGACGAGCTTCGCTCCCCGCAGGACTGGATCCACTACGACGATCCGTTCGGTGACTGGCACCAGGAGCCCTGTGCAGCCCAAGCAGAAGATGCCGAAGACACACTTACCCACCACACCCAAGACGGAGACCGCGGATGAAACCCGGCATTCACCCCGATTACCACCCTGTTGTGTTCCAAGACGCCACCACCGGTGCGATGTTCCTCACCCGATCGACGATCACCAGTTCGCGCACCATCGAGTGGCAGACGCCAGACGGAGTGCACACCTACCCGCTTGTCGTCGTTGAAATCAGCTCGGATTCACACCCGTTCTGGACCGGGGCGCGCCGCATCGTCGACAGCGCCGGACAAGTGGAGAAATTCCACCGCCGCTACGGGGGCCGGCAACCATGACACTGGTCGGGCTGACAGGATTTGAACCTGCGACCACTTGATCCCCAATAGCGGTATCGCGTTTCCGCAGCTCACCGGAAGTACGTGGTCCATCTGCGGGCGTGCAAGGCGCGCGCAGATGCGCAGATCGTTCACCGGCGCGCATAGCATGTGGTCCCAAGCTGGTCCCCAACATGCTGTCCGACTCGCGCGACGGCTACAAAGGAATCGGCGGCCGAGTGATGCGCAGCGCGCTGCGCATCATAATGTTCAAGCCGCCATGTACTCTCGACATCGGATCAAATCCAGATTGGGAATCGCTCTCAGCTGCACGTCTGACAGCCAGAAGCACGTGCGATTACGAACGGGGAGTCGATTGCATACAAGGCGCATTGCGTGACCTACTGTGTCGGCGTAATGCTCGACAAGGGCATAATTTTCGCCTCGGACTCTCGTACGAATGCCGGCGTGGATAACTTCGCCAAGTTCTGCAAGATGACGGTATTCGAGCGTAGCGGCAACCGCGTTGTCGTGCTGCTGAGTTCGGGAAACCTGGCCGGAACCCAAGCTGTCATC
>DASXMA010000495.1:0-4704 GCA_036495965.1 Mycobacterium sp.
ACCCGCATGCTTTGAAACAGAGCGCAACAGCACAAGCAGCTGCGCGTAATCGCCTGCCCAAAGCGATATCTCGGGAACGAAGCAAAACAGCAGCAGCGAAGACGAGCTGCTATTCCGAAACAATGGAGGAAGCACCATGGCGTACCGGACCGTCAACCCGTACAACAACGAGGTCGTGGCAGATTTCGACGACCTGACCGACGCGGAGGCGATGAACCTTCTTGCCCAGGCGCAGAAGACCTTTGAGTCTTGGAGCCAGGCGTCGTACGCCGAGCGCGCTGCCGTGTGCCGGCGTGCCGCGGCCATCCTCACCGAGCGGCCCGACGAGTTCGCGCGGCTGCTCACGCTGGAGATGGGCAAGCTCTACAACGAGAGCCTCGGCGAAGTGGCGCTGAGCGCGGACATCTTCGCCTACTACGCGGACAACGCTGAGAAGTTCCTGGCGCCCGAGCGCATCGACACGGTCAGCGTCAACGACAACGCAATGCTCGTCAGCGCGCCGCTCGGCGTGATCCTGGGTGTCCAGCCGTGGAACTTCCCCCTGTACCAGCTGGCGCGAGTCGCGGCCCCGAACCTGATGGCCGGCAACGTGGTCATGGTCAAGCACGCCTCCAACGTCCCGCAGGCGGCGGCCGCGTTCGAGCGGCTGCTGCTGGAGGCGGGTGCCCCCGAGGGCGCCTACACCAACCTCTTTGCGACTAGGGATCAGATCAATATGCTGCTCGACGACCCGCGGGTGCGGGGTGTGTCGCTGACCGGCAGCGAGGGCGCCGGTTCCGTCGTCGCTGCCCGGGCCGGCAAGAACCTCAAGAAGTCCACCATGGAGCTGGGCGGTTCGGACGCGCTGGTCGTGCTGGACGACGCCGACCTGGACAAGACCGTCCGCTGGGCGATGTGGGGCCGGATGAACAACGGCGGGCAATGCTGCGTGGCCTCCAAGCGAATTATCGTCGCTCAGGAGATCGCCGACGAGTTCTTGGAGAAGTTCAAGGCCGCGCTGGCCGCGCTCAAAGCCGGTGACCCGTTCGACGAGGCGACCACGCTGCCGCCGATGTGCAGTCAGGGTGCCGCCGACGAGTTGAACGAAAAGATCACGGCCGCAGTCGAAGCCGGCGCGAACGCGATCTCGCTCGGTGAGCCGGTGCCCACCACGGGTGCGTTCGTGCAGCCGACCGTCCTGACCGACCTGACCCCGGACAACCCCGCCTACTACCAGGAGTTCTTCGGGCCGGTGGCGCTGTTCTTCCGGGCGAGCAGCGAGGACGACGCCGTACGGCTGGCAAACGACTCGCACTTCGGCCTCGGCGGTTCGGTGTTCACGCAGGACGCCGAGCGCGGGGTCGAGGTGGCCAAGCGGATGGAGACCGGCATGGTGTTCGTCAACCACCCGACGTGGACCAAGCCGGACCTGCCGTTCGGCGGCGTCAAGCTGTCGGGCTACGGGCACGAGCTGTCGAACATCGGCATCCAGGAATTCGTCAACAAGAAGCTCATCAACGTCGTCCCGATCGACGCACCCGAGTGACGACTGACTCAACGCAGAAGGAACACACAATCATGGCTGACTTCACCGTGGGGAAGTACCTCGCGACCCGGTTCGAGCAGATCGGGCTGAAGCACTACTTCATGGTCCCCGGCGACTACAACCTCGTGCTGCTCGATGAACTGCTGGAAAACAAGAACATCGAGCAGATCGGGTGTTGCAACGAGCTCAATGCCGCCTACGCGGCCGAGGGCTACGCCCGGGTCAACGGGGCCGGCGCAGTGCTGACCACCTTCAACGTGGGCGCGTATTCGGCGCTCAACGGGGTGGCCGGCGCCTATGCCGAGCGCCTGCCGGTGATCATCGTGTCATCGAGCCCAAACACCAACGACCCCGCGGAGAATCACATCCTGCACCACACCATGGGCACCCATGACTTCACCGCTCAATACGAGGTGTTTCGTCAGGTGACGTGCGCGGCGGTGCGCATCCAGCATCCCGCCAACGCACCGGAGATGATCGACTACGCGATCAGCACGGCATTGCGCGAGCGCAAGCCCGCCTACATCGAGATTCCGTGCAACCTGTCGGCCGCACCATGCCCTCCGCCGGCGCCGTTCTCGACGCTGTCATCCGGGCAGCCGAGCAACGCGCTGATGCTGGGCGACGCGGTCGCCCGGGCCACCGACCTTCTCGCGGAAGCGAAGAAGCCGATTCTGTTGGCCGGGGGTCATCTGCGTCCCTACGGTGCCATCGAGGCCTTCCAGGAATTGGCCGAAGCGTTGGGCTGCGCGGTAGCGGTCATGCCCAACGCCAAGGGTTTCTTCCCCGAAGACCACCCGCAATACGCGGGCATCTACTGGGGCGAGGTGAGCACCCCGCATTGCCAGGCCATCGTCGACTGGTCCGACCTCATCTTGGCCGCCGGGCCGGTGTTCAGCGACTACACGACGGTGGGCTGGACCGCGCAGCCAACCCGGCAACGAATGATCAACGCCGAGTCTTACGCGGTACGTTTCGCCGACGTCGAATACACCGGTGTGGCGCTGCCCGACTTCCTGTCCGACCTTGCCAAGAAGGTGCAAGCCAACAACGCGACCCTGACGCAGTACAAGCGCCTCAGGGGGACGGCGTCGGTAGCGCGCCACACGGCTGAGGACCCCGCGGCGCCGCTGAGCCGGGCCGAGCTGTGGCACCAGATCGAGCAAGACCTGGACTCCAAGTCCACGCTGCTGGTGGAAACCGGAGACTCCTGGCTCAACGGCATGTACACCGACCTGCCCGGCGGTGCCAGGTTCGAAATCGAGATGCAGTGGGGCTCCATCGGGTGGTCCGTTCCCGCCAGCTTCGGCTACGCGATGGGCCTCGAGGATGACCGGCGCCTGGTCTTGGTGGTCGGTGACGGGTCCTTCCAGCTGACCGCCCAAGAGGTTTCGAACATGATCCGCCACCGCCAGGAGACCCTGATTTTCTTGGTGAACAACCGTGGCTACGTGATCGAATCGGCGATCCATGACGGTCCCTACAACTACTACAAGAACTGGGATTACGCCGGGCTCATCGACGTGTTCAACGCCGAAGAAGGCGGTGGGGTAGGGCTTACGGCCACCACGGCTGCGGAACTGGCCGATGCGATCGCCATAGCGCGCGCCCACAAGGGCGGACCTGTCTTGATCGAATGCCAGATCCCCAACGAGGACGCCAGCCCCGAGCTGATCTCCTGGGGATCCAAAGTGGCCCAAGTCAATTCGCGCCCGGACCCGCGTTTCTAGAGGAGGAGCTGCCGCGGGGCTCGTTCTCACATAGCCAGCCGGCCGGTAGCGCGCGAAGCTGACGCGTGCTGCCGGCCGGCTCACCACTGTCATCGGACCGGATTTGGAGGCCTGGGCATTGGGTGTCTGCTGAGGGCGCCGAGTGTGCGCGTAGGGCGCACTCCGCCGATGTTTCCAACCCTGGGCGCACAGTTAAAACCGTTGTGAGCCAAGATTTTCCCAGACATGAGGGGTTGGGTTGCCAACAAGTGACCGCTGCGGCCGACACCTGTATTCACGCCCACGGCTGACGGTTTCGGGCTGGCTCCGCTTCATGCGCGCGTCGCCGATCGTGAACTGCCAAGGCGCGGTTCAGGAGTTGAGTGGTCGCGATCATATAGCGCGTGACATAGGAACCGTCAAAACCTTTGCTCGGCGAGGTGGGACGCCCCTTGCGGTTGAACAGTATGCCGCTACGGCCGTTGAGGTCTGGCGTAAACAACAAGGGGACAATGCGTCTGGCGTACTGGTTCGGCGATTGCAGAAACAAGCCGATAGCGCCCTCGAATAACCCGTAGCCCAGGCCTCCGTCGCGGCCCATCCAGTTTTCGCGAATACCGGTCTTGATGAGCCCAGGTCCAAGACCGAAGTACGCCGGTCCGGGGAACATCCCGTTGGCGCCCAACGCGAGGGCTTCGTTGCCGGCGATGGTATTGGCGTGGGCTGCCATCGCTCTATATTTCAGCTCTTCGGAGTTGAGGTCATCGGGATTTCCAAGCTGGCCGCTGCCTGGTGAACCCATGACGAACACGCGGGGTCGGGGCGCGCCGGCCGCACGCGCGATTCCGAGACGGCCGCTGACGCCCCTGAGGATGGCCACCCGGTTGAGGAAGCTGACCGCCATGTCGCGCTCGATGCCTTCGGCGGTTTGCTCGCGTGTCTTAGCCGCGATAATGCCGGCAGTGAATAGCGCTACGTCGATGTCTTCGACCGCGAGGTCCTCCCCCAGCCGCAACGCGTCAGCCATCAACGACAGATCAGCCCGTACGAATTTCAATTGCCCTTCAGGAAATTGGCGCAAAGTGCGGCCGACGACGGTGACATCCGCACCGCGGGCCATAGCGAGCCCAGCGATTGCCCGCCCAAGCCCGTTGGTACCCCCGATGACGAGGAGCCTCCTGGACGACAGGTCCAGCTCGTCGCTCGACGGCGGACGAATGCCGACTTTGCCAGCGTTGGATGGTTGGTTCATCATTGCTTGCCTTTCGGATCGCCGCAGTTTCGGCACAGCGCTACCGAAGATGCTGCGGGGCGGTCCAGACGCTGGACCCCATAACCGGACTATACCCCGGTTACGTCGATCCCGTAAAGTTGCCTGCATGGACCCGCTGGCGCTGACACCACCCACGCCTACTGCGGAACGTGCTGACGCGGTACGCAACCGCCGCCAACTGTTGTGCACGGCGCGAG
>DASXMA010000496.1:0-4962 GCA_036495965.1 Mycobacterium sp.
CAATGTGGTCGAGCGCGCTGAACGGCTGCGGGACTCGCGGGTGGCCGCCCAGCATCGCAACGATAAGGGCTCGGTGACGGTCGAAGACCTGCAGGCGTTACGCACCCAGGACGTGATCGCAGCGGTCAAGGACGCGTGTGCGGAAAAGCATGTGCCGATAGCGCTTTGACCGAACCGCAGGCTGGTCCGGTTCTGGCGAAACAATGGTGGCAGTCAAGCCGGTTCGAATCGGAAGACGGCGAGCTGGCCCGCCAGTGCCTCGAATTCGTCGCCCGTTCCGTCATGCACCATTCCCGAGCGCTTTGCGAACGCCACCCCAACTGGCACTCCGGTGGGGAATGCCCGCAGCACCGGACGTGCTTCGTCGGTGGTCAGCTCGACGATCCTGACTTGCCGTGATCGTCGGCCCCGGGCCAGTGTGCCGGTGCCCGCAGCACGGGCGTTGGCCGCCCAGTCAGCGCCCGGATAGCCGGCCACCACGTAGAGGCCGCCCTGAAACTCGAACGGCGTCATCGGAGTGCTGCGCGGTCGACCGGACTTACGGCCGGGCACGGTCAGCACCATGGCGGGACCGGTCGGTACTCCGAGGCGCTGCACCGCCATCATCACTTTGTTCATCGGCTTGAGATAGCGCGGCGGACGCGGTTCTGACATGTGCGTGCTCCTTGCCTTGGATCTAGTTCGCGAACAAGTCGTTGTGCTGGGACACCCACTGCGCGAACGGGGTCGCCGTCCGGCCCAGGATCTTCTCGACGTCATGGGTGACAAGGGCGGGTTTGTCGACTGTCTCGGCGAGCATTGAGGCATAGGCGTCGGCGAACTCGGTGCTGAAACCCAAACCAACGAACCGTTGCCGCACCAGGTCCGCCGGTATTTCCCGGTATTGCAGCGAGCGACCGAGGACGGCACCGATGACGTCCACCAGCTCTGCGTTGGTGAATGCCTGCGGACCGGTCAGCGGAATCCGCTGACCGACAAGCTCATCGGTGAGCAACGCCCGCGCCGCGACCGCCGCGATGTCGCTGTCGACGATCGGCGCGGTCGACGCCGCGGCGTACGGCCCGGCGACCACGTCGCCGGCGCGGATCTGCGCCGCCCACATGCCGGCGAAGTTTGTCGCAAACACCGTGGGGCGAAGGCTCACCCACGCCAGGCCGGAGTCGACTGCGCACTGCTCGACCTCCTTGTTGCGGTCCCCGCGGAAGCGTGACGGCTGCCGGGCGAAGTCGTCGTCGGCGTTGATGGCCGAGAGCGCCACCAGTTTTGTGACCCCGGCTGCCACACACTGGGCCACGACGGAGGGCAACTCCTCTCCGAGCGCGCGGGAATTGAGAAACACCGCTGACGCTCCCGGTAGCGCGTCGGCCGCAGAGCCGAGCACGTCGACCGAAGCGGGAAACCCGGCGGTCTTGGGTGAGCGGGTGACCGCCCGTACTCGGGCGCCCGTGGCGGCGAGTTCGGCAACGAGGGGCCGCCCGATATTGCCGGTTGCCCCGGTTACGACGATCGTCATGGTGTGGTTCCTTCCGAGTGTTCTGCGAATGCTTTTCACCAAGGACGGCGCGGAAGGTGGGAAAGTTACAACTGCAACCTGTAACTTTTTGCGGCATCAGATCGTCGAAGATTCATGGACCAGACTCAGTCACCGAGCGACCAGATCACCGAGGCATGGCGTCGGCACCGTCCGTATCTGGTAAATCTCGGATACCAGATAATCGGAGATGTTGGTGACGCCGAAGACGTTGCGCAGGAAGCCTTCCTGCGGCTGTCCCGTGCTGATGTAAATGAGATCGACGATGTCCGCGGCTGGCTGACGGTGGTTACCAGCCGGCTCTGCCTCGATCAGGTGCGCTCGGCGCGAATGCGCCACGAACGCTTGAGTCGCCCGGCCCGCGACGGGCGCGACACCGAGGCGGTCGAGCCGCAGTCCGTCGATCCGGCGGACCGGGTCACGCTCGACGACGAGGTTCGTAGCGCGTTGATGGAAGTCTTACGCAGGCTCAGCCCCGGTGAGCGCGTCGCGTTCGTGCTGCACGATGTGTTCGGCATCCCTTTCGACACGATCGCTGAAACGGTGGGCCGCCCCGTCGGGACCTGCCGTCAGCTGGCGCGGCGCGCCCGAACCAAATTCAGCACGGCACGACCGAAGCTGAGCGAGGTGGCCTCCGCCGAGCACAAGCTGGTCACCGAAAAGTTCATCACCGCGTGCGCCAACGGCGACATCGCCGCTTTGACCGAAGTGCTGGATCCGACGGTCTGGGGCGTGGGTACGGTCCTCGCCGACCCGGCGCCGCCACCGCAGGTCAATCACGGGCCACACGCGGTGGCCACCAACCTGCTGCGCTACCTGGGGCCGGAAATCACGCTGGTGAGCGGTCCGGCCGGGCAGCCGGTGGTGTTGGCCTTCGCTGAGCGCCGGCTCTTCGCTGCCATCGTGCTGACAATCCGTGGTTGCCTTGTCACAAAAATCGAGGCGATCGCTGACCCGTCGGCCCGGGCGGGAGCCGCTCAGCAGACGTAACACGATGCTGCAGGTCGCCACCGAGCAGGCTTAGCCCTCGTCGGCATCCGGCCGGCGATCGCGTGCCCGGTCAGGCCGTACTTCGAAATACGCTGCGACTGTTGCCGTCACCTGGAGAAATTTGCGGCGCGTTGCCGACGCCATTTGATGGCTCACATCGATGACGCCGCCGGGCCGCAGATGGGGATCGAAGGGCACCTCGACCACCGGCTGTCCGTGATCGATGAACTCGCGTGCCAGCAATTCCCGGGTGCGTTTGTCGGCGTGGCCGTCCGAATCGTTGAGCACCACGAGAGTGTGGTGCAACAGAGTCGTTCTGCCCTGATCGGACAGCCACTCCATGGTCCTGGCTGCAGCGGAGGCACCATCCGCCCACGGCGAGGACACCACGATCAGAACATCCAGATCGCGCAGCACCTCCTGCGTGACGGGCGAGTCCATCGTCGAGCCGCAGTCGATGATCGAGATAGTGAAATGGCGATCCAGCCGTAACGCGGCTTCCCGGTAGATCGCAGGATCGAGAACTCGGCGTGGGCGGGACGCCGGTTCGCCGCCGAGTACATACAGCCCGGCGGAATTGCGGCCGACGCGCTCAATCACGTCGGTGAAGGATCGCAGGTTCTTGTCCGAAGTCAGTTCCCAGAATGAGGCCGTTGAGCGCGGATCGATTCGACTACTCAGCCGGCCGAAGGCGGTATCGGCATCGATCGCCACGACGTGGTCTTGCGGACGGAGTTCGGCGAAAAGCGATCCGACACTGGCGGCCACCGATGTTTTTCCGACGCCGCCCTTGCCCAGCACGCCGACCTTGTAGTTGCCGCGAAGGCCAGTCCGGATGGCTGCTTCGAATTGAGCCTCTTGGCGTTGGGTGGCCGACGGACCCAGCTTGACAAGGCCAAAGGTGATCAGACGGAGGGTGCGGCGCCATCCGCGCTCGGGGAGTTCGGTCGCCGAGGTGGGCGCCGGCGCGACGGGGACATCGGTCCTGGAACCAGGCGGAGGGACCGTGGCCGGTGGCGCGGCAAGAGGAGCTGCCTGCTGCTGCTGCGGTACGGCGGATCGCGGCGGGGCAGCGGAAGCGGCTTGCCCACGCGGTGGCACAAGCGGAGCGGTCGGCGGGCGCGGCGGGGGTGGGGGAGGCGCCGCCGGGCGCGACGCCGGCGGGGCCGGGGGCGGGCCGGGTCTTTGCGGGGCTGGGGGAAAGCCCGGGTGCGCGGTGCGAGGATCTCTGGGCGCAGGACCGGGAGGGCGTGCAGCAGGGGTGGGGGGCTGACGGGGCTGCAGACGGTTCCGCAGGAATTCGTCGCGCTCGTTCATGGGCTCCTCGGGTGCCATGCGATCGATCGTCGCGCGTGCGGCCGATCGCGGCGAATTCTCAGTGATGAGCCCGCCCGTCCCACCGCCGATCGCCGGACTTGGACTAGTACCGGACCAGTATCAGTCCAGTATCGCCTCCCGTGCCGGCTTAGATTCCTATTAATTTCGTGCAAACTTAGCGCAGCGTCATTGCGGCCTGCGATGGCGTGTTCGGTCATCAGCTGGTACGCCGATGGGCGATCGCGGCAACATCGCTGCCACGTCTTATCGCGAGCTGTAGTGCAAGTGTGACAGTGGTTTGCGGCCAAAGCGAGCGCGGTAGCGAGTGGCTGAGCGTGCCTGCAGCAAACTGGTATAAGCGATAGATGTGGCGAGCGGTCCGACAGGCCGATGCCGCGGTGGGCAGATGACCGACAGCAAAACAGCATGTCGCGAGAGTGTCGATCGCCACTGCAGCGAATTTACGGTGCCGCTAGCTGGCAGGTTAGACTTGACGAAGTTGGCATGTCAGGCGGTTTTTGTCATATCGTTTTACGACTTGTCGAGACCGGGTACTCGCCACCGTTCAACGCAGCACGGACGATTCCCTAACCGGACCATTTCCACCTGGGGACAGCCTATCGACAAGACCGAAGGGGTTTCAGCCCGCAACCTCCGGGTGCGGCCCCGTCGGAGCCGCTGACAACGGTTGTGCAGAAAGTTCTGGTGAAGGGTCAGGTGCGTATGACGCCCAAGCGCGTAGGGTTGTACAACCCCGCGTTCGAGCACGATTCGTGCGGGGTAGCCATGGTCGTCGACATGCACGGCCGCCGCAGCCGCGAGATTGTGGACAAGGCGATCACCGCGCTGCTCAACCTTGAACATCGCGGAGCTCAGGGCGCCGAGCCGCGCAGCGGTGATGGCGCGGGCATCATGATCCAGGTCCCGGACGCATTCTTGCGCGAGGTTGTGGACTTTGAGTTGCCCTCCGCGGGCAGCTACGCGACCGGCATCGCGTTTTTGCCGCAGTCGTCCAAGGACGCTGCCGCCGCCTGCGCCGCGGTCGAAAAGATCGCCGAAGCCGAGGGCCTGCAGGTGCTGGGCTGGCGAAACGTACCAACCGACGACTCGTCGCTAGGTGCGTT
>DASXMA010000497.1:0-17143 GCA_036495965.1 Mycobacterium sp.
GAGGCGCTCCGCAGGTGGGCCGCCTCCCGCAAGGTGTCAGCGGAGATCGGTCGGATTTACGTGCATGACGGCGTCGTCGTCGTCGAGCAGGAGCTCAGCAGCCCGGATGACCCCGGCGCCGTCACGAGTTCCGCCTCGGCATTCCGCGTGGTCCGGGACCATGTCACTTCGGTCTTCCATCATCAGGACTTGGCATCGGCGTTGGCGGCCACCGAACTCACCGAAGCCGATGCCGTCGAGTGAGGAATCAGGAGCCATTCATGCGCGGGATCATCTTGGCGGGCGGCTCGGGCACCCGCCTGCATCCGATCACTATGGGCATCAGCAAGCAGTTGCTGCCGGTCTACGACAAACCGATGGTCTACTATCCGTTGTCCACGCTGATGATGGCCGCAATCCGCGACATTCTGGTAATCACCACCCCTCACGACGCGGAGGGGTTTGAGCGCCTCCTCGGCGACGGCTCGCAATTCGGCATCGACATCAGCTACGCGACGCAGGATCAACCCGACGGTCTGGCGCAAGCCTTCGTCGTCGGCGAAAAATACATCGGCGCCGATTCGGTGGCTTTGGTGTTGGGGGACAACATCTTCTACGGTCCGCGACTGGGTACCAGTTTGAGTCGCTTTCAAAACATCAGCGGTGGGGCCATTTTCGCCTATTGGGTGGCCACCCCGTCGGCCTACGGTGTTGTTGAATTCGGACCCGACGGTATGGCTCTGTCGTTGGAGGAGAAACCCGCCACGCCGAAGTCTCAATACGCGGTGCCCGGCTTGTATTTCTACGACAACGATGTGGTCGAGATCGCCAAGGGGTTAAAGAAATCGGCGCGCGGCGAGTATGAGATCACCGACGTCAATCAAATTTATCTCAACCGGGGGCGGCTCGCGGTCGAGGTGATGGCCCGCGGCACTGCGTGGTTGGACACCGGCACCTTCGACTCGCTACTGGACGCCAGCGACTACGTTCGCACCCTGGAGCGACGGCAGGGTCTTAAGGTCAGCGTTCCCGAGGAAGTGGCGTGGCGGCAGGGCTGGATCGACGAGGGGCAGATGGAGCGACGCGCCCACACTTTGATCAAGTCCGGGTATGGGAGTTACCTGCTAGAACTCCTCGAGCGGAGCTGACGCCGCCTGGTTTGGCCAGCACCGCGGCGATCGCCGTCGTCAACGGCACCGAAAGTGCCAGCGCGACACCGCCCACCGCGGAGCGCGCGAGCTCGATCGCCACGCTCTCGCTCATCAGCACGTCACCCAGCGAGCGGTTGGCGACGCTGAACAGCAACAGCAGCGGCAGCGAACTGCCGGCGTAGGCCAGTACAAGCGTGTACACCGTGCTGGCGATGTGATCGCGGCCCACCCGAATCGCGCCCAGGAAAATGGCGCGTCGGGAGGTGTTACCGCCGAGATGGGCGAGCTCGAATACCGTCGACGCCTGTGTCACCGTCACATCGTTGAGTACACCCAGCGATCCGATGATGAACCCGGCCAGCAGCAGGCCGCTGATCGACACGTTGCCCAGATACGCGCTGACCGTGGAGTTCTGCTCGTCTGATAGTCCGGTCAAATGAGCCAGTTCGATTGCCGCCCAAGATAATCCCGCGGCGAGCAGCAATGATGACAAGGTGCCCAGCAGGGCGGCGCTGGTCCGGAGGTTGACCCCATGCGCCAGGTAGATCACCGCGTACAAGATCGCTGCCGATGCCACCAGCGCCACCGGAATCGCGGGCGCACCGTCACGCAGCGCCGGCAGCAAGAACACCACCAGCACCAAGAACGCGACAACGATGCCCACCAGCGCCAACAGCCCGCGCCAGCGGGCGACGGCGACGATCACCACCGCGAACGTGAGGGCGAGGGCTACCAGCGCCCAGCCGCGTTCGAAGTCGTAGAACGCGTAGCTGGTGGCGCCTTGTTCGTCGACCTGCCGGACGAGCCGGATGTGATCTCCGGCTGCGAATTGGGGCTGGCCCGGGCCGGGGGAGGACTCCAAGAGTGTGTTGGCACCGGCGTTCGGACCGGAATCGATGGCGACGAGTGTCTGTATGCACCGCCCGGCGCCCGGACTTGCCGGTCGCGGGGAGGTGGTAAGCACCTGACCGGTCGAGGGGCTGCCGCAGTCACTCAGTCCGCTGGACAGCACGTGCCCGCGCTGTGTGCTGACCGCGCCGCCGGTGCCGTTCTGGAACGGCATCGGGATGTCGACGTGCTGCCGGCTGGGCCACAGCCACACCGCCCCGACTATCACCGCTAGACCGATCGCGGCCAGCAGTCCGACGACAATCCGCGCGGGCAACGGACCCAGGCCGGACGGGCCGGACGACAAGTTGTGCGAGTGTGAGTGGGTCACCCGCTACACCGTAGAGGCGGCCGGAACCTGCCTACTGTCGATAGCCGGTCAGGAAGTTGCCCAGCCGGTCGATCGCGGCCGACAGATCCCGGGCCCAGGGCAGCGTCACGATGCGCAGGTGATCCGGCGCCGGCCAGTTGAACCCTGTGCCTTGGGTGACCAGGATCTTCTCCTGCAGCAGCAGGTCGAGTACCAGTTGTTCGTCGTCTTCGATGTCGTAGACCTCGGGGTCCAGCCGGGGAAACGTATACAGTGCACCCTCGGGTTTGACGCAGGACACCCCGGGGATCTCGTTGAGCTTCTCCCACGCGACGTCGCGTTGCTCGAGCAGCCGACCGCCGGGAAGCACCAGGTCTTCGATGCTTTGGTGGCCGCCGAGGGCGACCTGGATCGCGTGCTGCGCCGGAACGTTCGGGCACAGCCGCATGTTGGCCAGCAGGCTGATTCCCTCGATGAAGCTTTCGGCGTGGTCCTTGGGCCCGGTGATAGCCAGCCAGCCGGCGCGATATCCGGCGACCCGGTAGGCCTTGGACAGGCCGTTAAACGTCAGACACAACACGTCGGGCGCAAGCGACGCCACGTTGATGTGCTTGGCGTCGTCGTAGAGGATCTTGTCGTAGATCTCGTCGGCCAGTAGCAGCAGCTGATGCTTGCGCGCCAGGTCGACCATCTGGGTGAGGACTTCGCGGCCGTAGACGGCACCGGTGGGGTTATTCGGGTTGATCACCACCAGCGCCTTGGTGCGCTCGGTGATCTTGGATTCCAGGTCGGCGATGTCTGGCTGCCAGCTCTGTGTCTCGTCGCACAGGTAGTGCACGGGTGTGCCACCCGCCAGAGAGGTCGACGCCGTCCACAGTGGGTAGTCCGGCGAGGGGATCAACACCTGATCGCCGTTGTCCAGCAAGGCTTGCAGCGTCATGGTGATCAGCTCGGAGACCCCGTTGCCCAGATAGACGTCGTCGACGTCGAACCGTGGGAAGTCCTCGACCAACTCGTACCGGGTGACTACCGCGCGCCGGGCCGGCAGGATGCCTTTCGAGTCGGAGTAGCCCTGGGCGTACGGCAGCGCCTGGATTATGTCGCGCATGATCACGTCGGGCGCATCGAAGCCGAAAGGTGCCGGGTTGCCGATGTTCAGCTTGAGGATGCGGTGCCCTTCGGCCTCCAGCCGCGCGGCGTGTTGGTGCACTGGGCCGCGGATTTCGTACAGGACGTCCTGAAGTTTGGACGACTGCGCGAAGGCACGCTGCCGGGGATGACCGGGAGTGTGCACGTGCAGCTGGTGAGGAGTCACGTCACCAATGGTGCCATTACTGTCCACCGAAATTTGCTGACTGTTGCCAAACCGTGTCAGCGCTTGCCTGGTGGGCGGGCGCCGCGCGCAATGCCCAGCCCTTTGACGGGCGCTGCTGGCGGAGTGGGGTCGCCATCGGTCTCCGCTGACTGCTCCGGTTCCGGCTTCGCTTCAGCCTTTTGCCCGGCACCGGCGGGTGCGGCTGGGGCGGGTGCTTCCGTTTTGGCTTCGGCCGCCGGGGCGCTGACCGCTGATTTCTTGGCGCCGGGTCGTTTGGCGCCCGCGGCGATGCCCAGCCCTTTCACGGGTGCAGCGGGTGTTACCGGAGCTTTCTCCACAGCCTCCGCGGCCTCGGTGGTTTGCTCGGCTGCCGGGGCTGCCGGGGCTGCCGGGGGTGTCGGGACTGCCGGGGCTGCCGCTTTCTTGGCACCGGGCTTCCTGGCGCCGGAGGCCAAACCCAGCCCCTTACCCGGTGCGGCGGGCGCGGCCGGGGCCTTGGCTTCCGCTGCCTCGGTGGTTTGCTCGGCTGCCGGGGCTGCCGGGGCTGCCACTTTCTCGGCGCCGGGTTTCTTGGCGTCGGCGGCCAAGCCCAGCCCCTTGGCCGGTGCGGCGGGCGCGGCGCTTGCCGATGCGCCGGACGGTTGGGCCGCGGCCGTCTTGGCGCCGGGTTTTTTGGCGCCGCCGGCGATACCCAAACCGGTAACGGCCTTGGTGGCCTTCTCCGGTGCCGCCTTTTCAGTAGGCTCCTCGGCCTCGGGGGGAGCCTCAGCGGGTGCCGTCGGGGCAGCCACGGCCGCCTTCGGCGCGGCCTGGGCGGCGCCCCGCTCCTCGGCCTCCTTGGCGGCCGTGCCCTTTTCCGGCAGCTTCGCCTTGTCGTAGTCGAGCGAACCCAGAAGCACCTGGGCCACATCAAGCACCTCGACGCCGCTGCGACCGGCTTCTTCCTGACGGTCGTTGACACCGTCGGTGACCATCACCCGACAGAACGGGCACGCGGTCGCGATAGTGGTGGCCCCGGTGGCCAGGGCCTCGTCGACGCGTTCGTGGTTGATCCGCTTGCCGATGTGCTCTTCCATCCACATGCGTGCACCGCCCGCTCCGCAGCAGAAGCTGCGTTCGGCGTGGCGCGGCATTTCCGTGAAATTCGCCCCGGAGGACCCGATTAGTTCGCGCGGCGCCTCGTACACCTTGTTATGCCGGCCCAGGTAGCACGGGTCGTGATAGGTGATGTCCTGGGAGACGGCGGAAACGGGGACCAGTCGCTTGTCGCGCACCAGCCGGTTGAGCAGCTGGGTGTGGTGCAGCACGCTGTAGTTGCTGCCCAGTTGCCGGTACTCCTTACCGATGGTGTTGAAGCAGTGCGGGCAGGTGACGACGATCTTGCGGTCGACGGTCTCCACACCCTCGAACAATCCGTCGAGGGTTTCCACGGCTTGCTGGGCCAGCTGCTGGAACAAGAACTCGTTGCCCGACCGGCGCGCGGAGTCGCCGTTGCAGGATTCGCCGGTCCCCAGCACCAGGAACTTCACGCCGGCGATGGCGAGCAGTTCGGCGACGGCCTTGGTGGTCTTCTTCGCCTTGTCGTCGTAGGCGCCCGCACAGCCCACCCAGAACAGGTACTCGTAGCCGTCGAAGCTCTCGACGTCCTCGCCGTAGACGGGGACGTCGAAGTCGACCTCGTCGATCCAGTTGGTCCGGTCCGAGGCGTTCTGCCCCCACGGATTGCCTTTGTTTTCCAGGTTTTTGAACAGCGTGGACAGCTCGGACGGGAACTCCGATTCCATCATCACCTGGTAGCGGCGCATATCGACGATGTGGTCGACGTGCTCGATGTCCACCGGGCACTGCTCGACGCACGCGCCGCAGGTCACACACGACCACAGCACGTCGGGATCGATCACGCCGCCCTGTTCGGCGGTGCCGACCAGCGGGCGGGCCACCTGCTCGGGCCCGTCTCCGGGTACCCGGCCGAAGCCGGACTCCGGCACGTGGTGGCCCTCTTCCTTAGCCGTCTCGAGGTCCAGTCCCTCGAGCGGGTCCGAGGTTTTTTCGCCGAGGATGTAGGGCGCCTTGGCCATCCAGTGATCGCGCAGGTCCATGATGACGAGCTTGGGCGACAGGGGTTTTCCGGTGTTCCAGGCGGGACACTGCGACTGGCAGCGCCCGCACTCGGTGCAGGTGGCGAAATCGAGCATGGCCTTCCAGGTGAAGTCCTCGATTTTGCCGCGCCCGAATTCCGCGTCGTCGGGCGGGTTTTCGAAGTCGATCGGCTCGCCGCCGGACTCGACCGGCAGCAGCGGGCCCAGCCCGTCGGGCAGCCGCTTGAACACGACGTTGATCGGCGCCAAGAAGATATGCAGGTGCTTGGAGTGCAACACGATCAGCAGGAAGGCCAGCATGACAGCGATGTGCAGTAGCAGGGCTGTCGTTTCCAGGATTTCGTTACCGGTGTGACCCAGCGGACGCAGTATCGCACCGAACAACTGCGACAGAAATGCGGGCTTGCCGTAAGGCAGTGTGCCGTTGTTGACCGCGGACCCGCGGACCAGCACGTAGGTCCAGATGACGTTGAAGATCATGAACAAGATCAGCCACGCGCCGCCGGTGTGTGAGCCGTAGAAGCGGGACTGGCGGCCATACTCTTTCGGTTCGCTGCGGAGTCGGATGATGGCGAAGGTCGTGATGCCGAGGAAGACGGCGGTCGCGAAGAAGTCCTGTACGAAGCCCAGCGCGTCCCACCGGCCGATGATCGGGATGTGGAAGTTCTCCTGAAAGAGGAACCCGTACGCCTCGATGTAGACCGTGAGCAGGATGAAGAAGCCCCACATGGTGAAGAAGTGCGCCAGGCCCGGGACCGACCACTTCAGCAGTCGGCGCTGCCCTAAAACCTCCACGATCTGCGTCCAGATCCGGGTGCCTAGGTTGTCGGTGCGCCCCGAGGCCGGCTGGCCCGACATGACCAGCTTGTACAGCCAGAAGACCCGTCGAGCAGCGAAGGCGCCCACCACCGCGGTCATACCGAGGCCCACTATCAGTCTGATGAGCATCTGCGTGGTCACAGAAGGTCTCTCCAATGCATAGTTATTCCGGCGTGTGTGTTGCCTGCTGCTTAGGCTTGCTCATAGTGACATCTTCGCCGCTTTCGACGCGAGAAAGGCTGCCCTAACCTGCCGTTCATCGGTGCCCCTGGCCTGCGGTTCAGCGCTCGGGAGCCAGCATGGCGCACGTTAACGCCGGAATGTAGGTCTTTCTCGCGTGGTCGTCGAGGGCGCAGTGGTGGTGGCCTGCGATGTCGTGGTCGGTGGGGCCGTCGTGGTTGTGGTGGTCGGCGGCGAGGAGGTGGTCGCGGGCGCGGTTGTCGTCGTGGGTGCGGGCGGCTGCGTGGTGTCCGTGGACGGCGGGGGCGGTGGGATCACCGTCACGGTGGGGCTGTTGTTCGGCCCGGTCACGGTGACAGTTTGTGGTGCCGGTTCGTTCGGCGGGGCGTTATTGGTGCGGCCCAAGGTCAGCGCCAGCACCACGGCCACCAGCACCGCCGCGGCTGCACCGGCCACACTCAACACCAGCGCCGTGCGTTTGTACCAAGGCAGGCGCGCGGCTTGCGCGCCGGAGCGATCATCGTCGCTGTCGCCGAATCCCGTTGACTCCCTGCCGTAATCGCTTGGGTGTTCGGGACCGGTGTAGGGGACCGGCTCTGCGGCGTCGGCGTCTTGTGACCACGCAACGGGAGCTTGGACCATCTCGCCCTGAACGGTGCCCACCAATTCGGTCGGATTTTCGACGATGGGACTTGGCGGTTGCGGCGCCCGCCGACGACTGCAGTTGGCCGAGCACCGCGGCGCCGACGGCAGCGCTGTAGATGGGTTGCGGCGTGGTGAGTACCGGCACCTGCAGACGCCCGGACAATCGCGTGGTGACCAGCGGGATGCTCGCGCCGCCTCCGACAATCGCCAGGGCGGCGAGGTTGGATCGCGGAATCCCGTTGCGCTGCAATATTTCTTCTACCGTGCTGACGAATCGATCCAGCGGCCCGGAAATAAGTTGCTCGAACTCGCTGCGAGACAGCCTGACATCGGCACCGGATCCGGCTTGGACTGTGGCTATGGTGGCCGCCGACAGATGTTCCTTGGCGCGCTGGCATTCGCCGAGCAGGCGGGTCAGCGACGCCAGTCGCGTGGTGCTGGCGGCGTCGCGGGTGGTGTCCGCATCGGGCGCAGCTGCCCGTAGGTGGTTGAGGATGAGCTGATCGATTGCGTCGCCGGAGAAATCGGTGTACCGGACCGACGGACTGACCTGCTGAAAGTTCGCCCCGCCGTTGGTCAGGGTGACGCTGGTGCCGCCCGCGCCGAAGTCGCACAGAGCGACGATGCCGTGAGCCGGAAATCCGGGTTTGGCGCGCAGTGCTGTCAGCGCCGCCGTGGCGTCGGAGATCAACGCCGGAGGCACGCCGTTGGGGGCCAAGGTCGGTTGGGCGAAAAACTCAGCACGCAGGGCCGCGTACTGCCCCTCGGACCAATACGCCGGGACGGCGACAGTGACCGGCGTGCCGTAGCCGGCCGTGCGCGCCATCACCTCGAGCGCTTCGACTGTCAACGCCTCGCCCAGGTACTTGGTCCCGTCGGCTGCGACCAACGGAGCCCGGTCCCCGACCCGCTCGACGAATCCCCGCATCACCAGGCCGGGTTCGGTGGCGTTCGGGTTTTCTTCGGGCAGGCCAACTTCGGACGCTCGCTGGTCGTACACCGTCAGCACGGATTTGCGGGCCACTGGGGTGCTACCCTCGCGGGCCGCAACCAGGTTGGCCACACCGAGCGACAACCCCAGCGACTCGCCCATAGCGCACACCCCTGTGTCTGTTGTTTCGCTGGCGATGCCCGGCGGCGCTCACCATAGCGGTGGTGGATTCCAGCGAGTCTAGGTGCGCCGCCGGATCACAGGCCCGGTGGCAACGTGATCTCGGTCGGTAGCCCCGGCAGCGACGGCAGCGTGATCACCGAGGGCAAGTGTGGGAAAGCCTCGGGCGACGGCGAATTGATGGTCGGCGTGCCGGTGTCTGTGCCGGAAGTGGGTGCGGCCGATGTCGTGGCGGTGTCCGTGATGGGTGCGGTCGGGGTAGTTGACTCGTCGTGCATCGGTCGCTGGGTGGGTGGAACGACCGGCGCGGCGGTCGTCGTCGGCGTTGTAGTGGTCGTCGGCGTGGTCGTGGTCACGGGCGCCGAGGCCGGTGGACCTTGGACCAGCTGGATGATGCCCCAGATGATCAGTCCGACGAGGACCGCGATGAGGACGCCCCATCCGACCAACGCGATCGGTTTGCGCCATCCCGGGATCGGCTCTTTTGGTTCAGGCTGTTGACTTCCCGCGCCCACGCCAGGGTCACCCGGCGGCACGTAGCTTGCCATGGCGGTTGACGCTATCGGCGGAGGCTCTCGGGTTACCGCTGCCACGCATGCCGCGATCGATCGGCGGCCAAACCTTGATCGTGCCGCAACCTGCTTGTCAGCGCAGGGGAGGCGGAACCGTCATCGTTGGCCCTCCCGGAATGGTGATCACCGGTGGCAGTTGTGGCAGGTGATGCCGATGCGATGGCTCCTGCTGGGTGGACTGTTGCTGGGTCGGCTGCTGCTGGGTTGGCTGTTGTGCCGGCGGCTCGACCGCACTGCTGGTCGGCGATGTCGTCGTGGACGTGGCGGTGGGCGGCGTCGTGGTGGTGGTCGCGCTGGTCGGCGGCGTCGTGCTGGTACTTGGGACGTGGCTAGTGCCCTGCTGTCCCCCGAGCAGCTCCGTGAGGCCGTAAACGATCAGCGCGATCAGGATCAGAACGAGCAACGCCCAGCCAATGAGCACCGCGGGTTTGCGATACCACGCGGTTGGCTCGGTTTCCTGGTCGAACGGGTCGACAGATTCGTCAGGTTCGAACTGCTCAGGCGGAGTTTCGCCAGGGGGCTGATCGGTCGGGGCCGGTTCACCGGGTGGCGGTTGTTCAACCATGCCGAAGTTGGCATGCCGGGTCGGCTGATTGTGGAAGTCCTCCGGTGCGCCATAGCGTGCCACCGCACCGATGGTACTGACCCTGGCTGCAAGCCGGCTCAGAACGTGTTCACCTTTTCGACGCTGACGAACGCACGTCGAGGCGCCCCCATCCGAGCTCAGCCGTCCAGCCCGTCTGACCTGTCAGCTTCTTCGTCGTATTTCCCAGAAGCTGGCGAACGGCACTGCCGCTCAACGCGGGATTTGCGCTGAGGGCCCTGAGCACAAGCTCCTGGCACCCGTGAGGGCCCCAAGCCGGCCCATTATTCGAGTACTCCATTCCCTTGCGCGCTGCTACGGCGTTAGCCCAAACACGCCGCATGCGCATGGCCGAAGGCGTAACCAGCAGGAATCGAGTAGTTGATTACTCGATGCAACGAGGCCCATCGGATAGATACTTCTTAGCTAGCAGCCGAGTGCAGGAGTGGCGGCCAAATGGCTAGAACTCGGAATGAAACATGGGGCGTCGCCCAGAGCGTCGATGTGACCGCCCGGGACGCCGCTGAGCGGCGCTCTATTCAAGCTCAAAGCGATCACCTGTACGCCGACCCCTTCGCGCGGGTGTCTTCTCGACGCGGCTGGGGCCCGTGGCTGGTCATCGCAGCAACTCGACAAGCATATGGTCGCGCGGTTGGGGGATGTGCATCCGCAGCTAGTTGGGCGGGTGCTAGCCCAATCGGCACAAACCGCGTCGCCTACGAAGTGTTTCGACGAATCCTTCATCGCCGCCGGCTTCAGCAATGTCCGGCAACACTTCGCATTTGTTGTTGTCGCGGCATAGCGGTAGTCGTCGTTTTGGTAGCTGCAATCTCGTGGACGGCGCTTGGCGGAGGAATGGTCCCAGCTGCCGCCGCCCAACCGATAGACGACACGACAGCCGCACCCGCTCCGGGTCCCGCACCCGCTCTTCCGGGCCCCCCACCCGCTCAAGGTCCGGGATTGCCCGCCGGGGCGGGCACCGCGGATGGCCCGCTAACCGAGCCCCCGGCGAGAACGCCGTTCATTATTCCTCGGACGACCAGCCCAACCGCGCCGCCGATCACCAGCCCAACCACGCCGAAGATCAACGCCCCAACCACGCCGCCGATCACCGCCCCAACCGCGCCGCCGATCACCGCCCCGATCACCGCCCCAACCGCGCCGCCGATCACCGCCCCAACCGCGCCGCCGATCACCGCCCCGACCACGCCGCCGATCACCGCCCCGACCACGCCGCCGATCACCGCCCCAACCGCGCCGCCGATCACCGCCCCAACCGCGCCGCCGATCACCGCCCCAACCGCGCCGCCGATCACCGCCCCAACCACGCCGCCGATCACCGCCCCAACCACGCCGCCGATCACCGCGCCAGCCACGCCGACGGTGACCACCCCGGTAAGGCCGACCGGCAACGAGCCCACGTTGGGAGCAGGGGCGCTGGCACTCCTGCTCGCGGTCGTGTTCGCGCTCCTGCTCTCGGCCGGCCTGTTCACCCGCGCGCACCGTCACCGGGGCGTGTCGTGGATGAAAGCGCACGTCACGGTGGCGCCACGACAAGGACCTGGTGCGACGTTCGAGACGCGCCCGGGCGACGATCCCAACCGCGACCACGTCCTTTGCGTCGTCCCCGTCGAAATCCAGCGTTCCACGACCGTTGAGGAGAACCCACTATGACGTCCGTAAGTACGCCGGTGACGGCAGGCATTCCCGTCGCAACGGCAGGCACTCCAGTCGCAAGTTGGCTGCTGCCGACCCCTGGCGACGCCCGGATCCGGCTCGAGAAGGTTGTAATGCAGGCAACTGTCGCCGACGAGCGGCGTGGCCGCCGACTGCGGACGCTTGGCACCGTCGCACGGCGGGCTCTCACTGAGGAGATCGAGACCAAGCTGCGGATGGTCATGAGCGAGACCCTGGTCGACTTGATCGTCGGCGGATGGCGAGCGTATGGCGCCGTCAGGCGGGTGATCGAAAATTCCCTCATCCGACCCGGTGTCGACCAGGTTGTGCCGTTGCGCAACCACACCATCACGGCGGCCCGCCAGCACAGCCTGGACATCGAGGTCGACGGTTTCCAGGTGATGACACTCTCCGTTGAGCTCGTCGTGCACGTCCAGCTATACGACGCGGTGGCAGTCGTGAGGGACGGACACCTTGTCGCCGTGCGGTCGGGGAAGGCGAAAGCCGACGGCACGGTCACCGTTGAGGGCGTGCAAGTCGCTCGAAGGACGCAGATCTTTCCGTTCACCGCGGAACTGGCCCTGCACTCATCAGCGGCTCCGTGCAGCACGCGGCACTCCGCGCCGGTCGGCGGCGCGTAGACGGTCGCGCGACACTGGCACGCCCAGGTGGTGTGACCGCCGCGGCATGAGCACGGCTGATACCCGACGAGCACCGGCTCCAAACTGGTGGTCTGTGTGACGTTATCGCCTGACAATTCGGACCTCCATCTGTGAGTCGGCAGCTGAAGCTGCGCAATAGCTGCACACATTCAGGCGGAAGCCAGCACGAATTACAGTCTGCGAACAAATAGCGTCAAGCGCCTTTCTCTCAATCCTTGCGGGCAATCTGTGCCGCGTGGAGGCCGAACACGGCGACCCTCTTGCAGCCTTCGATTACTTCACCGTGGCGATCGGCAACTATCACGTCTCGGGCAACACCTAGATGGTCCCGCAGCGCTGTTGTTTCTTGCCGCGTTTTCGACCGGCTCGAACGATACGAGCCGGCGGCCAACATCGCCGGGTTCGCCGTCACAAGCCCTCTCGCTGCACTTCCCTTCATGGCAGAGTTCGGCGCCGCGATTGCTCACCTCCGCGAGGTGCTCGGCGATCAGCCCTACGAATCGTTCGCCCGCAGTGGCGAGGCGATGACCACGGCCGCGATCGTCGCGTACGCCTATGACCAAATCGCCCAGGCCCGCGCGGAGCTCGAAGCGGTCTCGAAATAGACGACATACGAGAGTCTCGAAAGTCAGTCGCGGTTTGCTGGGTGGTGGCGGGCGTGGTGTGACATCCTGTGCGGGTGTCCGCAGAGGGCCCGCCTTCTGGGGTTGTGACGTTTCTGTTCACCGATATCGAGGGTTCGACCCGTCGGTGGGAGACGGACGCTGATGGTATGCGGGCCGCTTTGACCGCCCATGACGAAGTGTTGCGCACGGCGATCGAGGCGCACGGGGGCTGGTTGTTCAAGCACACCGGTGATGGAGTGTGCGCGGCATTCTCGTCACCAAAGGCAGCAGTGGATGCCTCGGTAGCCGCCCAGCGGGAGCTGGTATTGCCGGTACGGATGGGGCTGGCGACCGGCGAAGCCGAACTGCGCGATGGGGATTACTTCGGTGCGGTGCTCAATCGTGCGGCGCGGGTGATGGCCGCCGGGCACGGTGGTCAGGTCCTGCTGGCCGATTCAACAGCGGTTCTGCTCAGCGGCGTCGAACTGATCGATCTAGGACCGCGAAGACTGCGCGATGTACCGATGCCGGTCGGGGTGTTTCAAGTACAAGCCGAGGGTCTACGCACGGAGTTTCCGCCACTGAGGGCGTTGGACACGACCCCAGGAAACTTGCGTCCGGCGACCACCAGTTTGATCGGGCGCGATTTCGAAGTCACAGACATTCAAGCGGCGATCAAGGCACATCGGCTGGTGACGCTCACAGGGGTCGGTGGGGTTGGCAAGACCCGCTTGGCGGTGGAGGTAGCTGCCCGGCTCGCCGATGAGTTTCCCGACGGCGTTTGGTTTTTCGAGCTGGCTGCGGTCACCGATCCGGCGGCAATACCCGACGCAGTGGCGGCAACCCTGGGCATCACCCAGCAACCGGGTAAGACCGTCAGTGGCTCGGTGGCCGCTGCGTTGGAGGGCAGGGTGCGGCTGTTGGTGATGGACAATTGCGAGCATGTTCTCGACGCCGCCGCCGACCTGATCGAAGCCATCCTCGCGCACTCGGCGACTGTACGAATCCTCGCTACCAGCCGCGAAGGACTCGGAGTCCCGGATGAGCGGGTGTGGCCGGTGCGCTCTCTGGACGCGGCAGCGGGGATCGACTCTGCGGCGGTGATGCTGTTCGCCGAACGCGCCCAGGGCATTGCGTCGGACTTCTCGATGGTCGACGGCGATGAAGCCGCCGCAGTCACCGAGATCTGTCAGCGGCTCGACGGGATTCCCTTGGCCATCGAACTGGCCGCCTCCCGGATGGGGTCGATGACCGCCTGTGAGATGCGTGATCGCCTTGATCATCGGTTCCGGCTGCTGGTCGGCTCGCGGCGCGGCCTGGAACGCCACCATACGCTGCGCCACGCGGTGGGCTGGTCCTACGACCTTCTCGCCGACACCGAAAAGTCAGTGCTGGACCGCTGTTCGGTGTTCGCGGGCGGATTTGACCTCCAAAGCGCCTGCGCGATAGCCGGATCGGATGACCTCGACGAGTACGCCGTCCTCGAGGTGCTCGACGCTCTAATGCGCAAGTCGCTGCTCGTCGCCGACCGCTCTTCGGGGCGGACTCGTTTTTCGATGCTTGAAACGGTCCGCCAGTTCGCCGAGGAACAACTCGTCACATCCGGTGCGGCAGAAGCGGTCCGGACAGCGCACGCCCGCTATTTCGCCGGACGCGAAGCCGACATCGTGGACCTGTGGGACAGCCCGCGCCAGCGCGAGGCATACGACTGGTTCACGGTCGAGTTGGCCAACCTGCGCACCGCGTTTCGCTGGGCCGCCGATCAGGGCGACCTGGACGCGGGCGCCGCCATCACGGCATATGCCGCCCTGCTCGCCCCCCATCTCGAGAACCACGAACCCATAGCCTGGGCCGAAGAGCTGATAGGACCCCTCCGCGCCGTCGACCATCCCCGACTCGCCGCCGTATGCGTGGTGGCATCGCTGTGCATTCTCGTCGGACGCTTCGAACAGGCCGTGCACTATAGCGAGGTCGGCCAGAGGGTTATCGCAGCAGCTAGCGATAAGGTGTCGTACTTCGGGGAGGGGTTTCTCGGCAGTGCGTATTTATTCGTCGGCCAGCCCGAACGGTATCTCGAGCTGTGCCGCGCACAGTTGGCGCGCACCGGCGACACCAACATAACGGCCAAGGCGAACCTCGTGACCGCTTTGTACACCTGCGGTTCGACTGACGAGGCGACGGTAGCCGCGAACGGCCTCATCGATGCGGCCGAGGCGAGCGGCAATCCGTGGGTGCTTGCTTACACACTTGCCGTGTGCGGGGTTGCGTTCGGCGACACTGATCCAGACCGTGCGCTCGAGGCGTTGCGCCGCAGCGTGCTCGTCGCGCAGGACAGCGGCAACCGATTCTATAAGACAACATTCTCGTACTGGCTGGCCAGGCGTGAGGCCGAGCAAGGCGACCAAGTGGCCGCGTTGGAGTACCTCGCCGTGGCAATCCACAACTACCACGAGTCGGGCAACACCGGCATGTTGCATGTACCCCTGGCTATCCTCGCAACCTTTCTGGACCGGCTCGGACGCTTCGAACCAGCGGTCACCATCGGAGGCTTCGCAACGGTGAGTCCCATGGCAGCAACGACCTTGCCCGAACTCGGCACAGCAATCACCCACCTTCGCGAGGTCCTCGGCGACCAGACCTACGAGTCGCTCGCCCGCAAGGGTGAAACGATGACTACCACCGAGATGGTGACCTACGCCTACGACCAAATCGACCAGGCCCGAGCAGAACTGAACGCTGTCTCATAACAGACCACACATGAGACATCACCCTGTGGTGAGCACCGCCGCTCCAATATCCCAGCTGACTGTGTCTCGAATGTACGTCTTAGAAATAACTGCCTCAAATGTCGTTGGCTCGATTTATGAAGCAGTCGTCTGCCGGGGTAGTGACCGACGGCCATCGGATCGGGTATGTCAGGGTAAGCACCCTCGCCCTGACCGTTGATCAACAGCGCGATGCGCTCGACGAGGCCGAGGTTGCAAAGACCTTCTCGGACTTCATGTGCGGAGCTCGCGATGACCGCCCCGGTCTAGCCGACTTTGATGGGCTACATCCGCGAGGGCGACATGGTGGTGGTCTGAAGCTCGACAGGCTGGGCAGGAATCTACAGCACATCTTGGCGACCGTGAAGGCCCTCAGTGACCGTGGCGTCACCCTAGTGTCTGTCACCGATGGCATTGACTCATCCACCCCCGCAGGACGCACGATGATCGGCGTGCTCGGGTCCCTAGCCGAATATGAGCGGGAGCTGGTGAAGGAGCGTACTGCGCTGAAAAGAGCCGCATCTCGCGCTAACGGCACCAAGTTCGGGCGGCCTCGCAAGGTCGATGACACCGAGCACGTGGCCACCGCTAAGCGGATGAAGGCTGACAGACATACCGGTAGAGACATCGCGAAGTATCTGGGCGTCAGCCGCGCGACGCTATATCGATACCTGGACGACGACGCCGCTTAGCCAGCAGATGCTGCCAAGTCGAACGGGTACTGACGATGAGACCAGATCGACGCCACTGAAGTAATCCAAATGCGATTTGACGATCCGAGATACGTTTCGGTCCTTTATCTTTGGAAACTTGCTGCCGAACCCGCGTAGACCCGCCGGTACACTACCGGCCTGCACAACGCTGTAGAGGTACTTGAGCACTTTGTCGTTGCCGGAGTAGTAGTTGTAGGCAGCGTCGGTCACCGCGTCGTTGAGGCTGCGCCAGTCGCCCTTAGCGCCCGTAGCAGCGCCGAGGAGATGGGCTGTGGCGATCTTGGGACCCTCGGGGTTGATTGCCAGCGTCTGCGCTGCGGTGACCATCGCGCGGGCCCGAAGCCATCCAGGCTTGCTCTACTGCGTGCGACAAGGGTGGTCGTGGAGGGCTTTGTTGATGCCGGTCAGGCTTTCGGCAATTGACTCGAGCGATTCGGCCAACTTCTCGGTGAGTGGGCCGCCGTTGAGATAGTGGACGTGCTCTTCTGCATCATGGGCCGTCGAGTGGAATTTGACGCGAACGAACTTTCCGGCCGGGCCGCCGGGCATGATGAACCCGGTTTCGAACTTACCCAGGTCAGTCTCAGACGATCTGTACACGAACATGTGTCCCCTTTCATAGTTTCGCAACCCTAACGCGCTACGACAGCGACCTGCCGGGCATTGGAGACGGCTTGGCCAGGCGCTCAACCCGTCGACAGCGAGCGCCTTTCTCATGAGCGCCGGTGACGCCTGGTTGGCAGTAGAACACGTCGTTATCGAAGTGGGATCGAAACGCCACCCAGCGGTCTGGTTTGTCTCCCCACTCCATGGGAGCGCCGCTCGGTGCCGTTCCCGGCCGCACTAGCCGCCGAGGTGCCGGCGTTGATGGTCGGCAAGGGCCGCGACGATCCGGTGTTCGTTACCCCTCGCGGCGGGGTGCTGCGGGTCTCTAATTACCGCAAACGGTTCTTCACGGCCGCCGTTAAGACGTGCCAGGTCGCCGACAAGTCGTTCCCGGCGATCACCCCGCACGACCTACGCCACACGGCGGCCAGCCTGGCGATCAGCGCCGGGGCCAACGTGAAGG
>DASXMA010000498.1:0-32736 GCA_036495965.1 Mycobacterium sp.
CGTGATCGCACCCGACGCGACCTTCAGCGGGCGCATCAGGTCGGTGACACCGGCCGCTCGATCCACGGCCTGGTAGCCCTCGGGGAGCTGCTTGGGGGTGCCGATAATTCCGATCGACGTGATCATCGGCTGCCCGTTATAGGCCAGTTTTTGCAGGCCTTCGGTCGTCAGGAAGATGTTGGGCGTCTTCGCCAGTGCGGTGGCATTGGGCACGATGCCGACGATCCGCAATGTGTGTGTGCCGACCTGCAGGTCCTCGCCGATGTGCCGCCCCAGCGTGCTCGACACCGCTACCTCATCAGGCGCCGTCGGTGGCTGTCCCTCCGACAGTTGCGGCATGCCAGGTCCGTGTGCCGGCGCACCGAAGGCCGTGGAGTTTCGCGCCGAGGTGCCTTCTCTGATCGGCTGCGCCGCGGTCGCCAGCGGGGCCGCCGCCTTCACACCGGGCGAGGCGGCCACCCGGGCCAGGTCAACTTCGGCGAAAGGGGTCGAACCGAGAAACGGGCCGGCGGCGCCGGACTTGATCACGAACCCGTCGACGCCCATGGAGTCGACGGTTCGCTGGGCCTCGACCCTGAAGCCGTTCGCAAGTCCGGTCAGGACCAGCGTCATTGCGAACACCAGGCCGGTGCTCACGATCGCAATCACCAGGCGCCGCCGTCGCCATTGCATGTCACGCAAGGCCGCAAACAACATGACTGAGACGCTACAGCCGTCTACCCCTTCCTGGGCAGGGTTTATCCGGGCTTATTCTGCGGCGAACGCAGCGACCAGCAAGCCAGGTCTCGCGCTAATAAGAAATCACGTCGACGACTTCATCTGCCGCTAGAACGGCGGTGGCGTAGTTCGGGATGTTGACTTCCAGAGCCGCGTGCATCTCCGTGTCCGAATAGCTCGCGATCGCGTCCTTGACCATCGTGACCTCATAGCCGAGCTCTGCGCCGTATCGGACGGTTGCCTCGACGCAGGTGTGCGCTATGAGTCCCACGACGATGACTTGATGAATGCCGCTTCTCGAGCTGCAGGTCCAGGTCTGTGTTGGCGAAACCACTGGAACACCAATGCTCTTGGGCGACAATGTCTCCCGGTTGAGGCTCGAATTCCGGCCGGAGCTCACCGCCCCAGGTTCCGTATTCGAAGGTCTTACGTGACCATGCCGCCTTCTGAATTGGCGCGACGTGCTGCCACGTCTCGTAGTCGCCCGGGCGATACCGGCGATGCAGCGCGTAGAAGACGCGGAGGTCTGCCTGTCGTGCGGCATCCAGGACCTGATGCATGTGCGGGACGCACTGGTTGGCTTGGGCAACACCCTTCAGGCGGTCCCATACCTTGCCGCCCTCGGAATGAAATCGTTGTATGGATCGATCACAACGAGACCGGTGAGGTCCTTTTCGTACATCACGTGGTCATGTTCGCATGGCGCCCCGGCGAACAGGATCACACGAAGTCAGGACCGGCAGGTCTCAGCCGGCAACCGATGCGTCGTAGATCGACTGGATCGCCTTGTCCAGCGTGGCGTTGAACTGCTCGTCGGACTGGTCGACCGTGAGTCCCTCGGTCAATGCGCGGCTGAAGCTGGCGATGACCCCGGTGTTCTGCGCGAGCAGTTTGTTGGCCTCGTCTCGGGAGTAGCCGCCGGAGAGTGCCAGCACCCGCATCACCTTCGGATGTTCGACCAGCGCATGGTAGTGGTTGGCCTCGCTGGGCAGGGTGAGCTTGAGCATCACACGCTGTTCGTTGGGCACGGTTTCGAGTTGTTTGGTGATTTCATCGCGCAGTATGTCCTCGGCCTGGGCTTTGTCCGAGATCAAGATGGTGACTTCAGGTTCGATGATGGGCACCAGGCCGTGCGACAGTACCTGGTGGGCCACCTCAAATTGCTGGGCGACCACCGCGCCGATGCCGTCGGCGTTGGCGCCACCGATTACCGACCGCTCCTTGGTGCCGAAGACACCCTTGCGCACGGCCCGCTCCAGCAGCTCGTCCAGCCCCGGTATCGGCTTCATCAGCTGCACTTCGTCGGATGCCTCGGCCAGTCCCTTGTCGATCTTGAGGATGGGCACCACGCCCTTGGTCTCCCATAGGTAGGTGGTCGACGGCTCGCCCTCGATTTCGCGGTCCATGGTCTGCTCGAACAAGATCGCCGCCAGCACCCGGTCGCCGGTGAACGCCGGGGAGGTAATGATCCGCGAACGCATCTGGTGAATGAGGTCGAACATCTCTTTCTCGGAGGAATAGGCGTCCTCCTCGATGCCGTATAGGCGTAGCGCCTTTGGCGTAGAGCCACCGCTCTGGTCGAGCGCTGCGATGAATCCCTTACCCGACGTCATCCTGTCTGCTTGCTTCTCGTTCGGCATGGAATTCTCCACTCCCTTGTGGTGGTCGCACCCTTTTCGTGACGGCACGCAATCAGGCTCGAATCGTGTCGATCATATTCGGCCGGCCACTGCGCGGACAGGCGGTCGTCAGACCTCGGTCGCGTCCTGCTCCCGGGATGGAGGGTTGCTGGGCCACACTGCCATGCGATCGATGAGCCGGTCGCGTAGGACAAGCGTGTGAAAGAGTACCGCGCACATATGGGCGGTAAACGTCGCGAATAGCAGGAAAGCGAAAACGCTGTGGCACTGCCGAAGCACTGCATAAATATCGATGTCGTGCGGTGCGATTCCGGGCAGGCGAACCGGCCCCCACAGGGTGATGGGGAATCTCGCGGCCGACAGCATGGCCCACCCGGTCAGCGGCTGGACCAGCAGCAAGGCATAGAGCAGGTATTCCGACCATGTCGCGATGCGGCGTTCGGCACGGCTCATGGTGGCCAAAAATGGCGGCGGCCGGTGCGTGAGCCGATTCGCCAGGCGCACCACGGCGAACGCCAGGATCAGCACACCTAGGGGCCGGTGGATGGCCAGCAGCAGCGGGTAGTAGCTCAGAGCAGCGATCATGGTCACGCCGATGAGCAGCTGCGCGATGACCATCGGCGCCATCGTCCAGTGCAAGAGCCGGGACGGCAGGGCGAAACGCGCTGCGGCAGTCGTGGTTTGCTTCGTCTGGTCCGTCTCGTCGTTCATGAGAGCACCTGGCGCACGTTGACCTCGCTGGCCGATTTGGGTTCTTCGGCGCGGCGGGTGAAGGAGCGCGCATAAACGGCTGATCTTGCGGCAAGCAACGGGTCGTCGGATGCGGCGATGCCATCTGGCAAAACCAGCGGGTCGAAGTTGATATCGCGCGCGTTGCCCGCTTCCTCGGTCTGTACCGCGGTGATGGTGATGGTGCCGGCGTCGATGGAGCGTCGCGATTGCGGCCAGGGTTTGGTGGCGTCGTTGGTCGGATCCCCTGGCTCTCCGACTGTGACGACCAGCCGCCAGTTCAATGGCCGCTGTGCCAGGGTCCGGATGAGGTCGTCGAACAAATAATCCTTGCCGACCGCCGCTGTCGGCGCATTCGGCCCGCCGATTTCCAGCGGAACAGCGGACCAGCGCACCGGAACGGTCGCGCCCGCGCTGTTCGTGAAGTGAAAGGCATTCAGCCCGTAGAACGTGCTGTCCGTGAATCCCGCACGGTGCGGTGACTGCTTGATGATCTTCATCGCCGCGACAGTCTCGGGATGACGGTCGAGGAACGCGGCCATCTTATGTGGGTCGGGCTTGCCCGTGCCGGGCAGGGGTTTGGATGCAAGCAAACGCTCGTAAAACCCTTGCGGTGTGCTGTCGGCGAAAACGGGAATGTTGACCATCGCGGTGCGCCACTGTTGACCGTTGGGCGCCTGGAACAGCAGCCCCAGACCGCGGACCGTGTCAGGTTTGTCGGCCTGATCTGGCAGGCCGCCGGACAGCGAAAACCGACCGATCACCGGAACGCTGCCCCGCTGGAAGACTGCTGCCCGACATATGGCCGCGCCCGCCCCAGTGCTCGCGAAAGACCCTGTGGCGCTGAGCCCTTTGGCATGGTTGCGCCGAAACCCGTCATGCCGGCCATAGACATGTTCGAAGCGATCGGTGAACCTTGAAGGGGTGAGTGGGGTCAGCGCATCGGGCCGCAGCCAGCCACCGGCATAGGCAAACCCGCCCACATCCACCGCGGCGATGCCCGCCACGACGCCCATCCCGAGCAGCGCGCTCCGCCGAGTCAGCGGGCCGAAGCGCGTGGGCTCGACCTCGGCGGGCCTGTCGTCCTGCGCGCCTCCGCGATCACCGGGCTCCATGCCCACCGTCCTTTCCGTGCATTTCCGTCTTCCAGGGCGAGCCGCTTGGTCTGGGAACGATGTCGGTGAAAGCAATTGACCCACGGGCTTGACACAGCGTGCAACTTTTACGGCGATCAACCCACACGGTGCGGACTACGACGCGCAGCAGGAGTTCGTTCAACGGTGCTCGGACGAACAGCGTTCGTACCGACGTCATCTAGCCTGTGCGAGAACCTGCTGGATGCGTTCTTCACGCGGAAGCGCCGGACCGTCGTCGAGGGGTTCTTCGATGCCGAATTCGGCGAGCCCGACTTTGGTCATAAGCGGGGTGCCGTAGGCGGCGAGCACAAGCTTTTGTCTGATGTCCAGACGTTCTTGTATTTTTTGTCTGACGGTGCACTGCGCCTGTCGAGCGGCCCGTGGCCGCCCGTGATGGGGTGCCCAGCCAGAATGGATTGACATGAAAAACCCTGTGGGACAGGCCTTTACCGCCATTGGTCTGGCAGCTCATCTGGGCCGCGGAGTGGGCCGGGTGGCCACTGACGCGGTGGTGGGAGGCTGGTTGGGGTTACCCCGCACGGTCGAGGACATCGACGCCGGGGTCCTGTCCAAGGTCATGGGAACCACCGTCAGGTCGGTCCGTGTCCTCGATCGACACGCGGGGACGTCGTCGCGGGCGCGGCTGGTGCTGACCGGCCAAAACGTACCCGAGTCAGTGTTCGTCAAGGTCGCGGCAAAGACCGCCGCCACCCGTTTGATGGGTGAAGTTGGCCAGCTCGGACGCACCGAGGTGCGCTTCTACAGCCAGCTCGCGCCGCAACTCACCGGTGTCCCGAATGCCTACGGTGCGGCATTCGACACCTGGACGGGCCGGTACCTGTTGGTTCTGGAGGATCTGCCCGCCGAGGCGTGCGAATTTCCCGACACCCTGCACCCGCTCTCCCCCGACCAGGCCAGCCTCATCGTCGAATTGCTGGCCCAGTTGCACGCCACGTTCTGGGACCGCCTGCCCCGCGACGGGCGCGGCCCGCTGGGATGGCTCTACACCCCATCGGGTGACGTCACCTCCCTGTTGACCGGCTCCCTGATGAAAACCTCGATCAAGCGCCTTGCCGAGCGGACGACCATCCCCGTCGACAACGGCCGCTTCATCGCCGACAACTACCGTGCCGTCGCCGCACTGATCGACATTCCCCCACATACGGTGATGCACGGCGACGCTCACCCCGGCAACATGTACTTCTGCGGCGGCAAGGCGGGACTTCTGGACTGGCAGGCGGTACGGCGGGGACACCCCTCCCGCGAACTGGCGTACACCTTGATCACGAGTCTGACGCCCGAAGACCGCCGTGCGACGCAGTGCGACCTGCTCGACGACTACCGACGCGCGCTCGTGGCCGCCGGCGGCCCCGACCTGGATCGCGACAATCTGTGGCTGCGGTACCGCCAGGGCGCGCTGTACGGGTATGTCGCGCCCCTGATCACCGCGGGGATGGGGGGAATGCAGGTCGAAGGCATCGCCATGGAAGGTCTGCGTGCGTGGCGTCGCAGCGCTTGACGACCTGGAAACAATCGCGGCGCTGAAGAGCGTCATGTAGCCGCGCCGAAATTCGGCTGAACCTATTGCCATAGCCGCCGCAGGAGTTACGCTACTTCGCGTAGCGAAATGCCTGCGTGTCTGACCTCGACAGCGCATGGCGACGAGAAGGAGAGTCTCGTGTTCGACCTGAAGATCACCGGTGGCACTGTCGTCGATGGCACCGGCGCGGATCGCTTTCGCGCCGACATCGGCATCAAGGATGGCGTGATCGTCGACGTTGTCCACCGGGGCGCCACCGACCCGGAAATGGATGGCTTGGAAACGGCCGACGCCGCCGAAACCATCGATGCGACGGGGCATGTGGTGGCCCCCGGCTTCGTCGACATCCACACCCACTACGACGGGCAGGTGAGCTGGGACGCCTTGCTTGAACCGTCGAGCGGTCACGGCGTCACGACGGTGGTCACCGGCAACTGCGGCGTCGGCTTTGCTCCGGTGCGACCGGGCCGGGAGCAGTGGCTGATCGAGTTGATGGAGGGTGTCGAGGACATCCCCGGCACCGCGCTGACCGAGGGCATCACCTGGGGCTGGGAGACCTATCCCGAGTACCTCGACGCGATCGGAAAGCAGAAGTTCTCGATCGATGTGGGCAGCCAGGTCGCCCACGGCGCCGTTCGCGCCTACGCGATGGGCGAGCGGGGGGCCCGCAACGAGCCGGCCACCCCCGATGACATCGCGGCAATGGGCCGGCTGGTCACCGAGGCGATCGAAGCCGGCGCGCTCGGATTTTCGACGTCGCGCACGATGGGACATCGGGCGATGGACGGCGAGCCGGTGCCCGGCACGTTTGCCGCCGAGGAAGAGCTGTTCGGTCTTGGCCGCGCCATGGCGGCGGGCGGTCAGGCGGTGTTCGAGCTGGCGCCGCAGGGGTCCGCGGGCGAGGACATCGTCGCTCCCAAGAAGGAGCTGGACTGGATGCGGCGGCTGAGCGGCGAGATCGACCGGTCCGTGTCGTTCGCCCTCATTCAGGTGGACGCCGACCCGAACCTCTGGCGCGAGATGCTGGAGTTGTCGGCGGACGCACACGCGGCGGGCAGTCGGCTGTACCCACAGATCGCGGCGCGCCCGTTCGGCATGATGATCGGATTCCAGGGCCATCACGGCTTCAGCCATCGGCCTACCTACCGCCGCCTGGCGGCCGAATGCAGCCGCGAAGAGCTCGCGCAGCGGCTGGCCGATCCCGCCGTCAAGGCCGCGATCCTGTCCGAGGAGGACCTGCCCGCCGACCCCACCTTGCTGTTCGACGGGATGTTCGCCTTGGTGCAGTACTCGCTGGGACGTCTTTATGCGCTTGGCAATCCGCCCGACTACGAGCCCACACCCGACCGTACCGTCGCCGCCATCGCCAAAGCTCGCGGCGAGGACCCGCTCTCGACCCTGTATGACCTGATGCTCGAGTCGAATGCGACCGCCATGCTGATGCTGCCGCTGTTCAACTACGCCGACGGCAACCACGATGCGATCCGCGAGATGATGCTGCATCCCGCCGGCGTGCTGGGGCTCTCCGACGGCGGTGCTCATTGCGGGATGATCTGTGACGCTTCCTACCCGACCTTCTTGTTGACGCACTGGGCGCGGGACCGGCATCGGGGCGAGCAGCTGTCGTTGGAATATGTGATCCGCAAGCAATCTCACGACACCGCCCACCTATTCGGTCTGACCGATCGCGGCACGATCGAGCGGGGTAAAAAGGCCGACATCAATGTCATCGACATGAATGCGCTGACGCTGCACCCCGCGGCGATGGCCTTCGACCTGCCGGCCGGCGGAAACCGGATCTTGCAGCGGGCAAGCGGATACGCGGCGACCGTCGTGAGCGGAACGGTGACCCGGCGCGACGACGTCGATACCGGGGCGCGTCCGGGCCGGTTGGTTCGCGGAGCGCGCTGAGCGGTGACGCTGGGCAATCCGGCTCGCACCCGCGACGAGGACGCGATCGGAACGCCGCCCGCGTCTCCGACCCTGGTGCCTGCCGAACGGTATTACTCGCCGGCGTTCGCCGCACTCGAGATCGAGCGGATGTGGCCGAAGGTGTGGCAGGTCGCGTGCATGGTCGACCATGTGGCGCAGCCCGGCGACTATTTCGAATACCGTTGCGGCCCATATGGTGTGCTGATCGTCCGCGGCGACGATGGTGTGCTGCGCGCCTTCCAGAATGCCTGCCGTCATCGCGGTAACTCGCTGTGTGTGGGCTCGGGTTCGGGGCTGCGCGAACTCAAGTGCGGCTATCACGGCTGGACGTGGGACCTGGCCGGTGCGCTCAAGCGGGTGCCCAACCGCAAGGGCTTCGGCTCGCTGCGCATGTCCGACTTCCCACTGGTGCCGGCCCGCGTCGAGGGGTGGGAGGGACTGGTCTTCGTCAACCTCGACGTCAACGCGATGCCGTTGATGGAGTATCTGGAGGCGATGCCCGACGACATCGCCTGGTGCAATCTAAGCAACTTCCGCTGTTACGCCACGCTGACCGTCGACGTCGATGCGAACTGGAAGACGATCGCCGACGGTTTCAGCGAGACCTACCACATTCAGACGCTGCATCCCGAGTTGCTGCGCTGCGTCGACGACATCCATGCGCCGCAACAGATCTGGGGCCACACCGGCAAGTCCGACCAGCCCTACGGTGTGCAGAGCCCTCGCTTCGAGGGCGCACTGAGCGACGAAGAGGTCTGGGACGCTTACGTTGACACCCAGGGCGCGCTGATGGGTGCGGCCGAAGGCACGCCGTTCACCGAGCGCCAGCCCGGTGAGACGGTGCAGGACCTGATCGCCGCGCACACGCGCGCATTCGCGGCCGAACGCGGCGTCGATCTGGACTGGGCCGACACCGACCGCATCACCCGGCTGCATCAGTACAACGTGTTCCCGAATATGACGCTGCTGGCCAACGCCGACCACCTCACCGTCATGTGCTCGCGGCCCGGCCCGGACCCCGATAAAGGCGAGCTGGTCATGTTTTTGATGACGCACATGGCGCCGGGCGCACCGCACAACAAGCCAACCGACGTCCGCACGGCCGCCGGGGAAGCCGAGCCCGGCCTGGTGATCACCCAGGACATCCGGGTGCTCGCGGGCCTACAGCGCGGTATGCATCAGCCCGGCTTCACCCATGTCGTGCTGTCCAGCGAAGAGCGGCGCGTGATCAACATGCACCGCAACCTCGAGCGCTACCTCGACCTCCCCGAGTCCGAGCGGATGACCGGGGGCGACTTCGGCGAGTGATCAGCACCCGGGTAGGCAGTTGGCCCGGCGACAATGCGTACCGCTGCAGCGGCGTGAGTCACACTAATCACGCTGGCACCGCCGGGCCTACCCATAACCAATGCACCAACCCGGCTTCACCCACCTGGTGCTCTCCGGCGAGGAGCGGCGCGTGATCAACATGCATCGCAACGTCGAGCGCTACCTCGACCTACCTGAGTCCGAGCGGATCAGCGGAGGCGACATCCGCGCCCCTGAGCACGACGCACAGTCAAAGTAATTCTGCGCGGAGGCTTCGAAATGGCCCCGAAGCGAACTACAATCCCCGCTTGTGGCGATCCCGTCGAACGCATGCGGTGGCGAATGGGGGCGGTTATCGCATCGGCTAGACAAGCACTATCAGATCGTTGGCCGCAGGGGGGCGCGGCGGCTATGCAAACGCTTCGCGCAAGTGGGCGTCAGAACCGGGCCGGAACGCCTTCAGCAGATGCTGGCAGGCGTGCCTGGCGCAGACGACGAAGTGACGGACGTCAGGTTTGCCTTGATCGCGTCGCAGATAAATCGCGAAGCGCGAACCGCGAAGATCAAACGCCTGCAACGGCGCGGCACCCGCTCACTCTTGTTTGCAGGCTTGGTTCTCGTCGTGTTGAACTTCCTTTTCTGCGTTGCCTACGTCTTGTTGAACCTGGCCCAACAGGCGACGCCGTTGTGAGACATCAGGACGAGCACGGGGCTAATACCTCCGCCGATGTCGAAGCCTCGATGCCGTAGTGGCGCTGTAGAAAGTCGACGAGCTCGGCTTCATCGACTGCGTGGCAGCGGAAGCCGACATACCCGTCGGGCCTTATCAGGTACAGGGACGGAGTAGTAGCGCCGTAGGAGACATGCGTGCGTTGCCCCGGGTCGTTCAGCACGTAGACGTCGTCGCCGGGAGTAGTGGTGTTGTCGGAGGTGATCACGGTGGGAGTCACCAGCCCGGCGGTTGCCGCACGCACCCGTCGGCCGATGGCCACCAACGCTTTGGTGTCGGCTTCGTGCCGACGTCCCTGGAAGATCAGCAAGCGGAAGTCGGGTGTGCGGAACCGGGCGAACAGTGAAGTCGGCTGACCTGAGGGGTCCAGCAGTTGACCGTCCGGGGCGCGGTCACCCGCCTTGGGCCCCTTGCGGAAACTGCCGGTTTGTCCGGACAGGGAAGACGCGCGGTAGTTGACGTCGAGTTGCGCTCCGCGGTTCAGGACGAAGTCGCCGACCACATCGAGAATCGCGGGAACACGCAGCAGCGGAAAGACAATCCGGTCCATCAAGATGTCGGCAACCACAGAACCTGAGACACGGAGCCGGTGGTTGACGTCGGTTTGTTGCAGAACTTTGCGCCCGACGGGCAGCCGCTCGACTTCGTAGCTGTCGAGCAGTTTCTCGGGAGCCCCGTTGATGACCAGCGCCAGTTTCCAGGCGAGGTTGTAGGCATCCTGGATCCCGGTGTTCATCCCCTGCCCGCCGATGGGGCTGTGGACGTGCGCGGCATCGCCGGCGACGAAAGCATGCCCTTTCCGATAGTGGTCCACGATGCGGTGGTGCACGACGAAGTTGGAAAGCCACACGGGCTCAATGATTTTCGTGGCGGTGTCGGCCGCGCGTTCGGCCAGCAGGCGTTCGAACAACTCGACCGAGGCCCGCGGGATGTTTCCGTCGGAATCGGGATAAATTTGCGCGGCGATCCGCCACAAGCCCGGTTCACGGAACGGGATGGCCGCCAGCAGACCCTGGTCATTGAGCCACAACGTCATCAGGCCTTCGGGCAGGTCTCCGTCGAGATAGACATCGGCCTGAACGAATTGGTCCGGGTAATCCTTGCCCGTGAAGGGGAGCTGCAACAGGGTGCGCACGGCGCTGTGGACACCATCGCAACCGACCAGCCATTTGGCATGCACCTGTACGACGTTGCCTGCGGCCAGATCGGCGATGTCTGCGATGATGCCGTCGGGGGTTTCTTCGATACTGCGCAGCTCGCGCTGCAATTCCACCTTGCCGTCCAGCTCGACGAGTTTGTCTCGCAGCGCCTTTTCCACCACAGCCTGATTGGCGAACACCATCCCGTGATACGGCTGATCCGATAGTTCATCCGGATCTATTGCGATATTCGGCTCGATGCGCCCAACCTCGGTTCCAGCCCGCACGATGCGAAAACCCTTCGCCTGATAGCTTTCGGCGATGATCTTGTCGGCGATGCCGAGACTGTCGAGGACTTCCACGGCTCGCGGCTGGACCCCATTGGCTCGCGAGGTCCGAGGAAACTCTGCGTACTTGTCGATGATGCGGCAGTCGATGTCGCGGCGGCGAAGCTCGCAGGCCAGCATCAGGCCGACGGGACCTGCACCAACAATCAGCACATCGATCTGGTTCATGGTGACCACCTCATAAGATACGGAGCGTTTCTTACGGTCTCGACAGTACCGCGCCGCGCTAAGATACGCAACGTGTCTAAACGGAAAAATCGGTCATCCGGCGACACCGTTGTCCGGCGCCGTGATGACGTCCTGATGGCAGCGATCCGCGAGGCAACCAGGGCCGAGCTCGCCGACCATGGCTACCCTCGCGTGACCTTCGAAGGCGTCGCACGGCGGGCCAAGACAAGCAAACCCGTGCTCTATCGCCGATACCGGTCGCGAGCGCACATGGTGGTCGACGCGCTCCTCGCCGTGCCACGCCAACCCGTTCCGGCATGCGGGACGCCATCGTTGCGTGAGGAGATGCTGGCACTGCTCGACGCGATGATGGCCAGATTTCGCCGCATCGGTATCGACACGTATCGCAGCGTCATCGCCGACGCCGATGACGAACTCGTCGACACCATCACTGCCCAGTTGGCAGAGTTGGCTGACCAAACGATCTATCGTGCACTGTCCGACGCGCGCGAGCGCGGCGAGATCGGTGCAGCGGAAATCCCCGAGCGTGCCGCAACCGCAATCGCGGCGCTGATGCGAAACGAATTGTTCTTCAGCCGTGGCCCCGTCGGCAAAGAGGCCCTGATCGACATCCTCGACAACGTGTACCTACCGCTGATCGAGGCGGTCTCCCATCGATCAAATGGTCAGCGTGGGGCGACGATACCGTTGTCGTAGGCGTAGACAATCGCGGCGGGTCGGTCCCGCAGGTCGAGCTTCAAGAAGATCCGGCCGATGTGGCTTTTGACCGTGACGCCTGAGATGCAGAGCTCGTCCGCGATCTCGGTGTTGGAGAGGCCTTTTCCGATCAGAGTGAGTACGTCGAGTTCGCGGCTGGTCAACTCGGCGATGTCATTCCCGCGGGGACCGTCGGCGGCCTTGCGGTAGGTGGTGAGCACGCGCGAGGTGACCGCGGGGTCGAGATAGCTGTCTCCCCTGGCGACCGCCCGAACGGCCCGGATCAGCTCCTCGGCAGAAGAGTCTTTGAGCACGAAACCCGCTGCGCCGGCACGCAATGCCCCCGAGAGCAGCTCGTCCTCGTTGAACGTCGTCAGGGCAAGCACCGGTGGGCCGCCGGCCAGACTGCGGGTGGCCTCGATGCCGTCGACTCGTCGCATCCGCAGATCCATCACGACCACATCGGGTCGATACCGGGCCACCGCAGCGGGCACCTCATCTCCGTCGGCACATTCGGCGACGATGACGAAACCGTCCTTGCGGCGCAGAATCCGGCGCAGCCCGGAACGCACCAGATCCTGGTCGTCGACCAGCAGCACGGCAATCTCGGGCGATTCGTCAATCACAACTTGCACCACCACGGGCGCCAGCCGATGGTGTCTTGCAGCGGTATCTCGGCGCGCACCGACCACCCGTCATGCGTCGGGCCGACATCGATGGCCCCACCCAGCAGCTCGATCCGCTGGCGCATGCCGCGCACACCACGCCCCTCGGCGGATTGAGCGGCGGCCACCGCGGCCGGTAGCTGATTGGTGACAGCGAGCCGCGCGGATGCCGTTGAAATACTCAATGCCACTGTTGATCTGGAGTCGGGTGCATGTTTGGCGATGTTGGCCAGCGACTCCTGGGTGATGCGGTACAGCGCGAGACCGACCGCAGCCGACACGCGGTGGGTGGGTCCGTCGATGCGTAATGTGACATCCAGACCGGCCCGCTCGAAATCCGCTACGAGAACACCGATGTCGCCGATTCCGGGTTCGGGCGTCGTCTTCATCGGTGAGTTGTCGAGCAGTCCCACTGTGCGACGGATGTCGGCCATGGCCTCCCGGCCAAGCCGCTCGGCCTGTTCGAGTGCGTCGACCGCGTCATCGACGTCGCGATCCTGCTGCAGCACCCGCCGCGCACCGGTTACGTGCAACAGCGTGACGCTGAGTGAGTGGGCGATGACGTCGTGGACTTCACGGGCGATGCGACGTCGCTCATCGGCAGCGGCGTGCTCGGCCAGCGCCTCCTGCGCCTGAATTTGTTCGGCCAGCAGCAGCCGTTGTGTGCGCATGAGATAGCCGATCAAACAGCCCCCGGCGACAAAACCTAAATACAGCGCCACCGCGTCGAGGCGGTGCAGCGCCGCCGCCGCCAGCAGCAACGCGGCCGCCGACACGGCAGCAAGAAAGCCACCAACAGCATTGGTCAGCGTGCCGACGGCTCCGACCATAAGCACCAGCAAGGCTGGGGCGAAATCAGAGCGAATGGGCGTGGACGTGCCGAACAGCATCACAGCAGTGGCAGCCGACCAGGTAAGCCACAACAGCGCCGGGCTGAGCTTGATTTTGAAGAAAAAGAACAACAGCGGTGGCACGAGGAGGATCGCTAACGCAGCCAGCGCGACGGGCAGGTCCGAGGCTGGCCGCTGCAGCGTCGCGAGCACTCCCCCGAGCACCACCAGGGCATCGGTGATGACCATTGACGACCACGTGATGCCGACGGGAATCAGCTCGCGCCGTTCGCGAAGCCGTTCCCGCACGGAGCTCGTCGCCGCGCGCAGCATTGTCCAATCGTAAAAGACCCGGCCAGCTGACCACATCATGCTGCGGTCGGCACCGCCCTCCTCCCCTGGTAGGAGACAAAGACCGAACTTCGGCACGACGCGCAGCAGCGGCCTGCCTTCCTACCGTTTGGAGTCATGACATGGACACTTCTGCACGACCGCATGGCCTTTATGGCCGAATTAATACGAGCCGCCGAGGCCGACCCCGAGGCGGCACTGCAGTTGGCCGACAGAGCCTCCGAGGTGTCTCGGCTGTTCGGTGACGAGGAGGGGTTACTGCTTTCGCTGCGGCACCGCTGGATGATGATGTTGGTTGCGAAGCTGGATCAGGCGGCCCACGACGACGTTACGGCCGAACAGGCGCGAGCCGACCTCACGGCCGCGCAGCCCGGGCTGCATGCGCTGGTGGAGCTGGCGGCGCTACGTTCGCTGCGGGTGCGGTCGGTGTCCCGGAGCGAGCAACGGGCCGTCGACTTGTTCGGCGGAACGCCGAGCGATCGGCAGACCGTTGCATGACCGGACAGGAAGGCTGTCGCGCCTCACCGACCGATACGCGGTCCTGATCGTCGATCTATGGGTTTTGACCGCGGGGCCTTCCGCGTACCGCGGTGGCAAGGAGCGAAAGCGCCAGAGCCGGAACTACTTTGACTCGAGTCTGAACACCGCGCATCGGCCTGCGAGGGCCTCGAACTCGTCGGCGGTTCCCTGTTTGACCAGCCCCGAGCGTTTAAAGAAACCGACGCCTGACGGTACCTCGTGAGGAAACGCGCGCAACACCGGGCGTGCTTGCTCCGCGGTGAGTTCGACGAAGCTAACGCGCTGGGACTTGCGGCCTCGTGCGACGGTCCCCGCGCCGGCAGCGCGAGCATTGAGCACCCAATCTGCGTTCGGGTATCCACCGACGACGTAGAGCCCGTTATGAAGCGTGAACGGAGTCGCCGGCGTGCTGCGCGGCTCACCCGATTTGCGGCCGGGCACTGTCAGCACCCGCACCGGTCCGGCGACGACGCCGGCCTTCTGCATGGCCATCATGACCTTGTTCATCGGCTTGAGCCAGGCGGGTGGTTTCGGATCAGACATCGCTCTACTCACTCGTTGACGGGAGTGCTGACGCACATCAATTAGTATCAACCTGGCTGATGCATGTCAAGATGCCTGATATGGGTCAGGCCGGTCCGCGTCCATCACCCGACAATGTCAACAGCAGCCGCGTTCCACCCAGCGGGCTGGCATGCAGCGACGCTTTGCCACCGTGCAATTCGGCCTGCTGCGCGACCAGCGCCAGGCCTAACCCGGACCCCGAGCGTGAAGCCGTCGACCCGCGGGAGAAGCGTTCGAAGACTGCGGTGCGCTCCTCTTCGGGTATACCGGTGCCATTGTCGTCGACGGCGATTTCCACACCTTCGCTGGAACTGGTTAGGTTGAGCCGGATTTCGGTGGCGCTACCGTGCTTGACAGCGTTGGCGATGGCGTTGTCGACCACCAGACGCAGGCCCGTGGGCAATCCCACCATCAGCACCGTGGGCGATGGCACCAGCGATACCTGTAAGCCCGGGTAGATGCGAAGCGCATCGTGTGCGGCACGATCCAAAAGCTCGGTGATGTCGAACGGAACAAAGTCCTCGACGGTGGTCAGCTCGCCCTGTGCCAGTCGCTCCAGCGCCGTTAGTGTGGCTTCGATCCGGCTCTGGGTGCGGATGACGTCGCTAATCACCTCTTCGCGCTGCTCGGCAGCCATCTCCAAGGTGGACAGCACCTCCAGGTTGGTGCGCATGGCTGTCAACGGGGTGCGCAGTTCATGTGAGGCGACGGCGGCGAAATCGCGAGCCGACTCGAGCGCTGCCTTCGTGCGCTGCTGCTCGTCGCCGATGCGGGCCAGCATGCCCTCGACCGCTTCGGCGATCTCCACGGCCTCACGCACACCGCGGACCTGAACTTCGTCGGGGCTGGACTGGGCATTGATGGCGCGGGCCTGCTGGGCGAGCAGCAGGAACGGATTGACCATGATCAACGAGATCACCCAGCCGACAAGGATCGTGCCCCCGATGACACCGGAACAGATCAATAACACCCGCAGGTGCAGTTCGTTGATTCGATGTTGAGCTTCAGCCAATGGCGCGGCGAGCGCGATCGACGCCGGACCGGCGGTGAAAGTACGGACGCGGTATTGCACGCCGTCGATGGTGGTATTCGCGTAGCCGTTGGCCAGTTTGGGCAGAACAATATTGCCCGGCACAGACACGGTCGCATCCCCGATGCGCGCGGTGCGGACCAGGTTGCCGTCCGGCATTGGTCGATCGGGGTTGGCGAGCTGTGCGCTGTTAAGCAGCGTGTTGATATCGCCGAGACTGCTGACCGAATCCAGGCGACGGTCGAGCTGACTGTATTGATCGTTGGTGACGCCAATCCACACCCACAGGCCCAGGACGACGACGAGAGCAATCACCGACAGCGCTGCGACGATGACGATTGTGCGCAGTGACAGCACCCGCATCGGGAGCCGCACATGACGAAACACGCGAATATCAGGCTCCATGTATTGCGCTCGAAGTGCCCGGTTGATGTCGTGGACGATAGTAACCAGCCTGATTTCGCCCGTCATGGGGTCGCCGCTCCACCGTGTTCGAACTTCTTAGTTCCCGGCCAGGATGCTGCAGAGCCTCGACCGCTATCCGGACCGAACGCTCCTTCAACGCGAAGGTGCCCGCATCCGAGCGGCTATTTCCAAAGGCGCCTTCCGACAGTAGAGTTTCGGCTCTATGCAAACTCGATTCTCTGGTGTGTTCGAGAGCACGCCACAAAATGGGCCAGATCATTGCAATGGCAGCCGGACCTTCGCCGAGAGTCTGACGATCAAGTCCGTCGAAATGCCCGAATAGGCCTGGCGCACACTGACACCTGAGACGCCGCCTAATGATCTTCCCGAGAACCCGTCGACTGGTTGCGTTGACTTCCGCTGGGCGGCCTTGACGACTGAGGGAGCCGGAACTATCAAGCATTACGGTATGAAGGGATCGCTTGCTCTATGGCGGACACCGCACTCTTCAACCTGGCCGGGCGTGTCGCCGTCGTCACCGGCGGCGCCAAGGGCATCGGGGCGGGAATCGTCGAGGTGCTGGCCGAAGCCGGCGCGACCGTGGTGGTCGCCGACTCCGATCGCGATAGCGCGAACGCGCGTGTCGACGCCCTGACCGACGCTGGCCGCCACGCGGTAGCCATCAGCGTCGACCTTGCCAACGAGGAATCGATCATCGCGGCGAGCGCAACCATCGCAGAGGACGTCGGCACTCCATGGCTGTTGGTCAACAACGCTGCATTGCAGGATCGCGAACTGCTACTTGAGGCTAGCGCTTCGCACTGGGACACAATCCATGCCGTCAATGCCCGCGGAGCGTTCTTGATGACGCGAGAAATCGCCAAGCAGATGGTCACCGCCGGCCGGGGCGGGCGGATTGTGAACATCGCCTCCAATGCATTGCGTGGTGGACTAATCAAAGGCCTCGCCGCGTACAGCACCTCAAAGGGCGCCATGCTCGAACTGAGTCACGTGACTGCATTCGAACTCGCTGAACACCAGATCACGGTCAACACGATCCTTCCCGGTGCGGTCATTACCCCCGGCGCCATCAACGCCAAGGGGCCGCTCACCGATGGGCCTGCGACAAGGCCGACTCCGTTCGGTTTCCAGGAGCCGCGCGAGATCGGTGCTGCGGTGGTATTTTTCGCCTCGGATTCGGCCCGGGCGATCACCAATCAGGCACTCGCGATCGATGGCGGGTTTTCGGTCAGCTAGCGCACCGCCGGGTCGAACAACGTGTCGTTGAGCAACACTGCACCGTCGACGGCGGCTGCGTGCACGGTAGTCGCAATCGAACAGTTGGCCGTCAAGGTGGCCATTTGCCTCACCCGAGGTGAGTGAGTACTCTCTCACCATGCCCTCAAACGGACGTGATCGGCTGCTGGCCGAAGCGCTGAAGCTGTTTGCCGCCAAGGGGTACGCAGCGACGTCGGTTGCCGACATCCAGCGCGCATCCGGCCTCGCACCGGGTTCGGGCGCGCTCTACAAGCACTTCGGCTCCAAGCGCGAGCTGTTAGAGGCCGCGGTTACGCACCGGATCGACAGCATCGTGGCGGCGCGAGAGCAGTACGACGCCGGACAGTCGGACAGCGTCGAGCAAGCGGTGCGAACGGCAGGCCAGCTGATTTGGAACAACCTGCGTCAAAGCGAGGATCTGCTCAAAGTGATGTTGCGCGAGCCCGCCGAGGTCGGCGATCTCGAGAAGAAAACGTGGCAGGTCATCACGGACAACGCCTATCAGCGGTTCGCCGACGAACTTGCGGCGACCAATCGCTCCGGCCGCACGTGCATCCCGGACCCTGAGGCGACCGCGGCCGTCGCAATCGGATCGCTGTCCTACGCCGCGACGCTGCAGGCGCTGACCGGCCACTCACCGGGAAACATCGACGACGACCGTTACTTCGCGGCGTGGATCAACCAGACGGTCAGCGTCCTCGCGCAATACACCAATCGCAAGAACCGTTGACCACCAATATTTTCAGGAGCAAGCCATGACCTTCTCACTACAACTGAGCGACGACGTTATCGAGGTCCGCGACTGGGTGCACCAATTCGCGGCCGAGGTCATCCGCCCCGCCGCGGCCGAATGGGACGAACGGGAGGAAACCCCATGGCCCGTGATCCAGGAAGCTGCGAAGGTGGGGCTCTACTCTGCCGAATTCTTCGCGCAGCAGGCCGGTGAACCGACCGGGCTCGGCATGCTCACCGCGTTCGAGGAGATGTTCTGGGGCGATGCCGGCATCGCGCTATCTATCATGGGCACCGGCCTGGCCGCAGCAGCGTTGGCGGGCAACGGAACTCCCGAACAGATAACCCGTTGGTATCCCGAGATGTTCGGGACGCCCGGCGACCCCAAGCTCGGTGCGTTCTGCTCCTCAGAGCCCGACGCGGGATCTGACGTCGGCGCCATCCGCACTCGCGCGCGCTACGACGAAGCGTCCAACGAATGGGTTCTCAACGGCACCAAGACGTGGGCGACCAACGGTGGCATCGCCAACGTGCACATCGTGGTGGCGTCGGTCTATCCCGAACTCGGCACCCGCGGCCAGGCCACCTTCGTCCTCCCACCGGACACCAAAGGACTGGCTCAGGGGCAGAAGTTCAAGAAGCATGGGATCCGCGCTTCGCACACCGCAGAGGTGGTGCTCGACAACGTCCGTCTGCCCGAGGACGGGATCCTCGGCGGGCGGGAGAAGTTCGAAGCGCGGATCGCAAGGGTGAAATCCGGTACCTCCACGGGAGGCCAAGCGGCGATGAAGACCTTTGAGCGCACCCGGCCCACAGTCGGCGCGATGGCCATCGGTGTGGCACGCGCGGCCTATGAGTATGCGCTCGACTATGCCTGCCAGCGTGAGCAATTCGGTCGCAAGATCGGCGAATTCCAAGCGGTGGCATTCAAGCTGGCAGATATGAAGAGCCGTATCGACGCGGCTCGTCTGCTGGTGTGGCGGGCCGGCTGGATGGCGCGCAACAACCAGAACTTCAACTCGGCGGAGGGCTCGATGGCGAAGTTGGTGGCAAGCGAGACCGCGGTCTATGTCACCGACGAGGCCATCCAGATCCTCGGCGGCAACGGATATACCCGCGACTACCCCGTGGAGAGGATGCACCGCGACGCGAAGATCTTCACCATTTTCGAGGGAACCAGCGAGATTCAGCGGCTGGTGATTTCGCGAGCGCTGACCGGCCTGCCGATCCGTTAGACCCCGCTTTGTGGTGGCGCTCGGGCCGCCGCCGACGGCACGAGACATGATGGCCGGATGACCTCCGAGATCCGTGTCCTCGAGAGCGAGGACGACCTCATCGCTGCGGCCAACCTGTTTCGCACCGCCATGGTCGGGTTCCCACCCATGTCGAACCTGCAGCCCGGCCAGATCAGGACGCTGCTCGAACTTGGACGTACCGTCGGAGCGTTCGTCGGAGGACAACTCGTTGGCACCGCAGATGCCGTGACGAGCGGACTGACGGTTCCCGGCGGAGCGGTCGTCGGCCACGCTGCTGTGTCACACATCGGGGTGCTGCCGTCGTTCACGCGAAAAGGCATCGCCACCGCGCTGATGGATCATCAGCTGCGCGACATCGCCGCGCGGGGAGAGGCAGCGGCAACGTTACGGGCATCCGAGGCGACGATCTATGAGCGGTACGGCTACGGTGTCGCGAGTTCATCGCAAACCGTCGAGGTTCTAACAGCGCGGGCAGCACTGCGTCCGGGTGTCGGAACCGGCGCTCCGGTGCGGCTGCTCGACCCAGCCCAAACCTGGGATGTGCTGCCGCGGATCTACGCCGGTAATCGACCGTCACGTGCGGGAACCATTGACCGCCCGGGGGTTTGGTGGCGGAGTCTGCGGTTACGCACCGAATCATCCTCGGGGCCTTCGTATGTTGCAGTTTGCGGCGAACCGGGATCCGAGTCGGGTTTCACCCGGTACCGCCCCATCGACACCGAAAAATGGTTCGTCGGCGATCAGCGCACCATCGTCGTCGAAGATTTCTTCGCGCCCACCACCGACGCGTATCTCGGGCTGCTGCGTTTCCTGCTCGGGCTCGATCTCGTTGACCGCGTTGTGTTCTGGATGCTGCCCCTCGACGATCCGCTGCCCTGGCTGCTTGTCGACCGCCGAGCCATGCGGATCACCGCGGTGCATGACGAAACGTGGTTGCGTGTCGTCGACGCCCAGAAGGCGCTGGCAGCACGCCGGTATGCGGACGAAGGCGACGTCACCATCGCAGTCAACGATCCTCTGCTACAGAACAATTCAGTTAGCTTCACCATCGCGGGCGGCGGTGCGGAACCGACGAACCAGCGCGCCCAATTGCATGTCGGTGTCGAGGGGCTCGCCGCCGTTCTACTTGGCGGTGCCACTTGGCGCGGTCTGGTCGTCGCCGGGCTGGCACAGGCAGACGATCCTGCGGCAGTTGTGCTGGCCGATCGGCTGTTCGCGGTAGCCGATGCACCGTATGCCGGGTTCTTCTTTTAGTAGCGGCGGAGGCGACGCGGGCATGATCGTCATCATCGGCGCGGGGGTATGCGGGCTCGCGGCCGCCTACGAACTATCGCGGCACGGGGAACAGGCGATTGTGTTCGAGCGTGGCCAGCCGTTCGCTGAACAGTCAGCGGGACTGGCGCGGATCTTCCGCATCGCACACCGGCGTCCGGTGCTATGCGGGCTCGCGATGAAGGCCCGCGTGGGCTGGCAGCGCTGGGAGGCCGAGTTGGGCGTGGGGCGGCTGCTTGGTCCGGAGGGCTTTATATCCGTCGCCGCCCCCGATGACACCGCGGCGGCAATGACCGACGCCGGCACCACATTCTCCTGGATCGACCGGCGCGAGATCGAGGCGCGCATCCCATTTCTGGCTGCGCCGTGGGAGACCGGAATATTCGATCCGCTCGGCGGCAGTCTGCGCATCCGCCGCGCGCTGGGCGCCCTCGCGCGGCGGGTCGCGATCTACCGCGGCGAGGTAGTGTCGGTGGGCGACGACGGCGCGACGACGCTTGCTGACGGCACCATGGTGCGGAGCGACCGCGTGCTCATTTGCGCGGGGGTTCAGACGCCGGCGCTCTTCGGACCGCTCGGCGTCGAGTTCGCCCCGCACACTCGCTTCACCTACGACGGCGCCAACGACGTTGGCGCCGCTTGTCTTTCAGCGCCCGAGGGCTACGGGCTGCCGCTCGGCAGCACCGGCCGCTGGGCCTTCGGGCAGGAGGTGCCAGACCCAGCGACTGTGCGCGCGCTGTTCCCGTCGCTCTCGCCGGTGGGCCAGGTGGACTGCTTCACGGTTCGCGCCCCGTGGCTCGACTCCGGCGGGGACGGCTGGACTGTTGCGCGCCGGGGCCGCGTCCTTGCGTTCGTCGGCAGTAATCTCATGAAGTTCGGGCCGCTGCTCGGTGAACTGCTCGCTGAGGCCATGCTGAGCGACGAGCTGCCCGGCGAGCTGACGTTGAGCTAGCTGCGCCGTCGCACCATTCGATGCTCGAGAACTCCCAACGCGGAATCGCTGAGTTTGCCTAACACGGCCAGCAAGACGATTGCCAGCAGCATCACATCGGTGCGGCCGGTGTTCTGGCTGTCGATGAGGAGAAATCCGAGACCCTTCGACGAAGCAATCAGCTCGGCCGCGACCAGGAACAGCCACGCGTTTGCCAGGCCCAATCTGAGCCCGTTCACCAGCTCCGGGGCCGCAGCGGGCAGCATCACAGTCGTCAACAACGCGGTGCCGTGTCGACCATAAGCCCGTCCCACCTCCAGAAGCTGTGGCTCGACGTGCGAGAGTGCTGATGCCGTCGTCGTATAGGCAGGAAAGAACGCGCCGATGGCGACCAGCAGCAGCTTCGGCGTCTCGTCGATTCCAAACCACAAGAGCAACAAGGGAACCCACGCCAGAGAGGGCACCGTGCGCAGGGCCGCGACCGTCGGCGCCAGCAGCCTGCGCGCGGTTACCGATAGCCCGACCAGCGAACCCAGCGCGAGCGCAGCACCTGCGCCGGCCAGGTAGCCGAGCAGCACCCGCGAAACGCTCGCGCGCAGGTGAGTCCACAGTTCGCCGTGGCGAACCAGTCCGCCCAGTGCGGTCACCACATCGGCGGGAGGCGGCAACTGGCTCGCGGAGAACAACCCGGTCGCTGTCACCAACTGCCAGATCGCCAGCAGCACTGCCGGCACGATCAATCCTGCCAGCGCGAGCGGCAGTTGCCCGAGCGCCGCAGCGCGCGACCTCAATGAGTTTGTTGGGCGTACTTCGGCTCGATAATCGTGCTCAGTGCGCTGCGACCGGCTTCGTCGGATTTGATATCGGCGTCGGCCACGGCGATCGGCACGATGTTGGTCAGGACGATGCGCTGAGGATCGCCCGGCGCCGGTTCGATGTCGAGTGCCGTTCGCCGCAATTCCTCTTGGGCCACACTCGATGTCACGTTCGCCTGCGAGGCGAGCAATGCCGCCAATTCGTCCGGATGTGCCTTTGCCCATTTCCGGGCCTCCTCATAGCTGTTGACCACCGACTGGACGGCACCCGGATGTGCGGCGATGAAGTCCTCACGGACGTTCAATACGCCGTAAGAGTTGAAATCGGGGTTGCGATAGAGCAAGCGCGAACCTTGCTGTTGCTCCGTCTGCGCCATGAACGGGTCCAATCCGGACCAGGCATCCACATCGCCTCGCTCCAGGGCAGTTTTACCGTCGGCGTGCTGCAAGTTGATGATTTCGACGTCGGTCGGCGGAAGTCCGGCTGTGGCAAGCGATTGCAAGAGAAAGAAGTAGGGATCGGTGCCCTTGGTGACCGCGATCTTCTTGCCCTTCAGGTCGGCGACCGAGTTGATGGTCGAGTGCTTGCCGACAACCAGAGCCGTCCATTCTGGCTTGCTGTACACGTCGATGATCTTGATCGGTGTGCCATTGGCCCGCGCGACCAAGGCGGCTGAACCGGCGGTAGACCCGAAGTCCAGTCCCTTCGCGCGGAGCCCCTCGTTGGCTTTGTTACTGCCCGCCGAGAGCACCCAGGTGACGTTGTAGCCCCGGTTTTCCAGCAGATGCTGATCGCGCACCACCAGGCTCAGGGGGTTGTAATAGGCATAGTCCAGGTGGATGTCCTTGCCCGCTGTGTTCCCGGCGTTCGAACCGCAGGCGGAGGCGGCGACTCCGGCGGCAACCAGAACTGTTGTCAGGTATCGACCTAACATGTATTTGCCTCCTCGAGGGCAGACCGCGGGCTGGTGCGTCGGGGTACACCGAGTTCGTCCAGCAACTGCTCACGCAGCACGGTGATACGCGAGTCACCGCGATCGCGTGGCTTGGGAATCGTGACTTCGAACGTCGCGGCAATACGGGCCGCGCCCGCCGCATCGGCGCGCAGGACCAGCACTCGGTCGGCGAGAATCACCGCCTCGTCCACGTCGTGCGTCACCAGAAGCGTGGTGGTTCCGGCCTCTTGCTGCACCGTGTCAAGCAGATCCTGCATCCGTAGGCGGGTGAGTGCGTCGAGGGCCGCCAGCGGCTCGTCGAGCAGCAGGACGCTGGGTCGCCGGGCAAGGGCACGCGCGAGGCCCGCGCGTTGCGCCATACCACCGGACACTTGCCGCGGGTAATGATCGCCGAATTCGCCTAACCCGACGACATCCAGCCAGTGCTGAACTGCCGCAGAACGTTTCGACCGCGCGGTACCGGGGGGCAGCCCGAACGCGACGTTTGCCGCCAGGGGTCGCCAGGGCAACAGCCGAGGTTCCTGGAAGACGACCGCACAGCGCGGGTCGATCCCGCGAACCGCGTTCCCGTCGATCTCGATCCGCCCATCGGTAGGACGATCCAGACCGGCTACGAGCCGCAGCAGCGTCGATTTGCCGCTACCCGAAGACCCGAGCAACGCGACTACCTGGCCCGGTTCGATCTCGATGTCGACATGGTCGAGCACGGTGTGCGTTCCGAACGTTCGGTTGATACGACGAATTGACACACATGCCGGCGCCGGACTGGTCGACATCACCCGCGCAGCCTAGGAATCGCGGTGGCCGGCCGCCAGGTTTGCGTTGCTCATGATTCAAACTCCGTGGAATCGGAGCTAACGGTAAGCAACTGGCGTCGATCGTCGGCGCCATCTCAGCATCGTCAGATTTATTTGGTTAGCTCGTTGGAAGTCTGCCAGAGGCGGTCGGCATTGTTCGGGTCGAGTGCGTAAGGGGCGACGCCGCCAGTGTGGCCCTCGCGCTCATGCACCACTGGCGCCTCGGCGCAGTCCTCGTAGTAGCGGCCGGTAACCCCTTCGACATCGGGACTGGCCGCCAGCAACACAGAGGTTGCGGCGCCTTGCTCGATCGTCTTGACCGGGGGCAGCGTCAGGTCTGTCTCTTTCCCGAAATTGGCGAGGTCATCGGGGCCCATGTGTCGCGCGAGCGCGGTGCTGGCGATGTTGCCCGGCATCAGCGCGTTGACCACGATGCCATCGCCGGCCCAGCGTTGCGCGGCGCCGACGGCGAATAACACATTGGCTGACTTGGACTGGCCGTAGGACGTCCACTGGTCGTAGGGGCGGAACCGGTAGTGCAGATCGTCGAAGACCACTGGGCCGAACAGGTGCCCGATCGAGGCGACGGACACCACGCGCGCACCGTCGGCTGCGGCCAGCCACCGATGCAGGCCAGTGGCGAGCGCGAAATGACCGAGATGGTTGGTGGCGAACTGCATTTCGTATCCGTCCGGGGTGAGGGTGAGCTTCGGCAGGGCCATCACGCCGGCATTGTTGACGAGGATGTGCAGCGGCCCGGTCCACGCGCGCACGAACTGGGTCACCGAGGCAGGATCGGCCAGGTCCAGGTGTGCGACCTGCGGCACACCCGCTCCCGGCGGCAGCTCTTTGGCGATCCCGTCCGCGACTTTCCCGCCGGCCTCAACGTTGCGTACTGCCAGTGTCACCTCGGCGCCGGTTGATGCCAGTGCGCGGGCGGTCTCGACGCCGATCCCGGAACTGGCGCCCGTCACCACGACACGGCGTCCGTGCAGATCCACGTCATCGACGATCTCGGCCGCCGTGGTAGTCGGTCCGTAGTTGCGCGTAGGCATGGCGGTCTCTTTCGTGCCGGCACTATTGATGCGACCACGATCCACCCGCACACACCCGATATCCAGACCATGGCGTTGCTGGTAATCCGAGGGCCACCCTTTCCGAGACGCCGCGCACTACCCTTGATCAATGGAAACAACCCGCGGGCTGGCGGCTTTTCTGCGGGCCCGCCGCGAATTGCTCAAGCCTGCCGACGTCGGCCTGCCGGACAGCGACCGCAGACGCGTCGAGGGATTGCGTCGCGAGGAAGTCGCCATGCTTGCCGGTATCAGTACCGAGTACTACCTGAGACTCGAGCAAGGACGAGACCATCAGCCCTCCGACCAAGTCCTTGACGGCCTTGCCCGCGCCCTGCAACTCGACGAAGACGCCGGTAATTACCTGCGCGAGTTGGCGCGGCCGGCGCCGCGTCGGCGTGGACGTTCCGTCCCTGAAAGGTTCGATCCGGCCGTGCAAACTCTCATCGAAAGTTGGCCGCTTACCCCTACGTTCGTTGTCAACAGGAACATGGCGATCCTGGCGTCCAATCGCCTGGCCCGAGCGCTGTCACGCATCTTCAGCCCAGGTGAAAACATCCTGCGCGCAGCGTTTCTCGAGCCTGAAATGCGGATGCTCTATCGTGATTGGGACAGGTTCACAACCAGGATCGTCCCGTTCTTGAGAGCCGTGCTCGGCGCCGAGCCACCCGATCGCGAACTCGTCGAGCTCATCGGCGAACTCAGCCTCGCCAGCAAGCGATTCGCCACATTGTGGGCGCGTCACGACGTCAAGCATCGAAGCACCGGTCCGACCGCCTTCTACCACCCGCAAGTCGGGCCGCTCGATCTGCACTACACGATCCTGCACCTGCCGGATCAACGGCAGATGATCGTCACTTACCACGCCGACCCAGGCTCACCTTCCGAGGAAAGCTTGCGTCTACTCGCCAGTTTGGCAAGTTAAGCGATCACGAGTGTTGCTCGTCGAATACGAACACGACCTTGCCCTCCCGGCCGGTGTCGCCTTGGGCGAGGCTCACCGCGTCTTTCCAGTCTTCCAGCCGCACGGTGCGGGCGACTCGTGCGCTGAGCGTGCCGTCGCCGACCATCGCCACCACCTCGCGATAGGTGTCGTGCACCACCTCGGTGTCGGTGTTGCGCAACCAGTTGACCAGCCAGAATCCGGTCCAGTTCACATGGCGGCCGATCAGCTCAAGCACGGACACCGAGGCGCTTTGCCCCGATAAAGCCGCATAAGACACCAATGTCCCACCGAAGCGAAGGTGGTGCGCGAGCTGCCGCGCTGCGCGGCCGCCGACGGAGTCGACGACGATGTCGAGCTCGCTACCGTTCAGTGACTGGGCCAGATTGGATTCCAGATCCTCATCGTCGATGACGACCCGATCCCCACCCCAGCTGCGGACCTGCTCGGCGGCGGCCTCACGGCGCACCACGCTCACGGTTTTCCAGCCGAACCGGCGAGCCAGTTTGATCAAGTATTCACCGACCGCCGAGTTGCCCGCCGTTTGGCCGATCCACCGATCGTTCATCGATGGGTCGCCGTAGTTGCGCAGCATCAGCAGGGCGGTTATCGGGTTGATCCCGACCATTGCGAGCTGAACGGTGTCGATATCGTCTGGCACGACCACGATGTCGGTTGTGGCGGCGATCAAATGGGTGGCCCAGGTGCCATGGCGGTAGCTCGGTAGAAGCAGCACGCGCGCACCGACCAGTGACTCGTCCTCGCCGGGGCCCACGGCCAGGACACGGCCGACGCCTTCGCCCCCGACGTCGGACGGAGGCTGCGGAGTGATGAAGTACTGGCCGCTGATGAAAAGGAAGTCCGAGGCGTTGATGGTGGCGGCCTCAACCTCGACGAGCACTTGACCGGGACCCGGTGCGGCTGCCTGGAATTCGACGAGTTGCAGGACGTCGGCGGGTGCGCCGATCGCGGTGATCTCTAACTTACGCATGGTCTGCCTTCCAGATATGTTGGGATTAGTCCTGTTTGATGACGTGCAGCGCGCTCAGTGGGCCGCCGAGCTGCATCAGTCGGCCGCCCTCACGTAGGCCGCCCACCAGCACGGGGGCGAACCCGAGCGCCTCGCCGAATGCGGCGAACTCGGCGTTGGCCGCTTCATCGTCGCCGGCGAAGAACAACACCTGGCGCCCATCGTGGTGCCGGGGGTCGGCCATGATGTACTCGGCAAACATGGCGTTGAACGCTTTGATGACCGTGGCGCCCGCTAGGTGTCCGGCGACCCATTCGCTTCCGGTCTCGTCACCGAGATCGACGAACCCGGAGTAGGTGGGTTCGTATTGGGCGAATTGATTCGTGGCGTCAACGACGACACGTCCCGACCAGTCCTGCACCTCACGGGCCAACTCGGGAACCTTGACGAAGGGGATGGCAAGAAGCACCAGGTCGGCTTCGGCCGCCTGGGCCACCGTGCCCGCCGAAGCGCCCTGACCCAGCTCGTCGACCAGTTCTTTCAGCGTGTCTGGGCCGCGACTGTTGCTGAGCACCACTGGAATTCGCGTCGACAAAGCGCGTGTGGCGATGGCTCGTCCGACGGATCCCGATCCGATGATTCCAACGCTGGCGAACAAGATGTGCCTCTTCTCGGTTCGATCGCGGCACTCACGTTAGCCCATTTTGTATTGGTCAGTCAATAACTTGTTGCGTACTGCGTGATCAAAAACTCACGTGCTCTGGTGCTCGGGCCGCTTATGGACGCGGTATCAGCGCGATCGCCTGCTCCGAGACTGCGACGATGGCGCGCGGCGGCATTCCGCCCTTGCGCAGCGCCTCAGCCCCTCGTAACACCGCCAGGATCAGCAGCGCCAATTCGTCTGGGTCGGCGTCGGGGTCGATGTCCCCGTCGTGCTGGCCTACTTGGATCGCTTCGGCTATGTCGTGCTGATAAGCATCGAGCCACTTGCGGACTCGGCGGGCGACCTCCTTATCGGTCGCTCCCATCTCGGCGGCGCTCTTGGCCATCAGGCAGCCCCGGCCCTTGGTGTCAGCGGTCAAAAGCTTCGTGACAGAACGGATATGATCAACCAGCCGATCGCGGCCGTTTTTAACCGGATCGCGCAGATCGGCCAGCACCTGTTCCGTCAACTCGGTCGCGTAGTCATCTATCGCCCGCAGGTACAAGGTGCGCTTGTCAGTGAATGCTCCGTACAGGCTGCCACGACCCAGTCCGGTCACATCCGTCAAATCATCGAGTGAGGTTCCGTTGAAGCCGTTCAACCAAAACTGATCGCGGACGGCCCGAACGACCTCGGCTTCGTCAAACTTTCGTGGTCTAGCCATGACAACAGATTACCCGGTTATTGACTGATCGAGCCAAAACTCTCTACGCTGGTTATTGACTAACTGATACAGTACAGTTGCAACGAGGTGGAGCTCAATGGGTTTGAGCGCGGTGTACACGGAGGCAGGCGACCGGCCGCCTTGGTCAAACTTCTCGACGTGGGCGAACCCCGCGATCCGGGCCCGGATCAAGTGCTCGTCCGTGTGACCCTGTTCCCCATTCCCTGGGGGACCTGCAGGCCATCCAACTCGCTTCGCCGACCGGGCGGGTAGGCGCCGGCGTGGAGGCCACCGGTGTCGTCGAGAAAGTCGGATCCGGCGTCCACGACGTGACACCTGGCGCCCGGGTGAGTGTTTTCCCGCAACCGGGCGCATGGGCTGAGCACATCACCGCGGACGCGCAGTTCGTGGTGCCGTTCCCGACTCGGTACCCGACGAGATCGCCGCCCAGATGCTCGTCAATCCCCTGACGGTGCTTATGTTGCGCCGCGAAAGCCGGGAAGTACTTCACCACGGGCTACGACGGCGTCGTCCTGAACAACGCTGCTGGGGGCGCGGTGGGCCGCCTTGTCACCGCGGGCCTCAGCAACCACCACGTGGGTAGCGGCCTGCACCAGCGGCCCCAAGCGGTCCTCCACGCATCCTTGGTGCCTTTGCCCGACGCCCACGCGATCACACCGGACACCACCGCCCACACCTGAGCGGGCCGCGGCCCGCGCGATGCAGGTTCGCAGTTTCGGTTGCATCTCGCAGCCCCATGAGCTCGGAGTAGGTTCTGGGACTCAGCTACAGAACGCAGCACCCGCCCGGCCTGGGCGATCTCCTCGTCAGTTCGCGTGCCGTTGGAGCGGTAGGGTCTCTGGCGGTGATGCGCGATGTCTGTGGGAAACACGGCTAACCCGATCGTGATCGTCGGCGGGGGCCTCGCCGGAGGCAATGCCGCGGCAACGCTGCGCGAGGAGGGTTTCGCCGGGCGCATCGTGCTCGTTGGTCGAGAGCCGGGAATTCCGTTTGGTCGTCCTCCGCTGTCGAAGACATACCTGCGCTCGGAGGAGGATCTCGATCAGTGGTATGTCAAGTCACCTGGCTGGTATGAGGACAACGAAGTCGAGCGGATCTTGGGGTCGAGCGTCGTCGCGGTCGACCCGGTCGCGCACTCCGTGGTGCTTGATTCGGGCGAAAGGTTCGAGTATCAGAAGGTCCTGATCGCCACCGGCGGGCGGAACCGTCGGCTCCCGGTGCCGGGAGCCGAGCTGCCCGGCATCCACTATCTGCGCTCAGTCGCCGAGTGTGACGCGATCAAGCACGAGGCCCGTGCGGGACGGCGCGCGGTGGTTGTCGGCATGGGGTTCATCGGTTGCGAGGTGGCGGCCTCTCTGCGGCAGCTCCGCGTTCACGTGACCGCGATCTTCCCGGAGCGAGCGCCGCTCGAAAGGGTCCTTGGCCGGGAAATCGGTGCGGCGATCGGCGCGATCCACCGCGCGAACGGCGTCGAGCTGTTAGCCGAAGATCGGGTCGCGGCGTTTCAAGGGTCCGATCGGGTCGAGGCGGCCGCGACCGTCTGTGGCGATCGCGTGGCATGCGACTTCGTAGTCGCCGGCGTCGGGATCGAGCCTGACGTACCGACTTTCGTCGGTTCGTCGGTCGCGCAATCCAATGGCGTGCTGGTTGACGAGCGGTGCCGCACCAGCCAGCGCGACGTCTACGCAGCCGGGGATGTGGCTAACCATCTCCACCCGATCTTCGGGCGCGTTCGAGTGGAGCACTTCAACAACGCAGAAAAGCAAGGGCGCGCGGTGGCACGGTCGATGCTTGGTTCGAGCTCGGTATACGACTACGTCCATAGCTTCTGGTCCGATCAATACGAGCACAAGCTGGAGTACGTTGGCTCCGCTGCGAAATGGGACGACTTCGTCGTGCGGGGGAGTCTGGAGGAACGAAAGCTGGTCGGGTTCTACCTACTCGAAGGCCGGATTCAGGCCGCCGTCGGTCTCGACCGTGGTGGTGACCCCGAGCTCGACGAGAACTCAGAGATGGCGGCGTCCGCTCGGCTCGTAGCGCTGCGGGCCAAACCGGCTCCCGCCCAGCTGGCGGACGAGAAGCTAGACCTGTGGTCGCTGGGGTGCTAGGCGTTTGAGAACAGGGGGATGTTCGCCCCGCTGGCGGTAACCAGGGGGCTGTCGAGCAGGGCGACGATCAGCTGCGCGACGTCATGCGGTGTCAGGCCGGGACGCAGCTCCGGGTTCGCCTGACGCAGCATCTGGGTGTCAACTGCGCCTGGGCTCAGGCAGATTGCGCTGATGCCAAGCGCTTTTCCCTCCACCGCGATCGCCTCTGTGAGGCCGATGACCCCGTATTTGGAGACGTTGTACGCGGCCAGTCCGGGGAACTTTTCGGTGGCATAAACGCCGGAAAGGGAGGCGATGTTGACTATCCGTCCTTCCCCGGCGGCCCTCATCGGGGTGAATGCCGCGCGACAACAGAGAAATGACCCCGTCAGGTTGACTGCGAGCGTTTGCTGCCAAATGTCGGTAGTCGTTTCCTCGAATGGAGCCGACGCCACCACGGCGGCAGCGCAGACGAGCGCCGCAAGCGGGCCCAGGCGATGGACAGCGGCAAACAGCTCCTCGACGTCCTCGGGCTTGCCGACGTCCGTCGGCACGGGTAGCGCGTCGCCGCCGGCGTCTCGGATCCTGCGGGCGACGGCGTCAAGCGCGTCATGGTCGCGGGCAGCTAGGACGACGCGCGCGCCGGCCACCGCTAGCGCCTCCGCGGTGGCCGCTCCGATGCCTCGGCTAGCGCCGGTAACGAGTGCCAGCCGTCCGGCAAGCCAATGTCTCGACTCACCCACCAGTTCGCGTCCCAAGACCAGCATTAGTCACTCGCTGGTAGAGGTTTTCATGAGCGTCGAGGCTGCGTTCGATGTCGAGTCGGCTCTCGGCATGTTCGCGGCATGCCCAGCGCGACAGCGCTGGCGCCCTGGTCACAGCGTCAGCTGCCGCATGCAGATCGTCGGGTCCGACCAGGAACCCGGTCACTCCGTCGACGATCACCTCCTCGAGCGCGCCGCGTCGGAACGCCACGACGGGAGTACCGCATGCCTGCGCTTCGGCGGCGACCATCCCGAACGGCTCCTCCCACTTTGCGGGACACAAGACCACTGCCGCACGAGCCATCGCGTCCCAGAGCGTCTCTTGCGAGACGCCTGGATGCACAACCACGCCTGGATCAGCGCTCTGTGCGTCGATCAGCCTCCGGGCGTATCCGGCCTCATAGCCATCGCCGAAAACGTCGATCTTGGCCCCAGCAATCTGGGCGATAGCGACCGCTTCGGCTGCTCCCTTCTCTGGACTCAACCTGCCGGCGAACACCGCCCCCGCCCCTGCCGCCGGCGAGAAGTGGATCTGCCGAGTCGGGATGTACGGCGGCAGGATCGCAGCGACTGGGACGACCTGCCGCCAGGCGCCCGCCTGATTCGCTGACACGCACGCGACCGTGGCGGGCGGGTCGCAGCGAACGGCCTCGCGAAGCGCGCGCGCAACCTCGGCGTCCGGCGGTAGGTGAACCGTGTGCACCACGGGCGCACTCAGGGCGGACGCGAGTCTGACCGCAGGCGCGTCAAAGGCATGGTTGTGGACGACGTCGTATCGGCTCTCACGCACCACGGCGTAAACGCGGGCAAAGGCCCGCTCGGCCAGCGCGCATCCGCCGGCGACTGCGCCAGAAGCTCGATACAGAGTGGCGGCCAACTGCCGGTGATCGATCCCTGTATCGATCACCTGGACGCCCGACACCTCTGATCCGGAAGCGGCGTAGAGGTGAACGTCATGGCCTCTGCCGACGAGGCCCCGCGCGAGCTCGGACACGAACGCCTGCGAG
>DASXMA010000499.1:0-8627 GCA_036495965.1 Mycobacterium sp.
CGTCATCGGCACCGTCGTGAACCCCGCCGGGCTCACCCAAGCCAAGACGGTGCCGATCGGACGGACCAACACGTTCGTCGACCCCGGACTGGGTGCCAGTCCTTCGTGGCATGCGTTCGCCATCGACCAGACCGGCATCGCCTTCACCGACGACGTCGGCGTGGTCGGCGACCAGCGTCTCCGCATCGACCTGTCAGCGTTGCGCATCATCGGCGACGGGTTAGCGTGGGCGCCGGCCGCATTCTTCGAGCAGGACGGCACACCCGTTCCCGCGTGCACCCGCGGAACGCTGGGGCGAATCGAAGCCGCGCTCACAGAAGCCGGCACCGAGGCAGCGATCGGCCACGAAATCGAATTCCTACTGGTCGACCCAGACGGTGAGCAGCTGCCGTCGGTGTTGTGGGCGCAGTACGGCCTCGCCGGCGTGCTCGAACACGAGGCTTTCGTCCGCGATGTCATCGCAACGGCTGCGACCGCCGGCGTCGGAATCGAGCAGTTTCATCCCGAATACGGGGCCAACCAGTTCGAGATCTCGTTGTCGCCGTTACCGCCGGTGGCCGCGGCCGACCAGCTGGCACTGACCCGGATCATCATCGGCCGTGCCGCCCGCCGCCATGGGATGCGCGTCAGCCTGTCGCCGGTGCCGTTCGCCGGAAGCGTCGGATCCGGTGCACACCAGCACTTCTCGCTGGTCACGCCCAAAGGGCCGCTGTTTTCCGACGGAACCGGAGCCGCCGGAATGACGCCTGCGGGGGAGAGCGCGGTAGCGGGGGTGATTCGCGGACTGCCGGAGGCGCAGGGCATTCTGTGCGGATCGATCGTGTCCAGTTTGCGGATGCGGCCCGGTAACTGGGCCGGGGCCTACGCGTGCTGGGGCACCGAGAACCGCGAGGCCGCAGTGCGATTCGTCAAGGGCGGCCCAGGCAGTGCGCAAGGCGGCAATGTCGAGGTGAAAATCGTCGACCCCTCGGCGAATCCGTACCTGGCGTCGGCGTCGATTCTCGGGCTGGCCCTCGACGGAATCCAGCGCAACGCCATACTGCCGCCGGAAACAACGGTGGACCCGGAGAAACTCTCTGAGTCGGAGCGTGAGCGTAACGATGTCCTGCGACTTCCGGAAGTTCAGACGGAAGTAATTGCTGCACTGGATAATTCGGAGCTGCTGCGGAGCATCCTAGGTGATTCCGTGGTCGACATGGTCGTCGCGGTCCGCCGTCTGGAGCATGCGCGCTACGGAATACTGGACCCCGAGGTGTTGGCGGATAAGTTTCGGATGGCCTGGAGCCTGTGACGGTGCCCGACTCAGATCTGGCGCAGCACATCGGCGAAGTGCCGTTGATCGATCAGCACGTCCATGGGTGCTGGTCGACGCCGGGGGATCGGCGCCGGTTCGAGAACGCACTCAACGAGGCCAACACCGAACCACTCGCGTACTCAGGTTTCGACTCACAACTCGGCTTCGCCGTGCGTGCCCACTGCGGCTCCATCCTGGGATTACCTAAACACATTGAACCGCAAGCGTATTGGGAGCGCCGCAGCCAACTCACCGAGGACGAGCTGGCCGGTCTATTTCTGCAGGCTGCCGGGGTGAGCGACTGGCTGGTGGACACCGGGATCGGCAGTGAAGTCGCAGACGTCTGGAAGCTGAGCGCGCTGTCCGGCAACCGCGCGCACGAGGTCGTTCGGCTGGAGCAAGTGGCCGAGGAGGCCGCGCAGGCGCCCGGCGACTACGCCTCGGCATTCGAGGAGATCCTGCACCGGCGAATGGCAACCGCGGTCGGCACCAAGTCCATCCTGGCTTATCGAGGCGGGTTCGACGGCGACCTGACGGCGCCGCCGGCGTCGCAGGTCGCTGAGGCCGCCGCCCGGTGGCGCGATGGCGGCGGTATCCGGTTGCAAGATCGCGTTCTGCTGCGTTTCGGGTTGCACCAGGCGCTGCGGCTGGGCAAGCCGCTGCAATTCCACGTCGGCTTCGGCGACCGCGATTGCGATCTGCATAAGACCAATCCGCTGCATCTGCTCGACTTCCTCCGGCAGTCCGGCGACACCCCGATCGTGCTATTGCACTGCTATCCCTACGAGCGCGAAGCCGGCTACCTGGCCCAGGCCTTCAATAACGTCTATCTCGACGGCGGGCTGAGCGTGAACCACCTGGGGACCCGGGCGCCGGCGTTCATCGCCCGGCTGCTGGAAATGGCGCCCTTTTCCAAGATCCTGTACTCGTCGGACGGGTTCGGACCCGCAGAATTGCACTTCCTTGGTGCCAGGTTGTGGCGCAACGGCATTCACCGTGTGCTGCGCGATTTCGTGGAGAACGGCGACTGGTGTGAAAGCGACGCAAAGCGGGTAGTCGATCTTATTGCCTATGACAACTCTGCCCGCGTCTACCACCTCGACGTCGGGAGACGCTAAGACAGGATACGGAAATGGGGCTCCTGGGGGATGCGATGGAGTGGACCCGCCACCAAGTGGTGTCGCGAGTCCCCAAAGCCGACTTCGACCAGCGGGATCCGGACTATATCCGCGACCAGCTGCCAGGGACCTGGCTGCTGGCGTCGCTGTACTTCAGGGCAGACGTGCGAGGCCTGGACCGGATCCCCAGCGAGGGGCCGGTGCTGCTGATCGGTAACCACAGTGGCGGCAACGTCCCTCCGGACACGTTCGTATTCACGCTCGCGTTTTGCTCGTACTTCGGCGTCGAGCGGCCCTTCTACCAGTTGGCCCACAACCTCGTCGTCTCGGCGCCGCCGTTGGGCTGGCTGCGCAAATTCGGCACCGTCGCCGCGAATCACGAAAACGCGCGATCGGCGTTGGAGTCCGGGGCGGCGCTGCTGGTCTATCCCGGCGGCGACTATGAAGTCTTCCGGCCGTCGTGGGAGCGTCACAAGGTCGACTTCGGCGGGCGCATGGGATACGTGCAGCTGGCCCGGGACGCCGGCGTGCCGATCGTGCCCGTCTCCAGCGTTGGCGGCCAGGAGAGCGCACTGTTCCTCAACCGCGGGCAATGGCTGGCCAAGCTGCTGATGGCAGACAAGCTGCTACGGCTCAAGAGCATCCCGATATCGCTGGCCCTGCCGTGGGGCCTGAACATCAGCGACCTGGCCGGGCACATTCCGCTGCCCACCAAGATCGTGATCGAGGTGCAGGACCCCATCGAGGTCGATGGCGACGACCAGGCCGTGCACGACAAGGTGATGGAAAGCCTGCAGGGCGGCGTCGACCGCCTCGCCGCCGAACGTCGATTCCCGGTGCTCGGCTGATGCGCGTCGAACGCCGATGCGTGATCAACGCCGACCGCGACGCGGTCTGGAAGATCGTCAGCGACCCGGACTGCTACCCGTCGTTCATGACGAACCTGGAGCGCTGGGAGTCGGCGAACGAGCAGCGCACCGGCGTCGGTGCACGTTACACCGTGCACTGGAAGATCGGCTCGGTGCCCGTTGGCGGCCTGATCGAGGTGGTCGAGTTCGACGACGGCCGCGACCTGGCCTGGGTGGGCATTACCGGTGTCACGCTGCGCGGCCGGATGCGGTTGCGCGACAGCGCCGACGGCCAAACGAAGGTGACATTCCGGCTGTCGTATCAGGCACCGGGCGGCATATTGGGTTACATCGCCGACCGGATCGCGGTGCGCCAGGTGGGTCGCACACTGTCCGAAACCCTGAAATGCCTCAAGAGGCTCGCCGAGTCTTAGCTGGCCGACGGCGCAGTGTTAACCCGGCTGTGACGGGAACGACGCTGTCACTGAAAACAGTGTCCCAGTTGACGTATCGCGTCAGGTGCCGCTCTCCTTGGGCGTGTACTGCGGGCAATATTCTTTGATGCTCACGCCAACGAAGTAGCCAGCATGATAGCCGGGCATGTTACTGCTGTTCACCACGTCAGACGCCACCTGGCTAGGCGTCATGCCCTGGTCAAGTTTCTGACAAACCATATGACCGGCTTCGATCGCGTGGTTGGGCGATACGTGGTCGGTAATGCCCTCGGACTTCAGCGCTGCCAGGAATTTGGTGTCGTTGGTGTCGGCATGAGCGATCGAAACTGCCCCCAGCGGGCCAAGCAACGCGACCATCGCAGCTACTAGCAGGCGGATAGCCATTTCAGATTCACCCCCATCGTCTTTGCCGCCGCGTGAATCGCGGCGATCCAGGAACCAATTCCGTGCAAGTTCACAGCGGGCGGTGCCAGCATCGCTGGCAATAGCTGCAGCTCAACGGCTTTCAGAAAGTCAGTGATCCTTAACGACTTCCCGAAGTTCAAGTCTTCAGTAAATCGCTCGCCCAGATGACACGTAGCCCCTATCGCTGTCGCCCACACCGGCAATCGACAGCGTTCACGTGCTATGCACTGGCCGTTAGCTCGTTGGTTGGGTACAGCACGAGATACGACTTACGTCTAAGTCGTGGGCAGAAGTGCCGCCTGGGTGCCACTACCTGCAGGAATCCACCGATACGACCAGCCCGCCCACGGCCACCAACCGAGCCGCGGGGCAACCACCAGATGTTTACGCGAAGGGGCACAAACGTCTCGGCTCCGATCAAAATCGGCCGCGGACAATCGATTCGCCGACTTTTTCGCTTGGCGAATACATTACAGCCGGTGTGGGCGTGGAGCGCTGTGCACGGCCGTGAGCCGAACGCCCCCACGCGATTTAGCAGCACCGTAAGCCTGCGCTCAGCGGCATACGCCTACTCAGGTATATAACCATTTGTGGCGCAATAGTTTTCAGATTCGTTCGGCGACCCGGAAGCGAAGTGACTCGCTGGCGTTTTGCGAAAACCTTTCGCTAGCGGCTTAGAAGAACGGCGCCTTGGGCCACAGACTGGATCCGCGGCGCAGGAAAACCCCGTCCACCTGCAGCAAGGCACCCGCCGGAATGCGTGATAGCGGAAACACGTCCAACAGCGCAAAGCCCTGTTCGCCAAGCCATCTCATCGCCTCTCCGATCAGCGGGGCGCCTTTGTTGTACTCCAGCAGCGACAGTTCGATAACGATGGCCTCAATGCCCGCAAGCGTCCGCACGCCGCCGCGCAGCACGTCGATTTCCGCGCCCTGAACATCGATCTTCAGCATGTCGAATTCACGGCCGGGCATCTCGGCCAGCACGTCATCAAGCCTGCGCATCGGCAGCGAGATCGTGTCGCGCGGATAGTGGGTCTGCTCGTCATAGAGCGACGAGCCGGAGGAGTTGATCGCGGCATTCACCTGATGGAACGCGACATCGGCACGGTTCTCCGCGCCCAACAGCACGATCCGATAGTCCACATCCGGCAGCCGCGTGGCGATGGCCTTCAGCTGCTCCTCCTTGCCGGGTTGGGCTTCGAGCATAAGTATCGGCACCTGCGCAAAGAAATGACGCGCCAATTGCGCGAAAACCCCCTCGAACGCGCCGATGTCGACAATTCCCTTGGGCCGAAAGCCCAGCGTTTGCAGGACATGCAGACCGAAGGGGGTTTGCGTCAGCGCCAGATTGCCGTGCAGCCATTCCACGGCCGACTGGTAGGCGGTCAGTGCCTCGGCCACCCGGCCCTGTGCGGACAGCGCGGCCGCCAGCAGGTGCAGCGCCACGGGGTGAGCCGGTTGAGTTTTCAGAATCTCGCCGGCGATGGCTTCGACGCGCGCCATGTCATTTGCGGCCAGCGCGGCGGCTGCTTCATCCAGTGCTGTCATGACGCGGAGGCGTCTCTCCCGAGATGTGAATGCTGTGCCATCAGCCGCTGTGGCCGGGCGAATCCGACTTTAGACTAAGCCTGTCGCATCAAAAATCCAGGACGTGTCCCCGGTTGCAAGGCTCTCGAAGTGATGGGGAGGTGCGAAGCCGACGAGGCTGTTCATGTCCCAATAGTCTTTCCAGATAGTGATTTTCCCATCGATCACTTTGTGGACCGTAACGAACCTCAACACACCCTGCTCGCCCGTCGTGAAAGTCCAAGTCTCCGAATGCTCGTAGATGACATCGGAGCCGTTGGAGACCAGCAGACCGTCGTGGTTCTCGTAGCCCGCCAGCGACTCGAGCCCCATCTTGAGCCGTTTCACGATGTCTTCGGGACCGCGCGCCGACAATGCGGGGACCGGCATGTCGACGTAGAGGCAGTCGTCTGCCAGGAACGCCTTGACCGCATCCCAATCCCGCCGCGAAAGCGCCTGCCATAGCCCGATTGCGACATCCTCGACCGCGATCGTGGAAACCTCTGTCATAGCGGCCAATAAACTCGGTTGCCGGGCGGGTGTCAACCACAGCTTCACGGCGGATACTCACCAAGGTGACCCCGCTACGGCGCTACCTCGCCGAGGAGATCGCGACTGACGTCGTCGACGGTCTGCTGACCCGACGCGAAGCCATGAGGCGACTGGCTCTGCTCGGGATGGGTACCGCCGCCGCCACCGCGCTCATCTCAGCCTGTTCCAAGCAGAAACCGGAAGAAGCTCCCACGCCCCCTCCCGAAAATTCAACTGGCTCAGCGCAGCCGCCCGGCATGGCAAACGCACAGCCCACGTCGCCGATCAGCTGGGCCGGGCCGCAGGGCCAGCTGCAAGGGGCGTGGGCCCAGGCAGCCAATTCCAAAGGCGGCGTCCTGGTCATTCACGAGAACAAGGGCTTGAACGACTGGGTGCGGTCGGTCGCCGGTCGTCTCGCCGGAGCCTGGTATTCCGCGTTGGCGATCGACCTGTTGTCCGCGAAAGGCGGGACTGGCGCCTTCCAGGACCCGGCGCAGGCCACTGCGGCCTTGGGCACGATCGCGCCGGAACAGTTCACCCACGACATGAACTCCAGTGTCGCCGAACTGCGGCTACGTGCGCCCGGGCAGAAAGCTGCCGTGGTCGGGTTCTGCTTCGGTGGGGGATTGGTGTGGCAGCTGCTGTTCTCCGGCGCGCTGGGAGTGTCGGCCGCGGTCCCGTTCTACGGACCGTTACCCGACAATCCCGACTTCACCGGATCCAAGGCTGCCGTGCTGGGTATCTACGCGGCCCTGGACACCCGCGTCACCGGCTCCCAACAGGCAGCCAAGGCGGCCTTGGATCGGGCCGGTTTGGTCAACGAGCTGGTTGTCGAGCCCAATGCCGACCACGCCTTCTTCAACGACACCGGCCCGCGCTACAACGCAGCGGCGGCGGCCGACGCATGGCGGCGGCTCCTGGACTGGCTCGGCCACTACCTCGCCGGGCAATGATCAGAGCTCGGCGCGAGAACACTCGCGTGATCGGCCTCCGGACAACGGCCTTGATCGGGATCGCGCTTGTCGCGTCCTTGGCCGGCGTCTGCGGCGCACTCGTTCGTGGATTTTGGGGCGTCAGCGAGGATTGTCATGAGTGGGTGGACGGCCATGGTTACCTGCTGCCGCACAACGACTGGTGGGCGAAAAGCCGCGGCTGTGTCGGCAGAACACCCGCGGGTGACGCGCTCTACCGCAGCGAAGAATCCGCAGTAAAGCGATCGGATGGGCTTGGCAATTCACGATATTCACCTCGGGTACCTTGCCCGCGATCACCATCGTCGCGATCACCGCGCTGCGGTGGCGAAGATCTGTCGGCGTGGATCTCTAGGTGTCGACCTGAGCCATCGACCGTGCCGGCCCGAGGGCCACCGGCAGCGTCGACCAACCCCGCAGCACACGTGTGTCACGCCTACTTCCGATACCCGCCGCCCGCACGTCGGGGAAGCGGTCAAAGAACGTTCGCAGACCGACTTCGCCCTCGGCACGGGCAAGGGCGGCCCCCAGGCAGAAATGCCGACCCCCGGAGAACGCGAGATGTTTCCCGGCATTAGGCCGTTCGATGTCGAAGCGGTGTGGATCGGGAAACACGGACGGGTCCCGGTTGGCTGCGGCCAGATACACCACCGCCAACTCCCCACGCTCGACCTGCCTGCCCGCCACCTCGACATCGTTGCGGGCCACTCGCGCGGTGAGCTGCACCGGCGATTCGAGCCGCAGGATCTCTTCAACGGCGTTGGGCCACAACTCAGGGCGCCGACGCAGCGTCTCGAGGTGCTCGGGTGTATCCAGCAACATGCGAATCCCGTTGCCCAACAAGTTCACCGTGGTTTCGAACCCAGCGGCCAGCACGAGGCCGGCGATCGCCTGGAGTTCAGTCTCATCCAGATATGTTTCCGCAGAGCCGCTTTCAGCCGTCTGGATCAACTGGCTCATCAAATTGTCACCCGGGGCGCGCCGCAATTGCCGCAGATGCTCCGCGAGCCAGGCGTCGAACCCGGTGATCCCTCTCTGCACGGTCCGGTACTGCCGCCACGGCAATCCGATGTCCAGACTCGGCGCGGCCAACTCACCGAATTCCAGGATGCGCCGCCGGTCCTGCTCGGGTACGCCCAAGATGTCGCTGATGATCGCGACCGGAAGCCGCGAGCAATACCGTCCAACGATGTCTACGACAGCGGACTCTTCGGCCAGCTCATCCAAGAGATCGCCCGCGGTCTGCTCGACGCGATCACGTAACGCGGAGACCGCCCTGGGAGTGAACACGGCCGACACAGTCTTGCGGTAGCGAGTGTGGTCCGGCGGCTCGACGGCCAGCAACGACGGCGCACGCAGCGGATGAAGAAGGTCGTCGCGAGCGCGCCGCTCCAGCCATCGCATCGGTGCCGGCAGATTTGATCCGAAAATCAGCAC
>DASXMA010000500.1:0-2338 GCA_036495965.1 Mycobacterium sp.
GAATCAGGCGCTTATGCCCTTGGTCAACGAGGGCTACTCGCAGTACGACCCGACCGGTGGCCCCTACTTCAGCGAAGGACACCTGGTGTGGTGAGAGGGGCTACACGTACAGCCGATAGCGGTCAACGAGAATCTCTGCCAGTCATTCCGGTTCGCTGACCATGAGGCAGTGACAGGTGTCCATCGTGATGAGCGTCTGGACTCCGCCGAGCGCTTGAATATTCTTGCGTTGCAACTTCGGTGCGATGGCGCGATCCCGCAGGGTCAGAATCCAGGTGCGCGAAATGCCGTCAGGCATCCCTTGCCAAGACACATCTTCCGTGAGGACGTGAAGTGATTCCGCGTATAGCTTGCCGGTCATGAATCGGCGGCGATACGAAGGAACTCCGTTCAGGTATGAGAATCGCGCTCCACAAGGGACGTGCCTTCGGGCGGAAGAAAGGCAGCGGCGAAGATCATTTCGCGGACCCGCACCGCGAGCGAGTCGACGAAGTCGGCGATGGTCATCTCTCTGAGGTCGCCCGGCTTGTAACGCCGACCGGGCAGGTCGACCGTAAGCACGGTCAACTCCGGTGCCAACCGGTGGATCTCGGCGACGGTGAGCTCCCAGGAATCCGCGGCGAGACCGCCTCCGTGTACGAGGACCAAAGCGGGCAGCGCCATGGCAAGGCCTCCTCTTGTCGCCTACTTCGACGCCGCTTCCAGCTCCGCTCGGGCCTGGTCGTTTTGGCTCACTTTAGTGCGTATGTCGGGCGGGTCTTGGTGCCGGCGTTGGGTAGGTCGTCGGATGGCGGGTAGGCGGCGGTGCGGGGTTGGTGGCCGGCCTCGATTTTCACGATGCGCTAGCTGCGCGTATCGCGAACGAATTTCTTCATGCCCCAACCCGTAGCTTCGATACGGTGCCGTCGGGCCCTGGTCACCAACTTAGTTGAGTGTCGGTGGTGGCTGGGGCTGGAACGGTTCATACCACCACCAGTCGGCGCGCTCGCCGGTGGGTCCCGGCCACGGTTCGACGGCGGGCGGGGGACGGGTCGGTGGGCGCGCCAGCGATCCCGCGCTCAGTGGTTGGCCGCAGCTGTCGGTGACGAGCAGGTCGTCGGCGGGTCCGGTGATGGTGATCACGCCGCGGTGGTGCAGGCGGTGGTGATACGGGCAGACCAGTACCAGGTTGGCCAACTCGGTGGCCCCGCCATCTTCCCAGTGCCGAATGTGGTGGGCATGCAAACCACGGGTCGCCCCACAGCCCGGAACCGCGCAGGTGGGGTGGCGATGCTCGAGTGCACGGCGCAGCCGGCGGTTGATCAGCCGGGTCGCCCGCCCGGCGCCGATGACCTGGCCGTCACGGTGAAACCACACTTCACAGGTGGCATCACAGGTCAGGTAGCGCCGTTCAGCGTCGGTAAGCAGCGGACCCAGATGCAGTGCGGCGGCGCGCTGCGCGACGTCGACGTGCACCACCACCGTGGTGTGCTGCCCGTGGGGGCGGCGGGCCGCCTCGGCGTCCTACCCGGTCTCGACCAGGCGCATAAACGCCTCGACGCTGTCCGGCAACGGCGGCGCGGTATCGGATGGGCCGTCACGATTGTCGTGATCGTGTTTCCACTCGGCGATCAGCGCCTCACGATGAGAAGCCAAAGCGGCGTCGAACTTCGCCGCATCCGGGTGCGGGAGCTTGATCCGCCAACAGGCGAACTGCTCGTCGGTGGTCTTGGTGATCGAGCCCTGCGGTTCGGACCCAGCAGCATCGGGATCAGGTTGTGGACGCGGTTCCAGCTTGACCGCGGTGCGCAGCTGGTTGACCGTCGCGTAGCGCGCCAGCTGCGCGTAATGCTCATCAGATCCCTCACCCGCCCGCCCGGCGATCACGCCGAGCTGATCCAGCGACAGCCGACCCTCCACCATGCCCGCCGCGCAACGGGGAAACTCCTGCAGCCGGTGTGCCACGGCGGCGATCGTGTGGGCATTTGCCGAGGACAAGCCGATCTTCCAGGCCACCAACGCCGCCACCGACCGCGCACCCGTAGCACCCCACAGCTGGTCGCGATCCACCTCGGCGACGATCTGCACGATGCGCCCATCAATGGCGTTGCGCTGACCGGCCAACTCCGCCAACTCCTCGAACAGCCCCTCAAGACGCTCGGCAGGGCCCACCCCCACAGCGCCAGACGGTGCGATCGAAGACATAACCTCATCATCACAGCCGGGTCCGACAAAACTCGGCCGCCCGATTAGCGCCGCAGCCTTCAGCGCGGCCAACCCGACCGCATCATGGGCCATACCCCGGTGCGCGATCCAGCGCGAGCCACGTCGCGAAACCACACGATCGGCACCGTAGTCG
>DASXMA010000501.1:0-25342 GCA_036495965.1 Mycobacterium sp.
GGTCGCGATGGACGGCGACCACCCCGGCTACGGCTTCGCCGACCACAAGGGCTACAGCACCGCCGCGCACAGCATGGCGCTGACGCGGCTCGGGCCGTGTGCTGAGCACCGCTATTCGTTCATCAACGTCCGGCGCGTGGCCTCGGTGTCCGGCGGCGGTGCCCGCACGCAACTGGTGGCCGAATGCAAACCGGACCCTCCGGGCGAGCATGGCGAACACCCGTGAGGAAAGATGGAAGCAGACTTCTCACCCGGCGAGCATGCTGTCGGACGGCGGCCCGAACGGGAAGTCGGCGAAACTGGCAGGGAAAAGGACGTCTGAGCAGATGAGTGCCGAAGATCTCGAAAAGTACGAGACCGAGATGGAGCTCTCGCTCTACCGCGAATACAAGGACATCGTCGGCCAGTTCAGCTACGTGGTGGAAACGGAGCGGCGCTTCTATCTGGCTAACAGCGTGGAGATGATGCCACGCAACGCCGACGGTGAGGTCTACTTCGAGCTGCGACTGTCCGACGCGTGGGTGTGGGATATGTACCGGCCCGCCCGATTCGTCAAGCAGGTGCGGGTGGTCACCTTCAAGGACGTCAACATCGAAGAGGTGGAGAAGCCCGAGCTGCGGCTGCCGGAGTAACCTCGAACGGCCCTGACTAGGTGCCCGCCGGAAGCTGATTCTCGCCGTTGGGCGGCAGCTGACCACGCCTTTCGATGACCTCTCGCGCCACGTCAGCCAGCTTGATGTTCAGGCCCTGGGAGTGCCGCCGCAGCAGGTCGAACGCCTGGTCTTCGCTCATGTCGTGCAGCATCATCAACATGCCGACCGCCTTGCCGGTTTCGCGGTTGCTGAGCAGCCCTCGGCGCAGGCTGGCGGCATCTTCCCCCTTGGCCACCGCGTTGATGGCCACGCTGGCGAACGACGCCAAAACCGCTGCGTGCCCGGCGGACTCGTCGTCGAACATGTTGGGTGTGTTACTGAACAGGTTGAGCGCAGCCCCTTTGCGTTTGTTGACCAGGAGCCGAAATCCCATCGCACCGCGCACCGGTGTCTCTGCGACAAGAACCGATGCGAGCTGGGGCCAAAGAGACGGTGTCGTGAGATTCGTGTCGATCTGAGGAGTCTCCTCCTCGATCGCATCGATGCACGGGCCGTCACCGGCGCGCCGTTCCAGCTCGTCGATTTTCTGTGCGAGCTGGTCGCTCGCGCCCACCGTGACGTAACGATCGTTATCGCGCACCAACAGGCTGGCGTGATCGCAGCCGCGGACGATCATGGTCGCGGCGATGCAGATGGCCGCGTACATCTCGCCGGCGTCCGAGCCCTGATAAATGATCTCGGCCAGGGCCGCGAAGACCGTCGCCGGGTCGGCCTTCTCCCCGCCAGGTAGCACTTCGTCCGTGCCGGCATTCGATTGGTGTGCCATGTTGTGTGCCTCATTTCCGACGGCGTCGGTGATTCGACCCGCTTCGATGGCCGTAGATTATCGGGTTCCGCACACGACCTCGACACGCTGTGTGTTCTGGGCCTACCGGCAAGTCCCAGATGCGGGTCAGCGCGGCAGCTGCGCCGCTGCGCCGACCATAGGTATACCCACCGAAAATGCGGCCCTCACCGATCGCGGTGGGGAAAGTCGCGATGTCGACCAGCGGTTTTCGTAATCGCGGTTTGGCGGCGGCGCAGCAGGGAATGACACCTGAGGTGGGACTTACGGTTGCGGTAACCGGACCGACGGGAGAGATCGGCATCTCCGCGGTGACGGCGCTGGAACGCGAACCCGCGGTGGAGACCATCATCGGGATGGCGCGGCGACCGTTTGACCCGTCTTCGCGCGGCTGGATGAAGACCACCTACCAGCAAGGCGACATCCTCGACCGCGAGGCCGTCGACGCACTGGTTGCGCAGGCTGACGTGGTGGTCCACCTGGCATTCATCATCATGGGGTCGCGCGAAGAGAGCGAACGCATCAATCTGCAAGGCACGCGCAACGTATTCGAGGCAACGGTTGCCGGCGAGAGACCGCGACGCCTGGTCTACACCTCGTCGGTGGCGGCGTATGGCTACCACTCCGACAATCCCGTGCCGCTCACCGAGGACGTGCCGCCGCGTGGGTCCCCCGAGCATTACTACTCCGCGCAGAAGGCCGCATGTGAGGCGTTGCTCGCCGAAATCAGCAAAGATTCGTCGCTTGAGGTGTTCATCCTGCGGCCGTGCATCGTCGCCGGGCCCAAAGCTTCCGCCCTGGCCGACGCGATGCCGTGGAACCGGCTGCCCGGCCCGGTGCGCGCCGTGGCCAAGGCGGTGCCGGTGTTGAAGCCCGTCGTGCCGGATCCCGGTTTTCCGTTGCAACTGGTCCATCATGACGACGTCGCGGCCGCGATCGCGCTGGCGGCCACCGCTCCGGCGCCGCCGGGTTCGTACAACATTGCCGGGGATGGCCTGGTGACGGTGGCCGACGTGGCCAAGGCGCTGGGCGGCAGGCCAATACGGGTTCCGGCCGCCGCTGCCTCGGCGGCGTCCGCGGCGATTGCGCGGGTGCCGTTCGCCCCTTCCATGCTGGAATGGCTGCATATCGCCCGGACATCGGTGGTGATGGACACCACCAAGGCGAAAAAGGAACTCGGCTGGCGACCCGTGCACTCCTCGGCAGAGACCTTGGCGGCGCTGGCTTCGGCGGTGTGACTCGTTGGTCAAAATCGCCTTCCGGGCAGTCAGCCGCGGGCCACTGTAGGTTGATTTTGTGAGGTTTCACCGTTCCGCCGGGTCCGGCGACATCCCCGCCGACTATGACGAACACGCGGTGACCGTTGCGGCCCCGAAACACGAGGCGGCGGGCATGCGGGGCGTGATGGTCTCGTTGCAGCGGGGGTTCGAGCAGATGGGTGCGCTGCGTACTGCGGCGACGCTGGCGCGGCTCAATCAGCGCGACGGCTTCGACTGTCCCGGCTGCGCATGGCCGGAGGAGCACGGCGGACGCAAGTTGGTCGAGTTCTGCGAGAACGGCGCCAAGGCCGTCGCCGAGGAAGCCACCACGCGCACGGTCACGCCGGAATTTTTCGCCCGGCACTCAGCAGCCGAGCTGTCGGCGAAGCCCGAGTATTGGCTTTCCCAACAGGGCCGCCTCACCCACCCCATGGTGTTGCGACCCGGTGACGACCACTACCGGCCGATCAGCTGGGATGCCGCTTACCAGTTGATCGTCGAGCGGCTCAAAGCCCTGGACAGCCCCGACCAAGCGGTGTTCTACACGTCGGGTCGCACGAGCAACGAAGCCGCGTTCTGCTACCAGCTGCTGGTCCGCTGTTTCGGTACGAACAACCTGCCCGACTGCGCCAACATGTGCCACGAGTCTTCCGGCTGGGCGCTGACCGAGTCGATTGGCATCGGAAAAGGATCGGTCACCGTCGACGACCTCGAGCGCGCCGATCTGATCGTCATCGCCGGACAAAATCCGGGCACCAATCACCCGCGGATGCTCGGGGTTCTGGAGAAGGCAAAGGCCAACGGCGCCAAGATCATTGCGGTAAACCCACTGCCCGAGGCCGGATTGATCCGGTTCAAGGACCCGCAGAAGGTGAACGGGCTTGTGGGGCAAGGTATCCCGATTGCCGACGAATTTGTGCAGATCCGCATCGGTGGCGACATGGCATTGTTCGCCGGGCTGGGCAGGTTGTTGCTCGAGGCCGACGACCGCGCCCCCGGCACCGTCATCGACCAGGCATTCGTCGACGCGCACTGCGCGGGGTTCGACGAGTACCGGCGCCGGACCATCGAGATCGACTTCGACACCGTGTACGCCGCCAGCGGCGTCGAACGGCCACAACTCGAACGGGTGGCCGCGATGTTGATGGCGTCGCAGCGCACCGTCGTGTGCTGGGCGATGGGCCTGACCCAGCACACCCACGCCGTGGCCACCATCGGTGAGATCACCAATCTGTTGCTGCTGCGCGGCATGATCGGCAAGCCGGGCGCGGGTGTCTGCCCGGTGCGCGGGCATTCCAACGTGCAGGGTGACCGCACGATGGGTATTTGCGAGAAGATGCCCGAGCAGTTCCTGGCTTCCCTGGAGCGGGAATTCGGCATCACCAGCCCTCGCAAGCATGGGTATCACACGGTGGCCGCGATCCGTGCGATGCGAGACGGGCGGGCGATGGTGTTCATGGGTATGGGTGGCAATTTCGCGTCGGCCACCCCCGACACCGCCGTCACCGAGGCGGCCTTGCGCAGTTGCGCTTTGACGGTGCAGATTTCGACCAAACTCAACCGCAGCCACCTCGTGCACGGCAACACCGCGCTGGTCCTGCCGACGCTGGGCCGCACCGACCGTGACATCCGTGGCGGGCGGAAACAGGTTGTCTCGGTTGAGGATTCGATGTCGATGGTGCATCTTTCACGTGGCAGCCTGCATCCCCCCAGCGACCAGGTGCGTAGTGAGGTGGAAATCATCTGCCAGTTGGCCCGCAGGCTGCTCGGCGTAGCGCATCCGGTGCCGTGGGAGCGGTTCGCGGCTGACTACGACACCATCCGCGACGCGATCGCCGCAGTGGTTCCCGGCTGCACCGACTACAACCGCAGGGTGCGCCGGCCGGACGGATTTCAGCTTCCGCACCCGCCGCGCGACGCACGCGAATTCCGCACCAGCACAGGCAGAGCCAACTTCGTAATCAAGCCGCTGCAGTGGGTGCCGGTGCCGCCGGGCCGACTGGTGCTGCAGACGGTGCGCAGCCACGACCAGTACAACACCACGGTCTATGGGCTCGATGACCGTTACCGCGGAGTGAAGGGTGGCCGTCGGGTGGTGTTCATCAATCCCGCCGACATCGAGTCACTGGGTCTGACGCCGGGCCAGCGGGTCGACTTGGTCTCGGAGTGGACCGATGCCGATCAACGGCTGCAGGAACGGCGCGCAAAGGACTTCCTGGTGGTGGCTTATTCGACTCCGGTCGGCAATGCCGCGGCCTACTACCCGGAGGCCAATGCGCTGGTCCCGCTGGATCACACCGCTGCCAAATCGAACACCCCAGTGTCGAAAGCGATCACGATCCGGGTGGAGCCGGCGGCGGTAGCGGCCGACCCTGACAACGGCGAAATGACCTCGTGGGGCACGTAACAACGCGTCGGCGCGCACACCATCTCACCGCCGATCGGGCTGTCACCCGGCCGGAGACCTTGGTTGTCGAGGAGCCGCTCGAGATCCGCGTCAACGGCACTGCGGTCACCGTGACCATGCGCACGCCGGGCTCGGATATCGAACTCGCGCAAGGGTTTCTGCTCACCGAGGGGGTGATCGCGGGCCGTGAGGATGTGCTCGCCATTCGCTACTGCGGCGGGCGCGATGGCCGGGATGCCCAAGGCGCGAACACTTACAACGTTCTCGACGTGACATTGGCGCCCGGCGTGCGGCTGCCCGACCTCGACGTCACCCGCAACTTCTACACCACCTCGTCGTGCGGAGTCTGCGGCAAGGCGTCGCTGGACGCGGTGCGGGTGATCAGCCGGTTCTCGCCGGGCGATGACCCCGCCACCGTGGCCGCGGCCACGCTCAAGGAGATGCCCGGTCAACTTCGCAGAGCGCAAAAGGTTTTCGACAGCACCGGCGGATTGCACGCCGCGGCGCTGTTCGGTGTGGACGGCACCATGCTCGTGGTGCGTGAGGACATCGGCAGACACAATGCGGTCGACAAGGTCATCGGCTGGGCGCTGGAACACCAGCAGGTACCGCTGAGCGCGACGGTGCTGCTGGTCAGCGGACGGGCATCGTTCGAGCTGACGCAGAAGGCCCTGCTGGCCGGCATTCCGGTGCTGGCCGCCGTGTCCGCGCCGTCATCACTGGCGGTCTCACTGGCTGAGGAGTCCGGCATCACGCTGGCGGCATTCCTGCGGGAAGACTCGATGAACGTCTACACCAGGGCCGACCGGATCACTTAGCAGCTGTCCACCGGCCAAGCACGGCCGGCTGTGGATACGCACCCCACTGGGGATAACCGCGCGCAACGGTGTGTGCCGGGCTTCGACCGCGGCATGTCATGTCGGGGCCACCGTGCAGGTTGGCCGCATGACGACCCAAAAGACGATGACGCGAGTCCAGTTGGGAGCGATGGGCGAAGCGCTCGCCGTGGATCACCTGACGAGGATGGGGCTGCGGATCGTGAACCGCAACTGGCGCTGCCGCTATGGCGAACTCGACGTGATCGCTTGCGACGAGACCACCCGGACCCTGGTGTTTGTCGAGGTCAAGACTCGCACCGGCGACGGTTATGGTGGCCTGGCGCACGCGGTCACCGAGCGCAAGGTTCGACGGCTGCGCCTGCTGTCCGGGCTGTGGCTGGCCGGCCAGGACGAGCGTTGGGCTGCGGTCCGCATCGATGTGATTGGTGTGCGAGTCGGGTACCGCCGTATCCCGGAGATCATGCACCTGCAGGGGATCGGCTGATGGCGCTCGGGCGGGCGTTCTCGGTCGCAGTGTGCGGATTGGACGGGAAGATCGTGGAGATCGAGGCCGACATCACCTCGGGGTTGCCGGGCGTGCATCTGGTGGGCCTGCCCGACGCCGCGTTGCAGGAATCCCGCGACCGGGTCCGGGCGGCGGTCACCAATTGTGGAAACAGCTGGCCCATGGCACGGCTCACACTCGCGCTGTCACCGGCGACGCTGCCGAAAGTGGGATCTGTCTACGACATCGCGTTGGCCGCGGCCGTGCTCTCGGCGCAGCGAAAGAGCCCGTGGGAACGTCTGGAGAAGACGGTGCTGCTGGGCGAGCTCTCCCTGGACGGCAGAGTCCGGCCGGTGTGTGGAGTGCTGCCCGCCGTACTGGCCGCCAAACGTGACGGCTGGCCGGCCGTCGTTGTCCCGGTGGGCAATTTGGCCGAGGCCAGCCTGGTCGAAGGCATCGACGTATGGGGCGTTCGCACCCTGGGCCAACTGCAGGGTTGGCTGTGCGGCTCGGCGCGCCTGGACGACAGGATCACCACGGCAGCCACGACCGCGGAGCCCTCGGCGGACCTGGCTGACGTGGTCGGCCAGGCGCAAGCGCGTTTCGCAGTCGAAGTCGCCGCTGCCGGGGCGCATCATCTCATGCTGACCGGACCGCCGGGTGTGGGTAAAACGATGCTGGCGCAACGTCTTCCGGGATTACTGCCACCGCTGTGGGACAGTGAGTCGCTAGAGGTCACCGCGATTCACTCGGTAGCCGGGCTGCTGTCGGGGGACACGCCGTTGATCACACGACCGCCATTCGTGGCACCCCACCACAGTTCGAGCGTCGCGGCGCTCGTGGGCGGAGGATCGGGAATGGCCCGACCGGGCGCCGTTAGCCGCGCGCACCGCGGTGTGTTGTTTCTGGACGAATGCGCCGAGATCAGCGTGCACGCGCTGGAAGCGTTACGAACACCGTTGGAAGACGGGGAAATTCGCCTCGCCCGCCGCGACGGGGTGGCGTGCTACCCGGCCCGATTTCAGCTGGTGCTGGCCGCCAATCCGTGCCCGTGCGCGCCGGCCGATCCACGGGATTGCATCTGTGCGGCAGCGGCCAAACGGCGCTACCTCGGGAAGCTGTCGGGGCCATTGCTGGATCGGGTGGACCTGCGGGTGCAGATGCATGCGGTGCGAGCCGGGGCATTTTCGGTTTCCGACGGTGAGTCGACGGCAGAGGTTCGCCGGCGGGTGGCAGCGGCGCGCGATGCGGCCGCAGCGCGTTGGCGGCCACACGGGTTTCGCACCAACGCCGAAGTCAGCGGGTCGCTGTTGCGACGGAAGTTTCGTCCCGGCAACGCCGCGATGACCCCGTTGCGCATCGCGCTGGACCGTGGACTGCTCAGCATTCGTGGGCTGGACCGCACGTTGCGAGTCGCGTGGAGCTTGGCCGACTTGGCCGGCCGCAGCTCGCCCGGACTCGACGAAGTTGCTACCGCGCTGAGCTTTCGGCAGCCGGGGGCACAACGATGACCGCCGACCTCGATGGTCCCGTGTCGTGCGCGTGGGCTTACCTGTCGCGGGTGGCCGAGCCGCCCTGCCCGGAACTGGCCGCATTGGTGGGATGCGTCGGCCCGCAAGAGGCGGCCGACCGGGTCCGGCGCGGCATGGTCAGTGACGAGTTGGCGCGGCGCACCGAATCTAGACGCGAAATAGACTGGGCCGCAGAAGATCTCGAGCTGCTAGCCCGTCGCGGCGGACGATTGATCACGCGCGATGGCGACGAGTGGCCGATCGCGTTTGCGGCATTCGGCGGTGCGGCAGTTACGGCGCGGCCGCGCGGTGCGCCGCCACTGGTGTTGTGGGCGCTGGGTCCCGCACGCCTCGACGAGGCGGCGCACCGTGCAGCCGCTGTGGTCGGAACTCGCGCGGCGACTGCATATGGCGAGCACGTGGCGACCGATTTGGCGGCCGGCCTGGTTGAGCGCGACGTCGCGGTCGTCTCCGGCGGCGCCTACGGTATCGACGGCGCGGCTCACCGCGCGGCGCTGGCGGCCGACGGAACCACTATTGCAGTGCTGGCCGGTGGTCTTGACGTCCCTTATCCGGCCGGGCATTCGGCGCTACTGCATCGCATCGGCCAGCACGGACTGCTGTTCACCGAATATCCGCCCGGTGTCCGCCCGGCCCGGCACCGGTTCCTGACCCGCAATCGTCTGGTGGCCGCCGCCGCGGGCGCCGCGGTGGTGGTGGAAGCGGGCCTGCGCAGCGGCGCCGCGAATACCGCCGCCTGGGCACGGGCATTGGGCCGGGTGGTGGCTGCGGTGCCAGGACCCGTCACATCGTCGGCCTCGGCGGGTTGCCATGCATTGCTGCGTGACGGCGCGGAACTGGTCACCCGGGCCGACGACATTGTCGAATTGGTTGGTCGCATCGGTGAGCTGGCACCCAAGGAGCCGCGACCCAGTGCTGCGCTGGACGGCCTGGGTGACGCCGAGCGTCAGGTGTACGAGGCGCTACCGGGCCGAGGCGCCGCCACGGTCGACGAGATCGCTGTGGCAGCGGGACTGGTGCCCGAGCAGGTGCTGGGGCCGCTGGCGATCCTCGAGGTAGCGGGCTTCGCCGAGCGTCACTATGGACGATGGCGAATTGTCCGCACCGGTGGCGGCCAAGCTGCGGCGACAGCGCGACTCGTATAGTCGACGAGGGGTCGGGTCTGGACAGGAGGAATAAGTGGCAGGACGACCTCTGCAAAGCTTCGAAGTCGTCGGTACCAAACAACTCACCCGGCACATGGTCCGGGTAGTGCTTGGGAGCAGGGCTTTCGATGCCTTCGTGCCCAGCAAGTTCACCGACTCTTACGTCAAGATGGCGTTCGTCGCTGACGATGTCGACGTGGCCAGACTGCCTCAGCCGTTGACGCTGGACAGTTTTGCCGACCTGCCGCCGGAGAAAAGGCCTTCGGTACGGACCATGACCGTTCGTCAGGTCGATGTCGCGGCCCGCGAGATCACGGTCGACATCGTCGTGCACGGCGAGCACGGGGTAGCAGGCACGTGGGCGATCGCGGCCCAACCCGGCCAGCCGATTTATCTGATGGGTCCCGGCGGCGCATATACCCCCGACCCGGCCGCCGATTGGCATCTGCTGGCCGGCGACGAGTCCGCACTGCCTGCCATTGCCGCTGCGCTGGAGGCGTTGCCCGCCAACGCGGTTGGCAAGGCATTCATCGAGGTAGCCGGCCAAGAGGACGAGATCGCTTTGACCGCACCGGAGTCCGTTGAGGTGCGCTGGGTTTATCGCGGGGGGCGCGCTGATCTGGTTCCGGAGGACCGCGCAGGCGATTACGCGCCGCTGGTCGAGGCGGTCACCACCTCTCCATGGCTGCCCGGGCAAGTGCACGCCTTCATCCACGGCGAGGCGCAAACCGTCATGCACAACTTGCGGCCCTACATCCGCAAAGAACGCGGCGTGGATGCGAAATGGGCGTCGTCGATCTCCGGTTACTGGCGACGCGGCCGCACCGAAGAGACGTTCCGACAGTGGAAGAAAGAACTGGCCGAGGCAGAGGCCGGGGCTTCCTAGGACCTCGTCAGCCTCACCGCCGGCTGGCATGCTCGTCGCATGGCATTCTCACCCCATTTCGGGGACTACCAGAACGAGATCTACCTGCAGGGCCTGGCCGGAGTGGCGCCATCGCTGCCGATGGCCTACCCGGAACTGGAAGCCAAGGCCGCGAAGGCACTCCCGCCATCGGTGTGGTCATACGTGGCGGGTGGGGCCGGCGATGAGCGAACCCAGCGGGCCAACTGCGAGGCCTTCGAGCGGTGGGGTCTGTACCCGCGCATGTTCGTCGGCGCCGCACAGCGCGACCTATCCGTCGAATTGTTCGGCCTGACCCTGCCGACCCCGCTGTTCATGGCGCCGATCGGCGTCATCGGGCTCTGCGCGCAGGACGGCCACGGCGACCTGGCCGCCTCGCGCGCGGCCGCCCGCACCGGCGTCCCCATGGTCGCCTCGACGTTGACCGTCGACGCGATGGAAGACGTCGCCGCCGCCTTCGGCGATACGCCAGGACTCTTTCAGCTGTACACACCGACCGACCGCGAGTTGGCCGCCAGCCTGGTGCAGCGCGCCGAGGCGGCCGGCTTCAAGGGCATCGTGGTGACGCTCGACACCTGGGTCACCGGCTGGCGCCCGCGCAACCTGAGCACGTCGAACTTCCCCCAGCTGCGCGGACACTGCCTGACCAACTACACCAGCGACCCGGTTTTCCGCGCCAGCCTGCAACGGCCGCCGGAGGAAGACCCGCAAGGCGCCGTGCTGCGCTGGGTGCAGGTCTTCGGAAACCCGTTGAGCTGGGACGACCTGGGCTGGTTGCGCTCACTGACCAAGCTGCCGCTGCTGGTGAAGGGCATCTGTCACCCCGATGACGCCCGGCGCGCCAGGGATGGCGGCGTCGACGGCATCTATTGCTCCAACCACGGCGGCCGGCAAGCCAACGGCGGCCTGCCCGCCATCGATTGCCTGCCGGCGGTGGTCGAGGCGGCCGGCGGCCTGCCGGTTCTGTTCGACTCGGGCATCCGCAGCGGTGCCGATGTCATCAAGGCACTGGCACTGGGTGCGACCGCAGTGGGTGTCGGCCGCCCGTACGCATACGGTTTGGCGCTCGGCGGTGTCGACGGAATCGTGCACGTGCTGCGCACGCTGCTGGCCGAGGCGGACCTGATCATGGCCGTCGACGGTTATCCCACGCTCAAAGATCTCACCCCGGAAACACTCCGGCGCGTCGACTAAGCCTCGGCGGGCCGTGCCTGCGACCGTGGAGGAGTGCAGGCGATCCTCGAGGAGTTCGACGAATACCTGGGGCTGCAATGCGGCCGTTCAGCGCACACTCGTCGCGCCTACCTGGGTGATCTGCGCTCGCTGTTCGGTTTTCTGGACGGACGCGGAATTGGCCTGGACGGAATGAGCCTGCCGGTGCTGCGGACGTGGCTGGCCGCGGCGGCGAGTGCCGGCGCCGCCCGCACGACGCTGGCACGTCGCACCTCGGCGGTCAAGGCTTTCACCGCCTGGGCGATGCGGCGCGGCCTGCTGACCACCGACCCTGCAGCTCGGCTGCAAGTGCCCAAGGCACATCGCATCCTGCCGGCGGTGCTGCGACAGGATCAGGCGCTGAACGCCATGGCCGCCGCGAAATCCGCCGCCGAGCAAGGTGATCCGTTGGCGCTGCGGGACCGGCTGATCGTCGAAATGCTGTATGCGACCGGTATTCGGGTGAGCGAGTTATGCGGCCTGGACGTCGACGATGTCGACACTCGGCACCGGCTGGTGCGGGTCCTCGGCAAAGGCAACAAGCAGCGCACCGTGCCATTCGGGGTGCCGGCCGCCGATGCGCTGCGCGCCTGGCTGACTGACGGGCGTCCCGCCCTGGTCACCGCGGAGTCCGGGCCCGCGCTGCTGCTCGGGGCACGGGGCCGGCGGCTCGACGTGCGCCAGGCACGCACGGTCGTGCACCAGACCGTCTCCGCGGTGAACGGCGCCCCCGACATGGGGCCACACGGGCTGCGGCATAGCGCGGCCACACACTTGCTCGAAGGGGGGGCCGACTTGCGGGTCGTCCAGGAGTTGCTCGGCCATTCCAGTCTGGCGACCACCCAGCTGTACACCCATGTCGCGGTGTCTCGGCTGCGTGCCGTGCACGATCAGGCCCACCCGCGGGCCTAGCCCGGCGACGATGCGGCCGGAACGGCGGCTGAGGAGCTGGGCAATCGGGCCTGGCCCGGCGATCAGCCCTTCAGCGGTTTGAGCCGGATCGGGGTGGATTCCAGCAGGCCCAGCGGATCGACATAGTGCGCACCCGACGCCGGACCCCACATGGCGCCCCAGTGCAAACACGCCGCGGACCGGCAGCCGGGGTGTCCGGCGACCAATTCGCCTAGCACAGTCTGCACCGTCACCGGCTGACCGACTTGCACCGCTGCCCGAACCGGCTCGTAACTGGTGTGCAATCCGCCGGGATGGGCCAGCGACACCACCGGCCGCCCGGCCAACAGCCCGGTGAACACCACCGTCGCGGTACCGGCGGCGTAGACCGCCTCGCCAGGGGCGCCGGGCAGGTCCACCCCCCGATGCCCGGGATTCCAGTTGGGTGACGGGGCGTCGAACCCCCGGACGACGGCCGGCGGCGGTCGCAACGGCCAATCGAACCGAACATCGTCGGCAACCGCAGGTGTTGCGCTGATCACGGCGACGCTCAGGACCAGCGCTAGCCACCGCACCCGCTTAGTTCACCGCGGCACCCACCACCAGGCCAGCCGCGTGCGGCCACTCTGTGGACGAATACCAGGGTGTGAACGCCCGCTGGGAAAACCACCAGCTGGATCGGTGTAAACTCCTCGTCGCAGCCCGTTCGCGGGTTGATTTCGCGCGCCTGCACCGCGACTCCCGTTCCACTAGGAGCTCGCACCGCATGCCGGGCGGTCCCGTAGCGGTCTCCCTTGGGATTCCGACACGGGTCCGGCATCGCAGCAGGCGCCAGGGCCAGGCTTCACCCGATGCCAGGCAGCAACCGACCACAAGTAAGGCATAAGCATGGCCGTAGTCACCATGAAGCAGCTGCTTGACAGCGGCACCCACTTCGGGCACCAGACCCGTCGCTGGAATCCCAAGATGAAGCGGTTCATTTTCACCGACCGCAACGGCATCTACATCATCGACCTGCAGCAGACGCTGACCTTCATCGACAAGGCGTACGAATTCGTCAAGGAAACCGTCGCCCACGGCGGGACAGTGCTGTTTGTCGGCACCAAGAAGCAGGCGCAGGAATCGGTCGCGGCCGAAGCGACCCGCGTCGGCATGCCCTATGTGAACCAGCGCTGGCTGGGCGGCATGCTCACCAACTTCTCCACCGTGCACAAGCGCCTGCAGCGCCTCAAGGAGCTGGAGGCGATGGAGCAGACCGGTGGCTTCGAGGGCCGCACCAAGAAGGAGATCTTGGGCCTGACCCGGGAGAAGAACAAGCTGGAACGCAGCCTGGGCGGCATCCGCGATATGAACAAGGTCCCCTCGGCGATCTGGGTCGTCGACACGAACAAAGAGCACATCGCCGTCGGCGAGGCACGCAAATTGGGTATCCCGGTCATCGCGATTTTGGACACCAACTGCGACCCCGACGAGGTCGACTACCCGATCCCCGGCAACGACGACGCGATCCGCTCGGCCGCCCTGCTCACCAAGGTGATCGCCTCCGCGGTTGCCGAAGGCCTGCAGGCCCGCGCCGGACTGGGTCGTGGTGACGGCAAGCCCGAGGCGGAGGCCGCCGAGCCGCTCGCCGAATGGGAGCAGGAACTGCTGGCTGCGGCAACTACGACGGCAACCACAACAGCCACCACCGACGCCGCTGCAGGCGCAACCGAATCAACCCCCACGGAAGGCTGATATGGCGAACTTCACCGCTGCCGACGTCAAGCGGCTTCGGGAGCTCACCGGTGCCGGCATGCTCGACTGCAAGAACGCGCTGACCGAAAGCGACGGCGACTTCGACAAGGCCGTCGAGGCGCTGCGGATCAAGGGGGCCAAGGACGTCGGCAAGCGTGCCGAGCGGGCCACGGCCGAAGGTCTGGTCGCGGCCAAGGACGGCGCGCTCATCGAGCTGAACTGCGAGACCGACTTCGTCGCCAAGAACGAGCAGTTCCAGAAATTGGCCGATGAGGTCGTCGCGGCGGCCGTGTCGTCCAGGGCCGCCGATGTCGATGCGCTCAAGGCTTCTCCTATTGATCAAGGCTCGCCTACTAAGACCGTCGAGCAGGCGATCGCCGAGCTGTCGGCCAAAATCGGCGAGAAGCTGGAACTGCGTCGTGTCGCAATCTTCGACGGCACCGTCGAAACCTACCTGCACCGTCGGTCGGCTGATCTGCCGCCGGCGGTAGGCGTGCTGGTCGAATACACCGGTGACGGTGCCGAAGCAGCGCATGCCGTCGCGCTGCAGATCGCTGCGCTCAAGGCGCGGTATCTGTCCCGCGACGATGTGCCCGAAGACGTCGTGGTCAGCGAACGCCGCATCGCCGAGGAGACCGCAAAGGCGGAGGGCAAGCCGGAGCAGGCGCTGCCAAAGATCGTCGAGGGCCGGCTGAATGGCTTCTTCAAGGATGCGGTGCTGCTCGAGCAGCCGTCGGTGTCCGACAACAAGAAGACCGTCAAGGCGCTACTCGACGAGGCCGGCGTGACGGTGACCCGGTTCGCTCGCTTCGAGGTGGGCCAGGCCTAGGCGGCGACCGCGAGCGGCTAGCGTCAGTGTTATGCGACGCGTGCACGCTTTCGGTGACGATGCCCTCGGTGATCTCGACGCGGTCGACCTCAGCGCGGCCATCCGAGCCGATCGGGTCAGCAGAGCCGACGTAATCGAGGCCGCCATCGCCCGCGCCGAGACTGTCAATCCGGTCCTGAATGGCTTGGCGTACAAGGCGTTTGAGCAGGCCCGGGCCACCGCGGCGGCCACGCCTGCGACTGGCTTTTCCCGGTTTTTTGAAGGCGTCCCGACGTTGATCAAGGACAACGTCGACGTCGCCGGCCAGCCAACGATGCGTGGCGCCGACGCCTGGGCGCCATTCGACGCCGTCGCCGACGGCGAGTTCACCCAGCTGTATCTGGCAACCGGGCCGACATCGTTGGGCAAGACGCAGATGTCGGAATTCGGTTTCAGCGCGTCCGCCGAACATCCGCGGCTGGGGCCCGTTCGCAATCCGTGGGACACCGACTACACCGCGGGCGCCTCGTCTTCGGGATCAGGCGCGTTCGTCGCGGCCGGTGTGGTGCCGATCGCACACGCCAATGACGGCGGCGGTTCGATCCGAATTCCGGCCTCCTGCAACGGACTTGTCGGGCTGAAGCCGTCGCGGGGCCGGCTGCCGCTGGATCCCGAGCTGCGCCGGATGCCGGTAGGCATCGTCACCAACGGTGTGCTGACCCGTTCGGTGCGTGACACCGCGGCGTTCTATCGGGAGGCCGAGCGCATCTGGCGCAATCCCAAGCTGGCGCCCGTCGGGGACATCACGGGCCCGGGTAGGCAGCGACTGCGGATAGCGGTGGTGACCCGTTCGGTCCACCGTGAGTGCAGCCAGCAGTTGCGCGAGCTGACGCTGAAGTCGGCCGGTTTGCTCGAGGAACTGGGTCACCGCGTCGAACACGTCGAGGAGCACCCGGTGCCGGCCAGTTTCAGCGACGACTTCGTGCTGTATTGGGGGTTCCTGGCGTTGGCGCAGGTGCGCACCGGGCGCCGCCTGTTCGGCAAAACGTTCGACCGCACCCGGCTGGACGCTTTGACGCTGGGCCTAGAGCGTCACACCAGCCGCAACCTCCACCGGCTACCGGCGGTGATCATGCGCCTGCGCAGAATGCGACGGCGCAGCGCGGAGTTCTTTCGCACCTACGACGCGGTGCTCACGCCGACGGTCGCCGACGAGACGCCGCGGATCGGATACCTCGCGCCCACCGACTATCAGCAGCTGATGACGCGGCTGATCGACTGGGTCGCATTCACCCCGTGGCAGAACGTCACTGGCGATCCGGCGATATCGCTGCCGCTGGCCCAAACCGCAAATGGCATGCCGGTCGGCATGATGCTGGCCGCCGACATGGGCCAGGAAGCGCTGCTGCTGGAGCTGGCCTACGAACTCGAAGTTGCCCGGCCATGGGCGCGGATCCAGCCTGCCGAGGGGGCCGCCTAACCGGAGTCAGTCGGCTCCGAGCTTGTCGAGCATTCGTTTGAACTCGCGTTGCTGGGCCGGGGTCAGCTTGGCCAGGATGCGCGAATCAGCGACACCGACCGCGCCCTCCGCGCGCTTCAGCAGGGTGCGGCCCGAAGCGGTCAGCGTGGCCGGTAGTGCGCGCCCGGAGGACACCGACTCCGGCCGTGCCACCGCGCCGATCTCTTCCAACCTGCGCAGCACCGTGTTCATCGCCTGCGGTGTGACGTTGGTGTTCCGGGACAATTCCGCGCTGGACAGGCCCGGGGACATCGAAAGGATTCGCAGACAAACGAATTCGGGCAGTGTCAGGCCCAGCGGACCCAACACGGCGGAAACCTCCGGTCGCAGAACCGCTCCCACCCGGTAGAGCAGGTAACCGAGTGGAGCGTCTTCGATCTGACCCATGTCAACGATATTGACATATATTCCGAGTTCTCGATGTACATCCGAGTTTTACGATTCCCGACGCTGATTGAAGGCACCGACAGCGGGTAATCGACGCCAAGCGCCAGCCGAGCGTGGCGAAAGATTGCGCGCAGCTGACAAACGAGGAGATTGGATGCCGAAGACTACGAAAGGCGGCAAGGCCAAGAAGGGCGAGTTGCCGAGCACGCTGCGGCGTTCCAACGCCAAAGCGCAACGTACCTTCGCGAAAGCGCACGATTCGGCGGCCGAGCAATACGGCAGTGAAGAGCGGGCCCACCGCGTCGCCTACGCCGCGGTCAAACACAGCTTCGAGAAAGTCGGTGACCACTGGGAGCCGAAGGAAGAGAAGGGGCCGTCCGACAAACTCGCCGAGGGCGGCGGTCCGCGCAATACCGGTCCCTCGGCAGAGGGCGTCGACGCCAATGCCAGCAAAAAGCACCTGCTCGACGTCGCGCGAAGGCTCAAAGTGCGCGGCAGATCGACGATGACGAAATCGGAGTTGGTCGAGGCGATCAAGAAACACAACCGCCGGGTCCGGGGCCGCTAGTGAGAGATTAATCGCGGGCTGTTGGCCAGTTGGATTGCCGTGGTGTGGGTTACCTAGTGGTGGTTCTGATACCGATGTTAATTCTGTGGTGCGAAAGGTGCTGCGGCACAAATCGGGGCAAAGTGACGCAAGAGAATATCGGCTGTTTGCGCTGGTAGCGGGGCCCGGCCTCGGCAATTCGGATTTATCCGTGTTTAGCGACGCGTTGAAAGGGTTATGTGAACTTCGAGCGAATGTCGCCCTGTCGAAGGTGACTGTTCGACACGAAAGGAATGAGCATGAAGGTCAATAAGACTGCTGTAAAGACGGCTATTGTCGCTGGGGGAATCGCGGCGACAAGCGTTTTCGCCGCAGCGACCGCTTCCGCCGCACCGCCCAACATTCAGCCATTTGGCGCCAGCGAACCGCTCATCGACGGAGCGCTGGTCACCAATTACACGGTGAGCAACCTGCAACCGAGCAATGCGGCGATTCCCGGGTACACCCCGAAAGGCACCATCTACCAGGCGGACGTCACCGCCAGGTCGGATGGCGGGCTGGTTACCCCCATGGTCAACGACTTCATCGCCCGCGGGCCCAACGGTCAGAACTACCGGGTGATCGACAAGGTTCAGGCCCCGGGCAGCCTTAATCCGGCGCCTATCCCGCAGGGCAGCGAATCGACCGGAACGCTGTACTTCGACGTGACCGGCGCACCGCCGAACGGCGTCGTCTACAACGACGGAATGCAAGACATTCTGATCTGGACGTCGAACATGCAGCCGGGCTCGGTGCCTGGCGCACCGAACCCAAGCCCGGCACCGGGTACGTTGCCTAGCCCGGCTCCGAACGGGCCGCCGCACGCCTAAGCCTCCCGAGTTCGTCGAGGCATAGTTGCTGCAAACCTCCCCGCGCCACGCACCGTGGCGCGGGGAGGCGTGCGTATTGGGCCATTTCGGAACCGTTTCGGTGCACAGATACCGCGAATTGTCTGCCGCGCAACGGGGTACACGACAGAAATGACTGACACGGATCACAGGCCAGCCGAAGTGCGTAAGCAGGCGCAGCGACATGCCGAGCAGGCGCAGGCGGCCATGGAGGACAAGCGCAGCGATCAGGACGGTGGCCTCAGCGGCTGGGTAGCCCAGCGCGCCGGCGAATGGGATCTCAGCGGCCAGGACGAGACAACGCTGCAGCGCCAGAAGTTTTTCTGGAATGTCTTGGTTGACTATTGGTTCCGCATGGAGATGGACGGTTGGGAGAACATTCCCGGACCACCGGCACTCTTGGTGGGGATTCACTCGGGCGCTCCGTTCGTCTGGGATGCGTGGACCGTCGGTATCCAATGGTGGCGACGCTTCGGTCAGGACCGTCCGTTACACGGCACCGCCCATGACGCGTTGATGGCGATTCCGATTATCGGGCGCTACTTCCGCTCGATGGGCGTGCTTCCGGCGGCACCGGACGCGATCGCCACGGCGCTGGCGGAGGGACGTGATGTGGCGCTGTGGCCTGGCGGGGAAGTGGACTCGCTGCGCCCGTGGGCCGAGCGTGATCGTGCCAACCTCGCGGGGCGAACGGGATTCGTGAAGATGGCGATCCGTGCCGGCGTACCGATCGTGCCGATCGCCACCGTCGGCGGGGCCGACGCGATGCCGGTGCTGATCCGCGGCGACCGGCTGTCGAAGGTCTTGCAACTCGACCGCCTGTTGCGGCTCAAGGTGTTCCCGCTGGCAGTGTCGCTACCCTGGGGCATCGCACCGGCGGCCCTTCCGCAGCTGCCGCTGCCGGCCAAGATCAGGACCCGGTTCATGCCCGTCGTCGAGCTGGACCACGATCCCGCGCGCGCCGAGGACGACGAATACGTCGACGGCAAGTACCGCGAGGTCGAAGACAGCATTCAGGAAGGTATGGACGCACTGGCACGCAAACGCGCACTTCCGCTTTTCGCGTGACCAGAGTCGCGAAAGTTCAAGCAGAACGCGGCATTTAAGCTCGAGTTTGACCCGCGTCAGCGGGCGATCGAGTCAGTGGGTGCTGGCGCCGACATCGAGATCGGACCCAGCGTCGATTCGTTGACAATCCATTCCGGTTGCGGCGGCGTCACCGCCATGTAGCCCACGCCGCGGACGGTGTCGACCATCGATTCGTATTCGGTTCCAAGCTTGGCGCGGAGTCGTCGCACGTGAACGTCGACCGTACGGACGCGTCCGTTGCAGTCATATCCCCACACCTCATGCAGCAGCCGTGTGCGGCTGAACGCCCGACCCGCGTGCTGCACAAGGTAATTCAACAGCTTGAATTCGGTAAGTGTCAGGCCCAGGTCCTTACCTGCCAACGACCCGGTGAAGCTGGCTGGGTGAAGGGCGAGATCGCCGAATTTGAGGGTGCCATCGACTGAACTGCGCCGGCGTTTGATCGCCAGACGCAACCGTGCCTGCAACTCGTCCTCGCCGGCGGCGGGCAGCATCACATCGTCGAAATTCCAGTCGACGTCAACGGTGACGAAGTCGGCCGGTGTGACCACGGCCAGCACCGCGGTGGCGGGTGCGTTAGCCGTGAGCCGGCGGCACACCCCACGCGCTGCGACGATATCGGTTCGTGCATCGATGATCGCGACGTCGGCCGTGTCCGAATGCCCATCGACGTGGTCGGCCAGCGGCGCGCGCCGCATCGTGTGCGCAAATGAGTTCAGCGTCGGCAAAACCGATTCGAAATCATCGGCATCGGTAAGTAGTAGTACGTCCAAAGACATCTCCAAAACCTCATGACGGTTGTGCCATGGACCCGTAGGCACCTCCCGTGGAGATGTCTGCCAGCGCAGCGCTGAGTACCCGGATTAGAGCAGAACTATGCCACCTTCATGTCCCTGGGGAATCCGGACCGGAGAAAGTCGACGGGTCCGGCCCGTCTAAACGGGCCGGACCCATCCTTCCACCAAGCTAGTCGTTCTGGTTGGACTTCTGCCGTTCCTCGGCTACCTTCGCGCTGCCGCGGGCCGCCTCTGCCTCGGCTTCCTTCTTGGCCGCGTTGCGCTGCGCTTCGGCCTTGTCCTGCTGGGCCTGGCCCTCTCGAGTGAGGTTATCTTGACCAGATACAGCCCCGACGGCTTCCTTCACCCTGCCCTTGACGTCCTCGACGACGCCCTTAACGGCTTCCGCAGGTCCCGATTTGTTGGTGTCCGCCATGGATGATTCCTCCTCAGTGGCGTAGGTAATTTTGGGCGATTCACGCCCATTGCCGGTCGACCAAGCGACCGGCCGGGTCAGCGCGGGTATGGTCCTTGTTCTCAAGACCGTGATTTCTCCCGCGCTGGTGCGGATTCCCCGTGCCGCGGGATGCTCAAACATCCGATGTCGCAACGCTAGACGTGCCGGCGCGGGTGTGAGGTTTGACCTGGGCCGATGTGCCGGAGAATCCGCTCGAGTCGGCAACTGGGTCGATAACGCACCCCGCCAACGCCGCATTGTGCTGCGATGAGGCAGGATGTGAAATGCCGTTCCGGGTGAGGTCGTCCGGGATGGCACTGTCATGCGAGGAGTGTGATGACGGATCCCGAGCCAACGCGCGCCAACGGCGTACCGATGTCTTCACCGGACGGTGGACAAGCTGCAAGCCGGCCGGCAGGTCGATCGAAATATTCCAGAGTGGTGCTCAAGCTCGGCGGCGAAATGTTCGGCGGCGGCCAAGTGGGACTGGATCCCGATGTGGTGGCGCAGGTGGCCCGCCAGATTGCCGAGGTTGTTCGCGACGGCGTGCAGGTCGCGGTCGTGATCGGCGGCGGCAACTTCTTCCGCGGCGCACAGCTTCAGCAGCGCGGTATGGAGCGCACGCGTTCGGACTACATGGGCATGCTCGGCACCGTGATGAACAGCCTCGCGCTGCAGGACTTCCTGGAGAAGGAAGGCATCGTCACCCGAGTCCAGACCGCGATCACGATGGGCCAGGTGGCCGAGCCCTACCTGCCGTTGCGCGCCGTCCGCCACCTGGAGAAGGGCAGAGTGGTGATCTTCGGAGCCGGCATGGGGCTGCCGTACTTCTCTACGGACACCACCGCAGCGCAGCGGGCACTGGAGATCGGCGCGGAGGTCGTCTTGATGGCCAAGGCGGTCGACGGTGTGTTCTCCGAGGATCCGCGGCAGAACCCTGCGGCCGAGCTCCTCACCGCGATCAGCCATCGGGAAGTCATCGACCGCGGACTGCAGGTAGCCGACGCCACGGCATTCAGCCTGTGCATGGACAATGGCATGCCGATCCTGGTGTTCAATCTGCTGACCAGTGGCAATATCGCCCGTGCGGTCGCTGGTGAGAAGATCGGAACGCTGGTCACCACCTGAGGGGAAGACGCGATGATCCGCGCTTGCGACGATGAAAGCAGCGATGTGGGGGCACCACCCGCTTGCGGGGAGAGGAGCGGCGCAAATGATAGATGAGGCTCTCTTCGACGCGGAAGAGAAAATGGAGAAGGCCGTATCCGTGGCCCGTGAGGACTTGTCAACCATCCGAACCGGCCGCGCCAACCCGGGGATGTTCGCCCGAATCGTGATCGACTACTACGGCACCAACACCCCGATCACCCAGCTGGCCAGCATCAATGGCCCCGAAGCCCGGCTGGTTGTCATCAAGCCCTACGAACCCAATCGGCTGCACGCCATCGAGACCGCGATTCGCAACTCCGACCTCGGGGTGAACCCCACCAATGACGGCACCCTTATCCGGGTGGCCGTTCCGCAGCTCACCGAGGAGCGCCGGCGGGAGCTGGTCAAGCAGGCCAAGCACAAGGGGGAGGAAGCCCGGGTCTCGGTGCGCAATATCCGTCGCAAGGCGATGGAGGAGTTGCACCGCATCCGCAAGGACGGCGAGGCCGGCGAGGATGAAGTCGGACGCGCCGAAAAGGATTTGGACAAATCCACCCATCAGTACGTCACCCAGATCGATGAGCTGGTCAAGCACAAAGAAGGCGAGCTGCTGGAGGTCTAGCGGCCGCTCAGCAACCAAATCCGTGGCAGCGTTCGATGCCGGCGCAGGCACCCCGCCCGACGAGCCGGCGCGCGGGGCAAAGACGCCGTACCCGAAAGAGCCAGCGGAGCCGCCAGCCAAGAAGACGTCTCGGGCGGGACGTGATCTGCCCGCCGCGATCGCGGTGGGCATGGCGATTGGCGGCGTCCTCATTGCGACGCTTCTGTTCGCCCCGCGCCTCTGGGTGTTTCATTGCGCCTGGGCTATTTTGGTCGCCAGCCATGAGGTGGTGCGGCGGCTGCGTGAAGCCGGCTATGTCATTCCGGTTATCCCGTTGCTGATCGGTGGGCAGGTCACCGTGTGGCTGACTTGGCCATTCGGTGCTCGAGGCGCGTTGGCCGGTTTCGGCGCCACGGTGGTGGTCTGCATGTTCTGGCGGCTGTTCATGTACGACGAAAGCAGGCACCACGATCCGGCCGCCGGTCCGCCACCCCCGTCGAATTACCTGCGCGACGCGTCGGCCACCATCTTCCTGACCGCATGGGTCCCGCTGTTCGCCTCCTTCGCCGCGTTGCTGGTCTACCACCCGAAGGAAGGTGCGGGGCGGGTGTTCTGCTTGATGATGACGGTCGTCGCCTCAGACGTGGGTGGCTACGCGCTCGGGGTGCTGTTCGGCAAGCATCCATTGGTTCCGACGATCAGCCCCAAGAAGTCGTGGGAGGGGCTTGCCGGCTCGCTGGTCTGCGGGATCACCGCAGCGTTTTTGACCGCGACCTTCCTGGCTCACAGACCGCCGTGGGAAGGTGTGCTACTGGGGCTCGTGCTGGTGCTGACCTGCACGCTTGGCGATCTGGTGGAATCTCAGGTCAAGCGCGACCTCGGCATCAAGGACATGGGCCGGCTGCTTCCCGGCCATGGTGGCCTGATGGACCGGCTCGACGGCGTGCTCCCGTCGGCGGTCGCCGCCTGGACTGTCTTCACATTGCTGCCGGCCTGAGAAGGCCGATACTGGACAGGTCATGGTCCAAGAGTTGATTTTCGACGAGCCGCGGCCGAGCAGGCCGCCGCGGCACCTGGCCGACCTCGACGCGGCGGGCCGCGCGTCGGCCGTCGCGGAGTTGGGCTTGCCGGCGTTTCGGGCCAAGCAGCTCGCGCACCAGTACTACGGGCGGTTGATCGCTGACCCGCGCCAGATGACCGACCTTCCCGCGGCCGTGCGTGATCAGATCGCCGAGACGATGTTCCCGAAGCTGCTCACCGCGGCCGCCGAAGTCACCTGTGATGCCGGTCAGACTCGGAAGACGTTGTGGCGAGCCATCGATGGCGCCACCATCGAGTCGGTTCTGATGCGCTACCCGCAGCGCAATACGGTGTGCATTTCGTCGCAGGCCGGCTGCGGCATGGCCTGTCCGTTCTGTGCGACGGGTCAGGGCGGATTGACTCGCAATCTGTCGACCGGGGAGATCCTCGAGCAGGTGCGTGCGGGCGCCGCGGCGCTGCGCGATGACTTCGGCCCAGTTAGTTTGCGGCTGTCGAATGTGGTTTTCATGGGCATGGGTGAGCCGCTGGCCAACTACGCCAGGGTGCTGGCCGCGGTGCGGCGCATCATCGACGATCCGCCGCACGGTTTCGGTATCTCGGCCCGATCGGTGACGGTGTCTACGGTGGGTCTGGTCCCGGCAATCCGCAAGCTTGCCGACGAAAGGCTCGGCGTGACTCTGGCGTTGTCGCTACACGCGCCCGACGACGAGCTGCGTGACACGCTGGTTCCGGTCAACAACCGCTGGAAGATCGGCGAGGCTCTCGATGCCGCCCGGTACTACGCCGACGTGACGGGGCGGCGGGTATCTGTTGAGTACGCGCTGATCCGCGACGTCAACGACCAACCCTGGCGAGCCGACCTGCTCGGCAAGCGGCTACATCGGCCCCTCGGGCCGCTGGTGCACGTGAACCTGATTCCGCTCAACCCGACCCCGGGCAGTGACTGGGATGCCAGCCCCAAGGCGGTTGAGCGGGAGTTTGTCCGGCGGATCCGATCGAAAGGAGTGTCCTGCACCGTGCGAGACACCCGAGGCCGGGAGATCAGCGCCGCTTGCGGACAGCTGGCCGCGCAGGCTTGAGCCGGCCTGCTGAACCGCGGTCATGCTCACCACGTCTTAAGACATAACGCTAGCAAATGAGGCCAGCAAATGAGGAAGCCATGATTCGCCTGTTGTCTCCGGTCAGATTGTTTGCCGTAGCGGTCTTCGCCGCCGCCTTGATATTCGGGCTGGCCGAGGCACCGCACGCAAAGGCCGCCGACGATCGTCTGCAGTTCGCCGCAACCACCCTCAGCGGTGCGCCGTTCAACGGCGCCAGCCTGCAGGGCAAGCCGGCGGTGCTGTGGTTCTGGACTCCGTGGTGTCCGTTCTGCAACGCCGAAGCTCCCGGGGTCAGCCAGGTCTCGGCTGCCAATCCCGGAGTCACCTTCGTCGGTGTCGCCGCGCACTCAGATGTCGGTGCTATGCAGAATTTCGTCTCCAAGTACAACTTGAACTTCACCAACCTCAACGACGCTGACGGTTCGCTCTGGGCTCGATACAACGTGCCCTGGCAGCCGGCCTATGTCTTCTATCGATCCGACGGCAGCTCGACATTCGTCAACAACCCGACCTCGGCGATGCCGCAACAGGAGCTGGCGGGCCGAGTGGCCGCGCTGACGCACTAACCCGGTGAACCAAGGCCTCATTGGTCTGGCTTTCGCCGCCGGATTGGTGGCGGCCCTCAACCCATGCGGGTTCGCCATGCTGCCCGCGTACCTACTTCTGGTGGTGCGCGAGCAGCACTCCGGTACGCAGTCGTCGGCAGCTCGGGCATGGGCACCGATCGGCCGAGCCTTGGCGGCGACCGTCGGGATGGCGCTCGGGTTCGTGACGGTATTCGGATTGTTCGCAGCGCTGACCATATCGGCAGCCACGACGGTACAGCGATACCTGCCCTACGGGACTGTGGCGATCGGTGTTGTGCTTGTCGCCCTTGGGATTTGGCTGCTGTCGGGTCGGGAGCTGACGGCGTTGACGCCGCGGCCGGTGGGCCCGCGGTGGGCACCGAATGTGCGGCAGGGCTCTTGGATAGTGGGTATGTACACCTACGGCGTGAGCTATGCGATTGCCTCGCTGTCGTGCACCGTCGGTCCATTCCTGGCGGTCACCGGCGCAGGCTTTCGGGGTGGATCGGTCGTCAGCGGTGCGGCGATCTACCTGGCCTATGTCGCGGGCCTGACGTCGGTCGTCGGCGTG